>NZ_JAIWYK010000007.1:0-15292 GCF_022030075.1 Anoxybacillus sp. LAT27
AAAAATGGAGGGAACGAATAACAAGATCAAGCTAATCAAACGTAGGGGGTACGGATACAGAAATATCCATCGTTTTGCCTTGCGGGTTCGCCTAGAAACAGCTAACATACTTTAATGGCAGATGCAAGTACATCTTTTGGTGATGAACCATTAATGATAATATTTTTCTGGTAAAGGAATTTTATACATATTAAGTAAAAAAGCCTCCCTCACCACAATAGGAGGAAAGCTTTCGACGTTTTGAAAGGAGGTATGTTGTTGTGCACTTCCATTATAACGCAATTTATTGTTTCGTCACTATGTTTTTTATGTTTTCTTTGTCTAGATTTGTCGAAAAATGATGTAATGGAAGCGAAAAATTTGTTATGATGAAGAAAAAAGGAGGGCTTTTATGGCTTTAGGTGAGAAAATTACAACGATTTTAAACGGAACGATCGAATCGATTCGCTCTGTCATCCCGCTAGCAATGACAATCGAAAAACCTTCATTGTTTACACAACCTTTCACTCAAGCGTCTATTAGTGTATTGATTGGGATGACCGGAGACTTACGGGGACGCCTAATGATTGAAGGGCATGAAACGATGTTTGGAAGTATCGGAGAAACGATGTTCGGTATGCCTTTAGAAGGTGAAATGCTCGAGTCATTTACCGGTGAGCTCGGCAATATGATTGCAGGAAACTTAGCAACGATCGTATTTCAAAAAGGAATTACAATCGATATCACTCCTCCTACTGTTCTTGTTGGTCAAACAAAAATTTACGGTTTTGATAAAGCATTTCGCGTGCCGATTCACTTTGAAAATAAAGGAGAATTGCAGCTCATTTTAACAATTGATAACGAATAAGTGCGAAGAGAAGCTTGCGTTTGTAAGCTTCTTTTTTATTTTTTATCCATCTTTTTCTAAATATTTCACACTTTTTTCACAACCTCACAAAATTCGTGTGACAAAAGTCACAGCTACTCCTTATTTTTACGGTTATGATGATGGTAAAGTAACGAATGAACAATTTGTGAAATGTACGAAGAAAGCGTTTCATTTCGCAAATTGTTTTGTATGATGTAAGTGTATACATTTCTAATTAAGGGTTATTTAGGAAAGGAGGAATAGAAATGAAAACCCAATTAAACACAAACACCCCAAAAACAAAAGTGGAGAAAGAGCCTACATTGAAAGGAACGCTCGCTTCTGTTTTGTTTTTAGGATTTTTCCTCATTTTCACGTGGGTAAGCGTGTATTTCTTGTTTTTAAATCGTTTATAGAGAGAAAGGAGACGGGACGTTATGCACATGCATAAATATGAAAAAATTTGGCTGTTTTTCGGCATCGGTTCATTATTCGTATTTTTAGCTGTCTTAGGAGTCGGTGCATTTGCGCAAGGAACACAGCCGCCAAGCTGTTTAACAACGATCGATCCGGAAAAAGTCGATCAAACACCACCATTTGATAAACCGGGTCTTGTTAAAACTGGAGACAATGAATATCAACTCAATATCGTTGCTTCTGCATTTGCGTACACGCCAAATCAAGTCGAAATTCCAAAAGGAGCAAAAGTAACGATCAACGTAGCAACGAAAGATGTCATTCATGGATTTGAAATGGCTGGAACAAACGTAAATATGATGGTTGAACCTGGTTATGTAAGCAGCTATACACAAACATTCGATAAAGTCGGTGAGTATGTCATTTTGTGTAACGAATATTGCGGTGCCGGTCACCACTTAATGACGGCGAAAGTGAAGGTGGTTGAACAATGATAAACGGAACTTGGAAAGTCGATGCACGTGATGGCAAATTAGCCATGGCTCATATTTATGTTGCTTTCGTGGCGCTTGCCTTAGGGGGGCTTGCTGGGCTACTACAAGTGCTTGTACGCTCAGGAAAATTCGAATTACCGGCAGGCATTAGCTATTATACAATTTTAACAACGCATGGCGTATTGCTTGGACTCGTTTTAACTACATTTTTCATTATCGGTTTTCAATTTGCAGCTGTAAGTCGGACGGCTGGAACGCTTTCTGATCGCGCACGCTTTTGGGGATGGGTCGGTTTTTGGCTCATGACAATTGGTACAGCAATTACTGCCTTTTACATTTTAATTGGCGAAGCTTCTGTTTTATATACATTCTATGCACCACTACAAGCACACGCAGGTTTTTATATTGGTTTAACACTTGTTGTTGTCGGTAGCTGGGTAAGTGGATTTGCGATGTTCGCTCATTATGCAAAATGGAAAAAAGCTCATCCTGGTCAAGTAAGTCCGTTACTTACGTTCATGTCTGTTGTTAACATGGTGTTATGGCTCGTTTGCTCGCTAGGTGTTGCAGCAACTGTATTATTCCAACTTATTCCTTGGTCATTAGGTTATGTCGATCGTATTAACGTACTTGTAAGCCGAACATTATTCTGGTATTTCGGTCACCCGCTCGTATATTTCTGGTTATTGCCTGCATATATGATTTGGTATGCAATTATTCCGAAAATTATCGGTGGAAAAATGTTTTCTGATTCTCTTGCTCGCATGTCATTCATTTTATTCTTAATTTTCTCAATTCCTGTTGGCTTCCACCATCAGCTTGTGGAACCTGGAATCGATCCAGCTTGGAAATACTTACAAGTTGTTTTAACGTTTATGGTTGTCATTCCATCATTAATGACTGCGTTTTCAATGTTTGCAACGTTTGAGATGTACGGTCGCTCTAAAGGAGCAACAGGATTGTTCGGATGGTTACGTAAACTCCCTTGGGGTGATGCCCGTTTCTTTGCACCTTTTATCGGTATGTTGTTCTTTATCCCTGCTGGTGCTGGTGGTCTTGTCAACGCATCACATCAATTAAACCAAGTTGTTCATAACACGATTTGGGTAACGGGCCACTTCCACTTAACATTAGCGACAACCGTTGTATTGACATTCTTTGGTGCAGCTTATTGGCTCATCCCACATTTAACAGGACGTGTGATGACAAAAGCGATGAACCGTTTAGCGATCATTCAAACGATCGTTTGGTCGATTGGTATGATTTTCATGTCTAGTGCAATGCACTTTGCAGGGTTGCTTGGCGCTCCTCGCCGTTCAGCATTTTCAACATACGGAGATGCACCACAAGCGCTAGAGTGGATTCCTTACCAAATCGCTCAAGCAGTTGGCGGAACAATCTTATTCATCGGTATTATTCTTGTGCTCATTATCGTTACAAACTTAGCATTTTTCGCTCCAAAAGGTGAGACAGAGTTTCCAGTTGCTGAAGTTGCTGAACAGGCTGAGCGTACACCACTCGTATTTGAAAACTGGAAATTATGGATCGGCATTGCTGTTGTACTCATTTTAATTGCATATACTGTTCCATTTATCGATATGATCCAAAATGCACCTCCTGGCTCAAAAGGATTTAAACTTTGGTAAAAAAACCGGGCGTTTGCCCGGTCTTTTTATAATCGATAAATATGTTTATATTTGTCTTCCAAATAGAGAATCAAGTAAGTTGGATTTAACCCCTCTCCAGTTACTTCATGTAAAATCTCAAGCGGCTTTTTCGTCTTTCCATATTGATGAATATGGTTTGTAAGCCACTCTCGAATACGCCCGAATTCCCCGTTTTCAATCAACTGATCAACATTTGTCAACTCTTTCTCCATTGCATATTTAAACTGGGCGGCATACATATATCCGAGGGCGTATGACGGAAAATAACCAAAACTTCCCCCAGCCCAATGAACATCTTGAAGAATCCCTTCTGCATCACGTTTTGGACGAACACCTAAATACGCCTCATATTTTTCATTCCAAATATGTGGTAAATCTCTTACTTCAATTGCGTCATCAAACAACGCTTTTTCCATTTCATATCGAATGATAATATGTAATGGATACGTCAACTCATCCGCTTCAATGCGAATAAGAGACGGTTTGGACTCATTAATTGCGCGATAAAAATCATCCAATGAAACGTCAACAAAATGCGGAGCATATTGTTGTAGCAAGCTATAATATCGCTTCCAAAATGAATAATGACGAGCAATAAAGTTTTCATAAAACAGCGACTGCGACTCATGAATGCCCATCGACGTACCATCATAAAGCGGTGTACCTGCCCATTCTTTAGAGATGTTCTGTTCATAAAGAGCGTGGCCGCATTCATGAATTGTACCAAATACTGCTGTTCGAAAATCGTTTTCGTCATATTTTGTTGTAATTCGGACATCCCCTTCATTTAATGTTATCGCAAAAGGATGTACAGTTTCATCAAGTCGTCCTGCATCAAAATCGTAGCCTAATTCTTTTAAGAGGACTAGACTAAACGCTCGTTGCTTTTCTTTCGGAAATGACTGAAATAAAAAGTTCGTTTCCGGCTTGTGTCGCGACTCGTTAATTTGTTGAACGAGCGGAACAATATGATTGCGTAATTTTGAAAACACATCATCTAACAAGTCGACAGTCACACCAGGTTCGTATAAATCTAATAACGTATTATATGGGTGTCCATTTGTCCCCCAATATGTGACAAAGCGTTTTGTGAAATCAACAAGTTGCTTTAAGTATGGTTCAAAAAGCGAAAAGTCAGATTTCGCTTTCGCTTCTTCCCACACACTCTCTGCTTTCGATTGTAAAATGACATATTGTTTGTATTCATCAGCAGGAATTTTTTTGTTGCGTTCATACTCTTTTTGGCATTCTGCTAACGTATAACGAGTGACCGGCGATACTTGTTCTTGTACAGATTTCGCTGAAAGTTCCGCAATATATGCGGCCATTTGCTCGGACGTTGACATATGAAACACCTCTTGTGATAACATTCCGATCACTTCCGAGCGTTGGTCAATCCCTTTCTTCGGCGCCCCTGTACGTAAGTCCCAATACATAAGCGAAATCGCTTCTTTATATGCCATTATTTTTTTGACATACTGTAAAAACTGCTTCTCTACTGCTTGAATATTTTTTTTCATCTTCTCCCTCCATTCCATTGTATTTGTTATTCTACAATACTTATAAATATTCCTTCATTTTTGATGTACGTCTGTCGGCAGTACACGCTTTATTGTTTCAATCACTTGCATAGGTTCATCGTCTGTCACAAAAATACATACAATTCCCCGATCATCTCGTTGGCGAATAAGTCTGCCTACCCCTTGTCGTAATCGTAAAATCATATACGGAACGTCCACTTCCCAAAATGGATTGTCTGTTTGTTTTCGTTTCGCTTGAAAAACAGGGTCATTTGGCGGATAAGGGAGCGCCCAAATGATGACGTTGCTTAGTGACGGACCAGGAATGTCTAATCCTTCCCATAAATGTTGGGCACATAAAACCGTTTCTTCTTCATTTTGAAAACGAGAAACAAGTTCGCTAATTTCTTGATCCCCTTCAAATAAAAAAGTGAATCCTTCTTCTTGCTGAGCACGAGCTTTAAATTCATTTAATTGTTCACGCGTTGGAAACAACACAAGTGCACGCCCGTTTGTTTCCCGAATTTTTTCGATAGCGTATGCGTATTTCTTTTCAAATATGCGTTCGTTATTTTCAAATATCGGCATATAAATCGTCATTTGTTCATCATAGTCAAACGGGGAATCAACATGAAATGATACATACTCATCAATACCCAGACTTTTTGCCATATAATCAAATGATTTTTCATTCGATAATGTGGCAGATGAAAAAATAAATGGAATACGTTTAGAAAACACTTTTTCGCGCAACACTTCTTGGACCGTTCTCGGCATAATAACAAGCGTGTTGCCATCGAGCGACGATTCGAGCCATGTAATCGCATCCCGATTATGAATGAATAAATATAGTGAATGGTGAATTTGATCTAAGTATTCATCAACAACTTTCAATTGATAATGGTCGATCGTATACGTCTCACTCTCAAATACGAGCTCGTCTCCAATTTGTTCAACTTTTGTTCGTAACGTTTGTGCTAGTTGTGACAGAGACGGAGTGAACGTTAATTCTTGACGATTAGATCCTGGTACCGCTTTAGCATGATTCATCAATTCATCAAAAAATCGTGCACTAAGTTCTAATGTATCTTCGATTAAATAAGCTAATTGTTCGCGAATATCATTTTCTAATAAACGAGAAAGCAACGTTTCTAATGTCGTCTCTTTCATACGGTATGTTAACGCTTTTTGAGCAGCAAATTCTAATAAATGTCCTTCATCAAAAATGACACAGCTCGCTTCAGGTAAAAGTGGTAACTGCCCTTCACGTTTCCGTGCTTCATACGTCCAAATATGTTCCATATAAAAATCGTGAGAACAAATAATTAAATCCGTCGCTTTGCGATAGTAATCGCGCGATAACGTTTGCCCACAACGATGACGTTTTTCACACGCTAAACAGTCTTGAAACGGATCCCAAGCAATTTTTGACCATTGCTCATCGCTTAAGTGAGCGTAATCTTTTCGATCGCCATAATGGTAAAACGTTTGGAGCGGAGCATGGTCATGAACAAATGAAGGCAATTCGTCAAAAATTTGTTCATATAATTCCTCTTCTTCCGTCATCAATATATCGTCTAATTTGTTTAAACATAAATATTGATCGGGCGATTTCGCTAGGCGAACGTCGATGTTTATGTTTAAAACGCGTGAAATTTTAGCAATATCTCCTTCTTTTTTTACAAGCTGTTCAATTAATGTTTCATCTGCACATGCAATGATGGCAGGTTTTCCAATATATCGTGCATAGCAAATGGCGTAAAGTAAATATACAATCGTTTTTCCTGTTCCTACTCCGGCTTCAGCAAACATCACTTTTTTCTCTTTAAACGCTCGCTCAAGTTGAAATGCCATAAAAATTTGCTCATCACGTAATTCAAAACCTGCTTCTGGTAAAATATCATAAAATACGTCCCCGATCCATTCATTTAATTTATCAAAAAAATTTTCATTTTTACTTAATGCAAACGGATATTTGCTCATACTTTTTTAGCCCCTCCATCAATTTAAACGAAGTACACAAACATTAATTATCGTTCAAAAAAGGAAAGAAGTCAATGAAGTTGAAAAGAAAAAGCTGCCAGCAAGACAGCTTTTTCTAAGAACGTGGCGGACGAGGTCCCCAAAATTGATAATATTGTGTTTCAATGAAACCGTTAAATAGTTTTCGACGTTTTGTCGCTTGCTTCCCGTACAATTGCTCAAAATGGCGGTGAGAGGTCAATATATAAATCGACCACGTATCGAGTGCAGCGAATGTTTTTCCCATTTCCCGATATAACTGTTCTACTTCTTCCTTTTCTCCTAATCGTTCACTATAAGGAGGATTGCCGACGATGACGCCATATTCCTCTTTCGTTCGAAAATCTTTCACTTGCATTTGTTTAAATGTAATCAAATCTGCTAATCCTGCTTCTTGTGCGTTTGTTTTCGCGATGTCGACCATGCGGTGATCAATATCAAATCCGACAATATGTAGCGGTTGATCATAGCGTGCTAAATCTTCCGCCTCTTCCCGCGCTTCATCCCATAAATGAGGTGGAATCCAACTCCATTGTTCAGATACAAAATCGCGGTTAAATCCTGGTGCGATATTTTGACCAATCAGCGCCGCTTCAATCGCAATCGTTCCCGACCCACAAAACGGATCAACGAATGGACGATCTGGTGTCCAATTCGTCAACCGAACGAGCGCTGCCGCTAATGTTTCTTTTAATGGTGCTTCTCCTTGTCTTACGCGATATCCTCTTTTATGCAACCCTGCCCCGCTCGTATCGATCGTTAATGTAGCAACATCTTTATGGAGAGCAACTTCAATACGAAACAACGCACCCGTTTCTTCAAACCACGAAACACCGTAATGTTGCTTTAAATGTTCTACAATCGCTTTTTTTACAATCGCTTGGCAATCGGATACACTAAACAATGTTGATTTTACTGATTTTCCCACAACAGGGAATTGGGCATCAACCGGTAAAAACTGTGCCCACGGAAGCGCTTTTGTTTGTTCAAATAACTCATCAAACGTCGTTGCGCGAAATTCCCCTACTTTTACCTTTACACGGTCAGCTGTGCGAAGCCATAAATTTGTGCGACAAATCGCTCGCTCGTCCGCCACAAATGTCACTTTTCCATTGTCCACTTGACAATCATACCCGAGCGCACGCACTTCATCTGCAACGATCGACTCAAGCCCCATTGCTGCAGTAGCAATTAATGTGATCTGTCTCATATTCATTCACCTTTCATTGATGTATTCGTCCCATTCTTGAACAAATTGTTGTACCTCGTCGATTGGCATCGGTTTAGCAATGTAATATCCTTGTGCCATATCACATTGTTGTTTATTTAAAAATTCATATTGTTGCTCTGTTTCGACCCCTTCGGCCACGACAGATAAATGCAAATGATGCGCCATCATAATAATTGTTGAGACGATCGTCGCATCATCGCTATATAAAGAGAGGCGACGAATGAACGATTGATCAATTTTTAAAATATCGATTGGGAAACGGTGCAAATAACTTAATGAAGAAAAACCTGTCCCAAAGTCATCAATAGCTAGTTTAAAACCACACTGTTTTAACTGTACAAGTTTTTGAACAGATTCCTCTGCATTTGGCATAATCGTACTTTCCGTCAGTTCTAATTTAAAAAAGCGCGGATGTACATCATGTTTTTTGACGATCGTCGATAATTGCTGAACGAAATCATCTTGTTGAAAATGAACAGCAGAAATGTTTATTCCGATTTTTACGTGGGGAGCGAATTGATGAATCGCCTTCATATGTACACATGCTTGTTCAAATAGCCACTTCGTCATCGGAACAATCAGTCCTGTTTCTTCTGCTAATGGAATAAATTGCGCAGGAGAAACGAACCCGATATTCGGTCGTTTCCAACGCATTAACGCCTCTAATGCTTCAATTTTTTTCGTTTTCATATTGACAATCGGTTGATAGCAAACAAATAATTCATTTCGTTCAATCGCTTTTCGTAAATAATTTTCTAACGTCACTACTTCGCTTTGATAGTCTAATTTAGCCGTATATAGTTCAAAACGATTTCTTCCGCTTTCTTTCGCTTTTTGCATAGCGCGATCGGCACGACGTAATAACGTTTCCCCATCATCTCCGTCGTTTGGATACATGCTTATCCCAATGCTTGCCGAGATGTATATATCTTTGTTATGTAATAGAAAAGGAGCTTGTAATGATTCAATCATTTGTTCTGCTATGCTAACAGCTTCTTGAACGTCTTTTAGTTTAGGTAAAATAACAACAAATTCATCTCCACCAATGCGAGCTAACGTATCTTTCGTGCGCAGTCGCTTTTTTAGACGATTGGCCACTTTTTTTAACAATATGTCTCCACTATAATGACCGAGTTCGTCATTAATATATTTAAATCGATCTAAATCAAGAAATAAAATCGCTAGCTGTTGATTGTAACGGCGTGCCATATCAAGCAAATGTTGTAGACGTTTCGTAAATAATTGTCGATTTGGAACGTTGGTCAACAAATCGTAGTTCGATAATCGAGCAAGTTGCTCCATCGTTCGCTTATGTTGTGTGACATCTGAAAAAATGGCTACATAATGCGTTGTTCTTCCAGCGGCATCATAAATAGCTTTAATTGTTAGCCACTCGACAAACAACTCACCATTTTTTCGTTTATTCCAAATTTCTCCCTTCCAAACGCCATGATCACGTATCGTTTCCCACATGTTTTCATAAAACTTGCGATCGTGTAGTCCAGAACGAAGAATATTCGGTTTTTTACCGAGCACTTCTTCTTGCGTATAACCCGTCACCGTTTCAAAAGCTGGATTAGCTAATAAAATATGCCCTTCACTATCCGTCACAATCATTCCTTCGTCCGCTTCTTGAATAATCGTATGGGCAATAGATAAAAATGTATGTGTTTCAAACAAAGATGACAATTTTTTGTTCACCACAAACTCTCCCCTCATATTCCCCCAAAAAAAACAAAAACTCTCCTGATGTTGTGCAGGAGAGTGATGCCATGAACCATGTTCTGTAAGCCATGTTCTGTTCCGTCGTACTGCAAACGGCTTGCGCCTCGTACTTCGGCGGTAATCATCTATCTACAGGCTGTACGCCTGTCCTTCTCTCCGTTCATTTCCTTCGAGAAGGTGCCCCTACCATCATTTGGGTTTCTCGCTCGTGGGGTTTACCGCGTTCCACTCTTGCCGTTTCCAGCAAGACTACGTCACTGTGGCACTTTAAAGGTAGTCGAGCCATATCCGTTGAAGGACGTAGGCTTTTTCCCTGCCGTCAGCCCAGCGCATCGCCAGACTGCCCTAGCTTATGAATTCGCTAGGCACGAACACTACGGGCATCTCAGCACCGTGCGAGCATGGACTTTCCTCTACGATGCATACACATCGCAGCGATTACCCGAACATGATTCATGTAAGCATATGTTAGTATATCCGAAACGATAAGCCAAATCAATAGAAAAGGTTGGAATATTTATTCGTAAAGTTTGTTTCCGAAAACATGTTTTTCTAAATTGGAAAGACGTTGTAAAATATCGAAGTTCGTCGTTCCTGTTTGAGATGGCTGACGTTTTTGTGCCTCCTGCAATTGGCTTTTCAATTTTGCATTTTCTTGTTGCAATTGTTCAATCATTTGATGAAATGTTTCATAGTCTTTAATGACTAAATCAAGAAAGCGATCAACTTCATCTTGATTGTATCCGCGCATACTTATTTTAAACTCTTTTTCAAGAATGTCTTTTGCTGTTAAGTTGATGCGGTCCGACAGCACGTTTGCTCACCTCAATTATCCATGTCTACACCTATTCTTTCAAAAAAAGCAGTCGTTGTCAATTTTTCATTTTCACAAACTTCGTCTTTTTTTCGACAAAAAACCGAAGGCGAATTGCCTTCGGTTAAAATGGACGTGGAAACGGACCAGGCCCTGGACAAACAACATGTTGATGGGATACATCGTTTACAACAGATTGCGTATGCGGAAAATAATGTTGATGTTGAAATACATGATGGTTCACATACGTCGTATGTGACGGATGAATGTGCGGCACAATCGTTGTTTGCATTTGATGTTGTGTACAACATTTTGTTGGGTGAACGATTGGCGGCATCATATTTGGACGACAATGCATATTTCATACCCCTTTCGTATTAAAGTTTGTTACACTTCTAGCGTATGTGCAAAGGGGTATACATGTACTAATGGAAATACCTATTTTACATGAACGTATAAATGTTATGTTTCATATTCGCAAAAATGATAACTGTAGCTCCTACTAGCACAAAAAATAAATATAAAATTTTTTTACTCATCGCTTCTCTCTCCGCTATTCTTATTGTTCACAAATAAACATTTTACTTCGTTCTTCTTTGTTCGACAAGCAGGGAAAACTTTGTCATTTTTTGCGCTTCCCTCGGAAATAACATAAAAATTTTCCTTCTTCTTTTTGCCGTACATGATATAATATTTTAGGGGATTTTTATGAAAACTGGAGGGGAAACGATGTCAAAATGTCCATTTCACACTCTTTTTAATGAACATGGGAGAATTCAACTGTTCCGTAAAAAACACCAAAAGGAAAATGAAGATATGAATGTTCGTCCTTCTACATCTTCACACATTGCAACGTTTTATCACCAACTCCTTTCAAGCGATCGTAAGCAACAAGTTGCGTTCGTCAAATTAACGGAGGAAGATGTACAACGACTTGCTTCGATTCGCCCACTTTTTGCTAAACATGTCGAACGAATCGTCAATGCGTTTTACGATCAAGTTGGGCAAATGCCACATTTAAGACGCATTATTGATAATCATTCAACGATTGATCGCTTAAAACAAACGTTGCGCGCTTATTTAATGGATATGGTATCGGGTGAAATTGGTGAGCAATATATTATTCGTCGCAAAGTGATCGGCAATGTTCATAACCGAATCGGTTTGTTTCCAGAATGGTACTTAGGTGCTTACACAATCATTCAAAACGAAGTGCTTCGTATATTGATGGAAGAATTACCTCCAATAGAAGCGACAAACATATATTGTTCGTTTGCTAAGCTTTGTTCTTTCGATATGCAAATTGCAATCGAAACGTATATTGAGTCGTATACATCGTCCATGATGAAGTTAAACGAAATTGCAGAGTTGCAGCATCGTTTAACAGAATCGTCGACAACGCTTGCTTCAAGCGCAGAAGAAACGACTGCTTCTATTTTTGAAGTACAAAAAAATGTACAAGGAATGTTGGACGAAGTAGCAAGCATTCAACGCCAATCCGTTCAAATGAGCGAACGCGTCGAAAAAGGAAAAGAAGATGTCAAACAAACGTTAACGAAATTAGATAGTGTCGCTACGTTAATTGAAGGAACAAAGTCGCTTACAAACGAACTGACAGATAGCTCGCGAAAAATCGGAGAAATCGTCAATGCGATTCGCAGCATTTCCAATCAAACGAACATTTTATCGTTAAATGCCAACATTGAAGCGGCGCGTGCGGGTGAACACGGAAAAGGATTTGCGGTCGTTGCGAATGAGGTGCGAAAGCTTGCGACGCAGACGGAACAATCGCTTGACTACATTCAAAATCACATTGATATTGTGCAACAAACGATTCGTAAATTTGAACAGGCGTTTCAACAAATTGTCGAGGAAACGCGAGCATTCCGACAAGCAAACGAAAGCATTATTCACATCTTTGACCAATCTGTTACTGATGTAAAGTCAACAAGTAAAAAAATTGACCAATTTACTTCAGTCATCGAACAGTTTCACCAAATGTTTGATGAAATTTCATCTGCTGCCTCACAAATTGCTGAAATGGCCGAACAGTTAAACGATTTAAATCAAGAGTTAACGGAAAAGTTTAATTCGTAATTGTTAAACGGAGGAAGATGACGATGAAACACCCACGGCTGAAATACGAGCAACGAACGTTTGCTCATATCGATGAAATGGCAGAAACGTTGCTTCATGAAGCAAACGAGCAACTCATTCGCATCGATATGGGACTTCTCCCAAACGATGTACCGTCACGCAACTATGCGAAGTTTCGTCTCATGCATTTGCAACGTTCGTTCGGAGAGAGCATCCCGCTCCCGTTTCGTTCAACATACAACTCTTTATGGAGTCAATTGTATCGTCTCGAGCATCAAGGTGATTATAAACATCCTTATATACAACAACTTTTGATTCAATTAAAAAACAATGATTCAAGCTCAGCTAAATGAAACAAATTATAGCACAATGATTTCGGCAATGCTCGAGCAAATACATGATCGTATTCAACTAGATGAAATAAAAAAATACACCATTCAATTAATATTATGGGAGCTTGTCTCAAACGTCATTCGACACTCTACAAAAAAATATGCTACTGTGCACATCAGCTGGTCAGATGAGGCAATCGTCATTGAAGTCATAGATGGAGGCGACGGCTTTCAATGGGAGGAAAAACTCAACGCCCCTCCTCCCGATTTAGCTAGTCAAGGAGGGCGAGGACTTTTTCTCGTTCAACAGCTTGCTTCACAATTTTCATTTGACGAAAAAGGAAAACGTGCCATTGTCGTTGTCGCGCGAAATAAAGGGGGAGAAATATGATCGACATTGTTACATATGATGATAAAATCGTTGTCTCTTTTCAGCAAGATATTAATTTCGAAACGTCACGTGTCATGGAAGAAACCATTCAATCGCAACCGTGGGACACATCCCATTTACAAATCGATTTATCAGCTGTTCGGTTCATTGATAGCTCAGGTGTTCGATTGCTTATTAGCTGGTTATATCCTTTAAAAGATCGCATGCGTATTGAAATGATAGGCGTTTCAGCACCTATTAAACATATATTATCCATCTGTCAATTGGATCAAATTGTAGACATTAAATAAAGGGGCCGAAATAGAGCCCCTTTTTGCTATTTTACATGAATGGAGACGAAGGTAATATCATCATTTCCTTTATCATATTGCGCTTTTTCGTTTATTTTCTTTACCATCCCATCAAACGTACGAGCCGTTTGCATCGTATCCGCAAGCTGTTTAGTGCATGCTTCACCTAACACTTCGATTAATCCATCTGTGTAAAGAATGAGATAGGTATCATCTTGAAAGGAGATCGTCCCTTTTTTATAAGGTGCATTGGCTACAATACCGATTGGAATGCCTCCTTCTTTTAGAAGCATGATTTTTCGATTCGTCATCAAGATCGCTGGAGGATGACCTGCGTTTACATACTCAATGACTTTCTTTTTTACATCAATTGTTCCGTAAAAAGCGGTAAAGTAATATTTCGTCTCCTTTCCGAACAATTGAAAAGCATGTCGATTTAATTCATGTACAACGAGAAGTGGATCTGTCACTTTCGTCATTAACCCATGTAATAACGAACGAATCGACATCGCAACAAGTGCCGATGCGACGCCATGCCCCATTACATCGATAACAATAAAAGCGTACATATGTGGACGAACTTGTTGCCAAAAATATAAGTCGCCAGATAGTTGTGAAGAAGGAATATACGTTCCAATCAAATGGATATGTTCATTATTCAGCGATTCAGGAAGTAAACCTTCTTGAACGAGCCGAGCTAAGTGCAAATCTTCATTCATCTTTTTTTGCATCGTCCACATATGCCGATAACTTTCCATATATGCTTCATTTGTTCGTTTTAGTTGGTCCATCGTTTCTTTTTGGCGATACGCCAATTGAACACGTGCAACGAGTTCGACCATTGTAAACGGCTTGCGAATGTAATCAAACGCTCCCGCCGCAAACGCTTCCTCTAATTTCTGTTCATCATCGTAACCGGTGACCATTAATACGGGAATATGTTGTAATTGCTCGTGTTGCTTGAATCGTCGGCACCACTCAATCCCATCTGTTTCTGGCATACAAATGTCCATTAAAATGACATCGACTTGTTGGGATAAAATATAGGCATATGCCTTATCCGCATCTTCAAATAAATGAATAGAAATGCCTTCGATATGTTCAAGCATCGCTTCCATCATTTCTAATGTCGGCATATAGTCATCAATAATTACTACTTTCATCTTCGGCCGCCCTTTTCGTTATATTGTTGTATATTTCATTTATACACGTTGCAAACCTGAAAAAGATAGCTTAAAGGTCAACTACCTAACGACTAAAGTCGTGGGCTTGCAACTCCCCAGAAGTGCAAGCGGACAGCATCCTCCTTCCTTCACTTGGGGTTGCATCAGGGCAGGTTGACAGCTACCCAACAACAAAAGTCATGCTTTTGTTGTTTCTTCAACGATGTACTCGATTCCTTTTCGTTGAAGATTCATCGCGCCAACTCGGTCGTCGTTTGATGT
>NZ_JAIWYK010000008.1:0-13827 GCF_022030075.1 Anoxybacillus sp. LAT27
CTGGGTAGCTATGTGCGGAAGGGATAAGCGCTGAAAGCATCTAAGCGTGAAGCCCCCCTCAAGATGAGATTTCCCATCGCGTCAAGCGAGTAAGATCCCTTGAAGATGACAAGGTAGATAGGTCCGAGGTGGAAGCGTGGCGACACGTGCAGCTGACGGATACTAATCGATCGAGGACTTAACTAAACACATAAAGAAAAGCGGAGGCGACTGTCCAGCCACGAAGAACGCGAAAGGCCTGCGAGGAGGCTGTTGCCGCCACAGCAGGACTGAAGCGGTTCGAGGGGCTAGGAGCCGCAGCTAGACATCACGAAAAGCGGAGAACGGTCCTTGGCGAAGCCAAGGAAACGTCCGACGGAGCCGAGAGCTTTTGACGAAGACGTGCGTGCACGTCGAACGGAAAAAGCGAAAGGCGTAGGAGGATGTTAGTTGGAAGCTAGACATACGAAAAGCGAAGGCGACTGTTCTGTTATCTAGTTTTGAAGGAATACATATTGCTCGGTGACGATGGCGGAGAGGTCACACCCGTTCCCATCCCGAACACGGAAGTTAAGCTCTCCAGCGCCGATGGTAGTTGGCGGGACACCGCCTGCGAGAGTAGGACGTTGCCGGGCAAGAAAAAGACCAAGACGAGTTAGTCTTGGTCTTTTTTATTATGTAATAAATAGTCATACAAATATTTCGGTACTTTTCTTTCAGTTACGTCTAAAAACTGTACGATAAACGGATATGCGTCATTGGAATAACTGTGGAGAAGATCGTACCACCATTCTGTTTCATAACGGCAAATCATACTCAAATTGTATAATAATAAATAGTGAGCGATGATTTCATGAATACGCTTGTTTTGTTCATTTGCTTGTTTAAAATATAAATCAAATAAAGGAGCTAGCTCCTCTATCTGCTCTAACAACTGTTTCATGCAAAATTTTTCCCCATATGCATGTTTCACATGAAACATTTTTTCGGAAAAATAAGTAAACAAACCATGTTTTTGAATTTTTACTTCGTCTTTAAAAAAATCGTAGTTTTGTTTTTTTCTTTTTCTTGTTGATACTCCGTGTGCCAAAACGGTAGAGGATTCTGGATAGTCAGCATGAATAGTTAATAAACACGCTTTAAGAAGTTGCACATTTCCATAAAATAATAAAACAGGTTTGATCGCCAATGGTGCTTGGCGAGCTGTGTCATAAAATTTTTTTCCATGTTGTAAGTAGTACATAAATGGATAACAGTTATCATAGCTTTTCTTTTCTGCATCTTCTCTCCCTTCTTGTTTGTAGCGTTCAAGTAAAAATTGATGTACAAAATTTGATGAGTAAAATACTTCCCACATCGTTTGCTCTCCTTATTTAATTGATCGAATTATCTAACATTTTTATGTTTTCTTGACAGAAAAAAGCGAAGTTGATACTCTACTAATTAATATTTCCAAAGTGAGGGGGAAAAACAATGTGGGAAACAAAATTTGCGAAAGAAGGATTGACGTTTGATGATGTTCTTTTAATTCCCGCGAAGTCAGAAGTGTTGCCGCGTGATGTCGATCTAACGGTTGAGCTAAGTAAAACATTGAAATTGAACATCCCAATTATTAGCGCAGGAATGGATACAGTAACAGAGGCAGAAATGGCGATTGCGATGGCGCGTCAAGGTGGATTAGGAATTATTCATAAAAACATGTCAATTGAGCAACAGGCGGAACAAGTCGATAAAGTAAAGCGTTCAGAAAGCGGGGTAATTACCGATCCGTTCTTTTTGACCCCTGAACATCAAGTGTATGATGCGGAACATTTAATGAGTAAATATCGCATTTCAGGTGTCCCAATTGTTAATAACGCAGAAGAACAAAAACTTGTCGGGATTATTACAAATCGCGATTTACGCTTCATTCAAGATTATTCAATGAAAATTTCTGATGTGATGACAAAAGAAAACTTAATTACTGCTCCTGTTGGAACGACATTAGCAGAAGCTGAAAAAATTTTACAAAAGTACAAAATTGAAAAACTCCCTCTCGTTGACGATCAAGGTGTGTTAAAAGGACTTATCACTATTAAAGATATTGAAAAGGTGATTGAATTTCCAAACGCAGCAAAAGACGCGAAAGGACGTCTTCTTGTCGGGGCGGCTGTTGGGGTGACATCAGATACGATGTTGCGCGTGAAAAAGCTTGTGGAGGCAAACGTTGACGTCATTGTAGTTGATACAGCCCACGGTCATTCTAAAGGAGTGCTTGAAACGGTACGGAAAATTCGCGACACTTACCCGACATTGAACATTATCGCTGGAAATGTCGCGACAGCAGAGGCGACAAGAGATCTAATTGAAGCAGGAGCAAATATCATTAAAGTCGGTATCGGTCCAGGATCAATTTGTACGACACGGGTTGTCGCAGGTGTCGGTGTTCCTCAAATTACAGCCATTTATGACTGTGCAACAGAAGCAAGGAAATATGGTGTTTCGATTATTGCTGATGGGGGAATTAAATATTCTGGTGATATTGTAAAGGCTTTAGCAGCTGGTGGACATGCGGTTATGCTCGGAAGCTTGCTCGCAGGTGTATCTGAAAGTCCGGGGGAAACAGAAATTTATCAAGGCAGACGATTTAAAGTATATCGCGGTATGGGATCAGTTGGAGCGATGGAAAAGGGAAGTAAAGACCGTTATTTCCAAGAAGATAATAAAAAATTTGTTCCGGAAGGCATTGAAGGAAGAGTACCTTATAAAGGGCCGCTTGCTGATACCATTTATCAACTTGTCGGTGGATTGCGAGCAGGAATGGGCTATTGCGGAACGAGAAATTTAGAAGAATTGCGAGAAAAAACGCAATTTGTGCGCATGACTGGAGCAGGACTAAGAGAAAGTCATCCACATGACGTCCAAATTACGAAAGAAGCGCCAAACTATTCACTTATGTAGTAAATACATAGGCAGAGGTGGAAGATTCCTCTGTCTATTTTTTTTTACAAGAGTATGTTAAAATAACGGTTATGTAAAACAGAGTTGGAGGGTTTGAGCGTGAAAACATCGTACAAGAGCTTCATCATTTCCATTGTAGCAATGTTCTTATTTATGGCGACGTTACCGCAAAATATAAAAGCGGAAGAAGACGTGCTCAATATTGAAGCAGATGCCGCTATTCTCGTTGAAGCGGAAACAGGAAAAATTTTATACCAAAAAAATATTGATGCCGTTTTAGGGATTGCTAGTATGACAAAAATGATGACGGAGTATTTGTTGCTAGAGGCCATTCATGAAGGACGCGTGAAATGGGATCAAGAATATGCAGTAAGTGAGTATGTATATCAAATTTCTCAAAAGCGCGATTTATCGAATGTTCCGTTAAGAAAAGATGGAAAATATACAGTACGTGAATTATACGAAGCAATGGCGATTTACTCAGCGAATGGGGCAACAGTTGCAATCGCAGAAATTGTTGGTGGTTCGGAAGCAAATTTTGTGAAGATGATGAATGAAAAAGCGCAAGAGCTAGGATTAAAAGATTACAAGTTTGTTAATGCAACCGGACTCAATAACAAAGATTTGGGAGGAATGCACCCTGCAGGTAGTGGAGATAATGAAGAGAACGTCATGTCTGCCCGTGCTGTAGCGACATTAGCATATCATTTATATCACGAGTTCCCGGAAATTTTAGAAACGGCAAGTATTCCCCGAAAGTATTTCCGAGAAGGAACAGATGACCAAATTAAAATGGATAACTGGAACTGGATGCTTCCGGGACTTATCGCAGCATATGAAGGTGTAGATGGTATAAAAACGGGATATACAGAGTTTGCAGGGTATTGCTTTACAGGTACAGCAGAGCGGAATGGTATGCGCTTTATTACCGTTGTGATGAATGCAAAAACGAATGGTAAGGGTACACATTTATCACGTTTTGAACAGACGAGAAAAATGTTAGACTATGCGTTTAGCAACTATACTGTGCAAAAGTTGTATCCAAAAGGCTATACGACGAAAAAACATAAAACAGTCACCGTAAAAAAAGGGAAAGAAAAAGAAGTTGCGATCGCGACAAAACAACCACTATCGCTTGTTATTAAACGCGGGGAAGAGAAAAAATATAAACCTGTTGTTGTTATTGAAAAAGAAACGTTAACAGCCCCTGTGAAAAAAGGTCAAAAAGTAGGATATATGTACGTGGAATATGCAGGGACAGACTACGGCTATTTAACGAAAGAAGGGGAAAAAGCAGCACAAGTTGACATCGTAACAAAGCGAGCTGTAGAGAAAGCAAATGGCTTTATTTTAGCGTTGCGCGCCATTGGTGAACTGTTTAGCGATATTTGGAGTGGTGCTTCAAATGCAATCAAAGGGTTATTTTAAAGCTCTCTTTTTAGAGGGCTTTAAAATTTTTATTGTGATTTTTTTAAAAATTGAGTTAAAATAAAAAAATGTAGCTAGTGTTTCTACACTTTTACCTAGTAAAAACGTATGCTAGAATATGGATAGTGTACTGAAGCGATGAATAGTTGTCGTTAAACTTATTTTTCAGTACAATATCACAATAACGATATACATAATGGGAGGAATGAACGGTGGCGGTTACAGGTACAGAACGTGTAAAACGCGGAATGGCGGAAATGCAAAAAGGTGGCGTCATTATGGACGTCGTGAACGCAGAACAAGCGAAAATCGCAGAAGCAGCAGGTGCAGTTGCCGTGATGGCTCTTGAGCGCGTTCCAGCTGATATTCGCGCAGCTGGTGGTGTTGCCCGCATGGCTGATCCGACAGTTATTGAAGAAGTGATGAAAGCAGTATCTATTCCGGTAATGGCGAAGGCGCGTATCGGTCACTATGTGGAAGCGCGCGTATTAGAGGCGCTCGGTGTAGACTATATTGATGAGAGTGAAGTATTAACGCCAGCAGACGAAGAATTTCATATTGATAAACGTCAATTTACTGTGCCGTTTGTATGTGGCTGCCGTGATTTAGGTGAAGCAGCTCGTCGTATCGCTGAAGGCGCATCGATGCTTCGTACAAAAGGTGAACCGGGCACAGGAAATATTGTTGAAGCTGTTCGCCATATGCGTAAAGTAAACGCGCAAGTGCGTAAAGTCGTCAGCATGAGCGAAGACGAATTAATGACGGAAGCGAAAAATTTAGGTGCACCGTTTGAAGTGCTGTTAGAAATTAAACGTCTTGGTCGTCTTCCTGTTGTCAATTTTGCAGCAGGTGGTGTTGCGACACCAGCGGATGCAGCATTAATGATGCATTTAGGTGCTGATGGTGTATTCGTCGGTTCTGGTATTTTCAAATCAGAAAACCCTGAAAAATATGCACGTGCTATCGTAGAGGCGACAACTCATTATGAAGATTACGAATTAATTGCCCACTTATCAAAAGGATTAGGTGGAGCGATGAAAGGGATTGATATTTCTTCGTTGCTTCCTGAACAACGAATGCAAGAACGCGGATGGTAATGTAAAGGAGCAATGAATATGGTGAAAATAGGAGTATTAGGATTGCAAGGGGCCGTACGTGAACATGTACGGTCAATTGAAGCGTGTGGTGCAGAAGCGGTAGTGATTAAAAAGGTCGAGCAATTGACACAGATTGATGGCCTCATTATTCCAGGCGGGGAAAGTACGACGATGCGTCGTTTGATGGATAAATACGGCTTTATTGAACCGCTGAAGCAATTTGCAGGCGAAGGGAAGCCGATGTTTGGAACGTGCGCAGGCTTAATCATTTTAGCGAAAAAAATTGTTGGTTACGATGAGCCGCATCTCGGTTTAATGGATATTACGGTTGAACGCAACTCATTTGGTCGTCAACGTGAAAGTTTTGAAGCATCTTTAGCAATTAAAGGTGTCGCTGATGACTTTATTGGTGTATTTATTCGAGCTCCGCACATTGTATCTGTAGGAGCCGATGTTGATGTGCTTGCGACATATGAGGATCGCATTGTCGCGGCAAGACAAGGACAATTTTTAGGATGTTCGTTTCACCCAGAATTAACAGACGACCATCGTATGACGCAATACTTTATCGATATGGTGAAAGAGAAAAAAGAATAAACGGGTTGCATTTTGTTTAAACTTATAGTACATTATTTCCAAGAAAATGATACGAAGAAAAAGCGATGACAGGAACTAGTAGCAAGCCCTCTTCCTTTCAGAGAGCCGATGGTCGGTGCAAATCGGCAGGAATGACTTGTGAATCCATCCTGGAGCGAAATGCTGAACGCGTTAAGTCAGTAGGCATTTCCGGTGAGAACCGTTATATCTCTCGAGTGGGAGACGTATGTCTTCAACTAGGGTGGCAACGCGGGAGCACTCTCGTCCCTTTCTTTCGGGACGGGAGTTTTTTATTTCATTAATCAAAATAAAAAGGAGGCATGTTGATGTTAGACTTAAAATTTTTACGTACTAATTTTGAAGAAGTAAAACAAAAGCTTCAACATCGTGGTGAGGATTTAGCGGATTTCGAACGATTTGAGCAACTCGATCGTCGTCGTCGAGAACTCATTGCACAGGCGGAGGAATTAAAAAATAAGCGAAACGATGTGTCGCAACAAATTGCTTTACTAAAGCGTGAAAAAAAAGATGCGGATCATCTCATTGCTGAAATGCGCCAAGTTGGTGATCGGATTAAAGTACTTGATGATGAATTGCGCGAAGTAGAACAACAGCTTGAAACATTGCTTTTATCCATTCCAAACATTCCACATGAATCTGTTCCAATTGGTGAATCAGAAGACGATAATGTAGAAATTCGTAAATGGGGTGAACCGCGTTCATTTTCCTTTGAACCGAAACCACATTGGGAAATTGCTGATCAACTTGGGATTTTAGATTTTGAAAGAGCAGCAAAGGTGACAGGAAGCCGATTTGTATTTTATAAAGGACTTGGGGCACGTTTAGAACGTGCATTGATTAACTTTATGTTAGACATACATGTTGAACAACACGGATATGAAGAAGTTCTTCCGCCATACATCGTTAATCGAGCAAGCATGACGGGAACGGGGCAGCTTCCGAAGTTTGAAGAAGATGCATTTCGTATCGAAAGCGAAGATTACTTTTTAATTCCAACAGCTGAAGTTCCTGTAACAAACTTACATCGTGATGAAATTTTATCAGCAGATGATTTACCAATTAAATACGCTGCTTATAGCGCATGTTTCCGTTCGGAAGCTGGTTCGGCAGGAAGAGATACGCGTGGATTAATTCGTCAACATCAGTTCAATAAAGTAGAACTTGTTAAATTTGTCAAACCAGAAGATTCTTACGAAGAGCTCGAAAAGCTAACAAATGATGCAGAGCGTATTTTACAACTACTAGGTTTGCCGTATCGTGTGATGAGCATGTGTACAGCTGATTTAGGTTTTACTGCTGCAAAAAAATATGACATTGAAGTATGGTTACCAAGCTATGGAACGTACCGAGAGATTTCTTCTTGTAGCAATTTTGAAGCGTTTCAAGCTCGTCGTGCAAATATTCGTTTCCGACGTGATCCAAAGGCAAAACCAGAACATGTGCATACGTTAAATGGGTCTGGTCTAGCTATTGGACGAACAGTGGCAGCGATTTTGGAGAATTACCAACAAGAAGATGGAACAGTTGTCATTCCAGAAGTACTTCGACCATATATGGGGGGAAAAGAAGTGATTTCATAAGGGGAGAACTTGCTCCCCTTTTTTATAAAAAATATTGACATACGATGATCATTATGATAAATTAATACATGTCGATACGGAGGAGTACCCAAGTCTGGCTGAAGGGGTCGGTCTTGAAAACCGAGAGGCGTCGAAAGGCGCGCGGGGGTTCGAATCCCTCCTCCTCCGCCATCATTTAGATGTTTGCAAACCACAGCGCATAAAATGGAGATTGTTTATTGAAATAATTCGTTACGATATGTAACGAATTTTTGTTTTATATAAGAATAAAAAGTAAAGGATGCCTGAACTAGGCATCCTTATTTTTTTAACGTGCGATATTGTTCAATCATATATCCAATTTTTGCGACAATCGGTTCGATTGATTGAGCATCACGAATAATATCATATTCATTGATGTTAATACGCAAAACAGGACAAGCATTAAAGCTATTAATCCATCTCTCATATCTTTCATACATTTCTTTCCAATATTCGATTGGCGTCTGCTGCTCCATTGGACGACCGCGCTCACGAATACGTTTAATAATTTCCTCAAAACTTCCTTCTAAATAAATAAGTAAATCAGGATGAGGAAAATATGGTGTCATAACCATCGCTTCAAATAAACTTGTATACGTTTCATAGTCGACTTTCGACATCGTACCTTTTTCATAATGCATTTTTGCAAAAATACCTGTATCTTCATAAATGGAGCGATCTTGGACAAATCCTCCTCCGTATTCAAAAATACGTTTTTGTTCTTTGAATCGTTCAGCGAGAAAGTAAATTTGAAGGTGAAAGCTCCAACGTTTAAAGTCGGCATAAAATTTATCTAAATAAGGATTTGTATCTACTTTTTCAAAAGAAGTGCGAAATTGAAGCGCATCAGCTAACGCTTTTGTCATCGTTGATTTTCCTACACCGACCGTTCCAGCAATGGTAATGACAGCATCGCTCGGAATATGATATTTTTCTCGTAAGTTCATTGTTCTAAGCTCCTTTTAAGAACAGATTGCAGTTCATTTAAAATATAAAATCGATCTTTGTCATGATGAACGAAGTCAAGTTCATCTCCGTTAAATCGCAATACAGGAATGTGGGGGTGGGTTTGTTCAAATTGTTCTATTGCTTGTTCATAAGCATGAGATAGTTGTTGTAAATAGTTCGGATCAATGTTTTTTTCAAATTCGCGACCCCGCATAGCAATACGCTCTAACAACGTGTGTAATGAAGCGTGCAAATAAATGACGACATTTGGTTTTGGCATGTCGTTTGTTAAAATGTCATAAATTCGTACATACTTTTCGTACTGCTTTCCTTTTAACGTTTGCTTAGCAAAGATTAAGTTTTTGAAAATATGGTAGTCAGCTACAACCGGTTTCCCATTGTTTAAAAAATTTTTTTCGACATCTTCTAGCTGTTTATAGCGATTACATAGAAAAAACATCTCCGTTTGGAAACTCCATTCTTCGATGTTTTCATAAAATTTACCTAAAAAAGGATTTTCATCAACAATTTCTTTTAATAGCTCATATTGAAAATGGGTTGAGATGACCTTAGCTAATGATGTTTTTCCAACACCAATTGGGCCTTCCACAGTAATAAAGGGCACGCGGGACATTGTGTAACCTCCTTCAGGTGAAACCGTCTGTGTAGACAGACAAAATTTATTTTAACATAAAATGATTAGTCTGTATGTTGCTTTTTTGTTTTGATATACTTTATAGATGATAAAAAGGTACGGGAGTTTCAAAAGATGAAAAATGATGAGTATTACATGCATTTAGCGATCGAAGAAGCAAAGAAAGCAGAAAAAATAGGAGAAGTGCCTATCGGTGCTGTTATTGTATATAACGACCAAGTGATTGCGCGAGCCCATAATTTGCGCGAACGGGATCAGCGGTCGATTGCTCATGCGGAGCTTTTAGCTATTGATGAAGCATGTAAAAAACTAGGAACGTGGCGACTAGAACAAGCAACGTTGTATGTGACGTTAGAACCTTGTGCCATGTGCGCTGGGGCAATTGTTCTGTCTCGGATCAAACGCGTTGTGTTTGGGGCAAGCGATCCGAAAGGGGGATGTGCAGGGACATTAATGAATTTATTACAAGAACCGAGATTTAATCACCAATCGGAAGTTGTTAGTGGGGTATTAGCTGACCAATGTGGCTATATGCTAAGTGAATTTTTTCGACAGTTGCGTCAACGAAAAAAAGAAGAAAAAAGCAGTATTAATTCCAATTAAATTCCATTGTGTAGTCGTTGCAATTTTGATGAAAAAGAGATATACTTATACTTGCGTTAGAGATAACGCATTGCCGTGCTAAGCGGGGAGGTAGCGGTGCCCTGTACTCGCAATCCGCTCTAGCGAGGCTGAATTCCTTCTTTAGGCTAGTTTGCTGTAGAGTCTGCCTAGAGTAAGTGGTGTTGACGTTTGGGTCCTGCGCAATGGGAATCCGTGAACCCTGTCAGGTCCGGAAGGAAGCAGCAGTAAGCGGACAATCCCATGTGCCGCAGGGGTGCCTGAACCGAGCTAACTACTCTAGTAACGTTTATGGCAGCTAGTCGACAGAAGGTGCACGGCAATTTACATAGATAGGACACAGGCACTTGCTCAAATGGCAAGTGCTTTTTTCATGCGTTTTTTAATGATATAATGATTAGGATACAAGCAAAGAGGAGGGCAGTTTCGTGAGTTATAGAGCTTTATATCGTGTTTTTCGGCCACAAAGCTTTAAAGATGTTGTCGGTCAAGAACACGTCACAAAAACGTTGCAAAATGCCCTGCTTCAACAAAAGATTTCACATGCATATTTATTTTCTGGTCCACGTGGGACAGGAAAAACAAGTATAGCTAAAATTTTCGCTAAAGCGGTAAACTGCGAGCATCGTCCAACAGCAGAGCCATGCAACGAATGTCCGACTTGTTTAGGCATTATGAACGGTTCGATTTCAGATGTGTTAGAGATTGACGCAGCATCAAATAACGGAGTAGATGAAATTCGTGATATTCGCGATAAGGTGAAATTTGCCCCAACCTCAGCACCTTATAAAGTGTATATTATCGATGAAGTGCATATGTTGTCCATTGGGGCGTTTAATGCGTTATTAAAGACATTGGAGGAACCACCGAAACATGTCATTTTTATTTTAGCGACAACAGAGCCTCACAAAATTCCGTTAACGATCGTTTCTCGATGTCAGCGGTTTGATTTTCGGCGCATTGAGCTCAAATCCATCGTTTCACGTTTAAAAACGGTTGTTGCTGAAGAAGGGATAGATGTAGAGGAAGAAGCATTGTTTGCGATTGCGCGTGCTGCTGATGGTGGAATGCGTGATGCGTTAAGCTTGCTTGATCAAGCCATTTCTTTTAGTGATGATCGGGTGTTACTTGAAGATGTGTTAGCGGTTACAGGCGCCGTCTCACAGCGGAAAATTGCGGATTTAATTCATGCGATGTACGAAAAAAAGACGGTTGAGGCGTTACGTCTTTTTCAAGATTTAATGGAACAAGGAAAAGATCCGAATCGTCTTGTCGAAGATTTAATTTATTATTACCGAGATATGCTTTTATATAAAGCAGCGCCACAGCTTGAGGATGTGACGCATCGCGTGCTCGTAGATGAGCGATTTCGAGAGCTTTCTGACATGATTCCGACATCGTTCATATATGAAGCGATCGATTTGTTAAGCAAAAGCCAACACGATATGCGTTTGACAAATCATCCACGTATTCATATGGAAGTCACGATCGTAAAACTTTGTTATGAAGAGCAGCATGCCGTAAGATCTACTTCTTCTCTAGATTTAGAGGAGAAGGTAAAACAGCTTGAGCAACAATTGGAGAAACTAAAAGAAACAGGTGTGAAGCCTGCTGCTTCGGAAGTTAGTGAACCGGTGAAAAAAACGGTGAAAAATATTCGCACAGACTATAAAATACCGATAGGACGCATTCATGAAGTGCTTCGCCAAGCGACGCATCAGCATTTATCTCTTGTTAAAGGGAATTGGGGACATGTGCTTGATTTGCTGAAGAAGCAAAACAAAGTGTCCCATGCAGCATTATTACAAGAAAGTGAACCTGTAGCAGCAAGTAGCACAGCTTTTGTGTTAAAATTCAAATATGAAATTCATTGTAAGATGGTTGCTGACAATAGCAACTACGTCAAAGATAATTTAGAGCAAGTATTATTCGAGCTAACAGGGAAAAAACTCGATACGATCCCTGTTCCTGAAAGCGAATGGCTTCAAATTCGCGAGCAGTTCATTCGGCAACAAACAAATGGGGATGAACAACATGAGCAGGAAGACCCATTCATTTCCGAAGCGAAAAAATGGTTTGGTGAAAATTTAATCGAAATTAAAGAATAATGGAGGAATGATGAACATGATGCGTGGAATGGGAAATATGCAAAAAATGATGAAACAGATGCAAAAAATGCAAAAAGATATGGAGAAAGCGCAAGCAGAGTTAGCAGAAAAAACGGTTGAAGGAACAGCAGGAGGCGGAATGGTCACTGTTGTCGCGAACGGTCATAAACAAATTTTAGAAGTGAGAATTAAAGAGGAAGTCGTTGATCCAGAAGATATCGACATGTTGCAAGATTTAGTGCTTGCAGCAACGAATGATGCGTTGAAAAAGGTAGATGAGTTAACAGCAGAAACAATGGGGCAGTTTACAAAAGGATTGAACATACCGGGATTATTCTAGGGGGTTCCTATGTATTATCCAGAGCCGATATCGAAGCTAATCGACAGTTTTATGAAATTGCCAGGCATCGGACCGAAAACGGCCGTCCGTCTGGCGTTTTTTGTGTTAAACATGAAAGAAGATGTAGTACTAGATTTCGCAAAAGCGCTTGTAAATGCGAAAAGAAATTTAACATATTGCTCATCGTGTGGTCATATTACGGATAAAGATCCTTGTTATATTTGCGAAGATGATAAGCGTGATCGTTCCATCATTTGTGTCGTTCAAGATCCGAAAGATGTCATTGCTATGGAAAAAATGAAAGAATATAACGGGTTGTATCATGTGTTACATGGTGCGATTTCACCAATGGAAGGAATTGGTCCGGAAGATATTAAAATTGCTGAGCTGCTTAGACGTCTTCAAGATGAAACGGTTCAAGAAGTAATTTTAGCCACGAATCCAAACATCGAAGGTGAAGCAACCGCTATGTATATTTCACGCTTGTTAAAACCAACGGGTGTAAAAATTACGCGCATTGCTCACGGGTTACCGGTTGGTGGTGATTTGGAGTATGCGGACGAAGTGACGTTATCTAAAGCTCTTGAAGGAAGAAGGGAATTGTAGTGTTTTGGAAGAAAAAAGGATGGCTACGCAAACAATTTAACGATCAGCTGATTGAACGTTTGCAACGTTATCGTGATGATTGGATGGGAAAAAAACAATTAATAGAAAAAAGTGTCGAACCATCCGACAAAGTCATCTTCGATTTAAAAATTGCTGAAGCAAAATATTTATTTCTCCTTCGAGAAGCAAAAAAGCGAAAAGTGACAATTGGGAAGGGATGATTCCCCTTCCCTTTCATATAGGCTTGTCATATAGAAAAGAGGTGGGCATATATTTAAAAATAAAACAGCTTGAAGGGGAGAAAATGATGAATGAAACTGTTGTCATTGTGTCGATCGTTAGTTTAATTGTTATTATTTTGCTTATTGGTATTCCGATACGCTTGACTCGATTCATTGGAGAAGGAATTGCTCGTTTAGTGATCGGGGCTTTATTTATTTTTTTAATTAATGTTGTTGGTGGTATATTAGGTATTCATTTGCCGATTAATTTGTTTACAGTAGCGGTTACCGGATTTCTAGGTATTCCTGGTGTTGTAGCACTCATTTTCCTTCAACAATATGTCATTTCATAAACGGACATATCCGTTTATTTTTTTGTTGACGAACATACGCATTCATGATATATTACTAAATGTCGTTGTTGATAATAAAAAGATGTTGACGAATGATATTTTTTGTAGTATTATAATTCATGTCTTTGTTGTTCTTTGAAAACTGAACAAAACAGCAGCGTGAAAGCTAGAGATATGAACTTTCTATGGAGAGTTTGATCCTGGCTCAGGACGAACGCTGGCGGCGTGCCTAATACATGCAAGTCGAGCGGACGAATCGAAAGCTTGCTTTTGATTCGTTAGCGGCGGACGGGTGAGTAACACGTGGGCAAC
>NZ_JAIWYK010000009.1:0-12949 GCF_022030075.1 Anoxybacillus sp. LAT27
TTGTTCAATTTTGAGATTTTGTGTACAATTCATAGTAAGTCCTCCTTGGTTTGATGATAGGGTCAACTTTCCATTGACACCCCTGCATCATACCAAGAGGGCTTTTTTCTTTCAAGTCCCCGAAAACCTTTCTAACAGGAATGCTCCTTGCAAGCAATATATGATGGAAAGAAAAAAACGCTCAAAGGCGAACTTTGAGCGTTTTTATAAGTAACGAATGAAAATATATGCGTGTGAAATAAGTAAGGAAATAAGCGTAAGTGGCGCTCCGATTTTCAGAAAATCAAAGTAGCTAAACCCGTGTCCTTCACGTGAGGCAATTCCTGCCACGATCACGTTTGCTGATGCTCCGATTAACGTTCCGTTTCCACCTAAACAAGCGCCAAGGGCTAATGACCACCATAATACATCAATTTGTGCTGAATCAGGAGATAGCCCCATACCAACAGCCATATCTTGAATGAGCGGGATCATCGTTGCAACGAACGGAATGTTGTCGATCGTTGCCGAGGCGATTCCAGATACCCAAAGGATTAAGTAAGATGCAAAGTGAATATCGCCGCCTGTGACTTCCAAAGCTTTCTCTGCCAAACTTTTGATTAGTCCGATATCAACGAGACCGCCGACGAGCGTAAATAATCCGGCGAAAAAGAAAATGGTTGTCCATTCGACAGAAGCAAATACTTCTTCCAAATCGTGCTCTTTTACGCCGATTAACATTAAAATAACTGCGCCTGTCATCGCGACGACCGCTGCATCGACGCGAATGACGGAATGCAACGTAAATCCTAAAATCGTTAATGCAAGAACAGAAACAGACTTTTTCAATAGTACCGCATCTTTAATGTATTGTTTTTCATCGACTTTCATAAGTCGTTCGATGAGCGCAGCGTTCGCTTGAAGACGCTTGCGATAAAACACGTACAAAATAGCAATAACAACAGCCATGATGATGAGAACAACAGGACCTAAATTAAATAAAAAGTCGTTAAACGTTAAATGTTTATTGGCAGAGCCAATCATAATGTTTGGCGGATCTCCAATTAATGTTGCTGTTCCACCGATATTTGAGAAAAGCACTTCAGAAATTAAAAACGGAACAGGTTCTACTTCTAACATGCGTGTAATAGAAAATGTAACCGGAACAATTAACAAAACGGTTGTCACATTGTCAAGAAAAGCAGAAAGAACAGCGGTTAACAATGATAAAATGACTAAAATGTTAATCGGGCTTCCTTTTGCCATTTTTGCAGCTTTAACCGCAACATATTGGAAAAAGCCTGACCTACTCGTAATGCTAACAAGAATCATCATTCCGATTAAAAGCGTAATCGTTCCCCACTCGATATGATGCGTGTACGCTTGATGTAAATCGACGATGCCGAAAATGATCATAAAAGCGGCACCTAATAAAGCGATGACAGCTCGATTCACTTTTTCTGAAATAATAATGGCGTATGTAATCAAAAAGATTGCAATAGCCGCATAATATTGAAAGTTGTTTACTTCATGAGTGATAGCCTCATGCACGATTTGTCATTCCTTTCTTTCCTAATTTTTTAGTGGCTGGAGGCAACTTGGACATTTCAAAGTTGTCGTATCAGCGTTTACATTGCGCACATAAAAAGAAAATGCGCATTGTGAACATTCGATTTGTGATAACCGATCGATAAACAGTTTTGTTGATGGCGACCCTTGTTTTGTCGTATCGATCACTTCCACATGCACATGTTCACGTGAATCATCTTCTGCGAGCACTTCTCCCTCTGTTTCTTCTTTTACACGCCAGCCATGATCTAAAATATGTTGTTCGAGCTGGCTATGAGAAGAATTTTCTAGCATATCTTCGGCTAATGCCATCAACTGCTCATTTGTTAACGATTCAAATGGAATTTTTTGTTTTTGTTCGTTCCAATACCCCCTCAATTGCGCTTCCGTAAATACAAACGTAATGACTTTGTGGATTATGACATTTTTCAAACGAATACGCCTCCTTTTCGTTTACGAATGCAATTATATTCCTTTTTGCAAAGTGATACAATGGTCTTTATGATATAATGAGAAAGATGAAATATGGAAAGGTTGATCGTATGGCTAATATCATATTTGGACTGTTTCTATACTTTCCAGAAGATAAAACAGAATACATCCCTGCTGCGATTTCATTTACCGCTTTTTTTATCGCTGCGGTGTTGACGATGCGGTTGATTATAAAAATTTCAAAGCGTCAAGAAGAAAAAGCAAAGCAATTTGAAGAGCAGCTGAAAAAACAACAAGCGAAAGATTAAATAAATGAAAACAGGGCATAATAAGCCGTAAATATGTAGTTGGAGGGCTTGTTGTGCATCGAGTGATTGTATGTTTTTTTCTATTGCTTGTAAGCGGATGCGTGGAAGAGAAAGTGAAAAGCGTCGATGTCAATGTAATTAATGAAGATGGAGACTCGCTTGGAACGATTAAAATGTCTCAACAACCTAAAGGAGTAAAACTGGACATTAATCTCAAAGGGCTGCCACCAGGGGAGCATGCGATGCATATTCACGACAAAGGAACATGCGAACCGCCTGAATTTAAATCAGCAGGGGAACATTTTAATCCAGAAGGAAAGGAGCACGGGCTTCTTCATCCGGAGGGGGCGCATGCAGGCGATTTACCGAATTTAATCGTGAAAGAAGATGGAACAGTTAAAGTACAATTGATGGCTCCGAATGTCAATTTATCAGAAGAGAAAAACGGTTTATTTACAAAAAACGGAACGTCGATTGTAATCCATGAAGGAAAAGATGATGGCATGTCCCAGCCAGCGGGAAATGCAGGCAAGCGAATCGCATGTGGTGTCATAAAAAAGAAGTAGCAGCAAGCGATCAGCAAGCGATGTCGTCTTGCTTCTTTTTTTGAAAAAATACGTGCATTTTTTTCTAAATTGTGTGAAAATTTATAACAGGGGGGATTCATGATGAAGTTAACTGAAAAAGAAATCGAAATCGTTGAACTGTTAGAAAAGAACGCGCGATTGCCGATTGAGACAATGGCGAAAATGCTTTCTCTCCCTGTTTCGGAATTGGAGCATATGATAAAAAAGTTAGAGGAAGCAAAAGTCATTGTGCAATACGCAGCTATTGTGGATTGGCGGAAAGTTGATGGGCATGAAGGTGTAACAGCGATGATTGATGTAAAAGTGACACCAAAGCGCGGCGTTGGATTCGATGAGGTAGCAGAACGTATTTATCGTTTTCCAGAGGTCAAATCTGTCTATTTAATGTCGGGTGCATATGATTTATCTGTTGTTATTGAAGGGCGTTCCATGTCTGAGGTCGCTCATTTTGTTTCTGAAAAATTATCAACGCTTGACTCTGTTATTTCAACGACAACTCACTTTATTTTGAAGAAATATAAACATGATGGCACCGTATTTGAACAAGGTGATCAAGATCGAAGAATCGTGGTGGCACCGTGATGCAAAAGACGAAGACGTACGTATCTGATACTGTATCACGTTTAAAGCCATCTGGTATTCGACGCTTTTTTGATTTAGCAGCGAGCATGGAAGGGGTCATTTCATTAGGGGTTGGTGAGCCGGATTTTATTACCCCTTGGAGTGTGCGTGAAGCTTGCATTCTATCGTTAGAACAAGGATATACGTCATATACAGCAAATGCTGGTTTATGGGAGTTAAGGAAAGAAATTAGCGATTATTTAGCGCGTCGTTTCGAAGTGCTATACGACCCAGCAAATGAAATTATTGTGACGGTCGGGGCAAGTCAAGCACTCGATGTTTCACTTAGAGCGATTTTGAATCCGGGTGATGAAGTCGTTGTTGTTGAACCGAGCTTTGTTTCATATGCACCGCTCGTTTCGCTAGCTGGTGGCGTGCCGATTCCAATTCAAACGAGCGGAAAACAGCAGTTTAAGTTACAGCCTGAACAAATTGAACAAGTTGTGACCCCGAAAACGAAAGCATTAATTATTTGTTCGCCGAACAACCCGACAGGAACGGTATTGAATAGGGGAGAACTGGAACAAATCGCACGCATCGTAGCAAAGCATGATTTGCTTGTTATATCAGATGAAATTTACGCGGAGTTATGTTACGAGGAACAATATACAAGTTTTCCGGCCATTGCCCATATGCGAGAGCGAACGGTTTTAATTAACGGATTTTCAAAAGGATTTGCGATGACGGGATGGCGATTAGGCTTTGTTGCAGCACCGAAAGATTTGGCGACGGCGATGTTAAAAATTCATCAATATACGATGATGTGTGCACCAACGATGGCACAATATGCAGCTATTGAAGCATTGCAAAACGGAGCGGATGACGTCGAACAAATGAGAAAAAGTTATCGGCAACGGCGCAACTTTTTTGTGCAATCATTAAATGAAATCGGTCTTACTTGCCATATGCCAGGAGGGGCATTTTATGCATTCCCTTCCATTCAGTCGACAGGTATGACTTCAGAGCAGTTTGCGGAACGTTTATTGTTAGAAGAAAAAGTTGCTGTTGTTCCCGGACATGTGTTTGGAGCAAGTGGAGAAGGGTATATTCGTTGTTCGTATGCTTCATCGCTTGAACAATTACAAGAGGCGATTCGACGTATGAAGCGGTTTCTCGAAAGACTATAAGAAAAGCTGACGACCGTCAGCTTTCTTTGTTGTATTTAAGTTCATATAACATTTGCATGACGCGTAGAAAATCTTCTTCGCTAAATTCTTTTGCTTTTCGTAAAATAAGTTTTGCCCGTTTAATGCCGATTTCTTTAATTAAGTATTCGATTTCTGGATCGAGACTAGATGAATTGGATAAATCTGCACGTTCTAACAATTCTGATGCAGGAACGTCAAGAGCGGTACAAAGTTTTAAAATTGTTGGTGTATCAGGAACTTGTTCACCTGATTCGTATTTTTGAATCGTTGCTACCCCTACACGAACTTTCATCGCCAATTCTTGTTGTGACATATTTCGCTGCTCTCGGTACATGCGAATATTTTCACCAATTGTGCTCATTCATTCTCCCACCTCTCCAAAATTCGTTTACAACTTTATCATACCATGTTCTCATTTATACTCGTGCACAAAATTAACACTTTTTAAGCGAATTATGTTACAATTTTTCAAAAAACGAGGAGTGTTTCATTTGGATTGGAAGGAAGGTGCGGTCGTTACGGGCGTTGTAACTGGAATACAGCCATACGGTGTATTTGTATCACTTGATGAACAAACACAAGGTCTTATTCATATTTCAGAAATTACAGATGGATATGTGAAAAACATTTATGATTATGTAGATGTGGGAGAGTCTGTCCGAGTAAAAATTATCGCTGTCGATGAAAAAACGAAACGAATTAGTTTATCGCTGCGCGATGTGGATCATGACGCAACAAATATTGAAACCCCTTCAGGATTTCAACCGCTAAAAACTCAACTTGAAAAATGGATTACGGAAGCGAAAAAAAAATACAACTCACCGAATGATCGGTGAGTTGCTCGTTTATGTTCTTGACATTTTTGGCTCTGTGCGCCCAAGCTCTTCCGTTGGTTTAAATAGCAAGACGAGGTTAATGAGACCCGCAATTCCAACGAGAGCATAAACAATGCGGGCAAAGGCTGATGCTTGCCCACCAAAAATGGCTGCGACGAGATCAAAACGGAAAAAGCCAATGAGCCCCCAGTTAAGTGCTCCAATAACAGTAAGCAATAGTGCGATTCGTTGTAACGTACTCATGTTCATCCTCCTTGGTAAAGTAGTGTATTCATTTATAGAATGGATAATTATTTTTGAAATATGCACAACGAAAAAGAAAAAAATGCAAGTTTCTTTACTTATTTGTTTATTTTAGAAATAATGGGGAAAAAGGAGGGAATTTAATGGAACAGTTTATTTTTCACAACCCAACAAAATTAATTTTTGGAAGAGGACAAATTGAACAACTAAAGAAAGAGCTTGCTCCGTATGAACGTATTTTAATGGTGTATGGTGGGGGCAGCATTAAGAAAAACGGTGTGTATGATGATGTCGTTTCTGTTTTTCGCTCATTGAATAAATGGTGGACGGAGTTAGCAGGTGTTGAACCAAACCCTCGTTTATCTACTGTGCAAAAAGGGATTGACATATGTCGTGCAGAAAAAGTTGATTTTATTTTAGCTGTTGGTGGCGGAAGTGTTATTGATTGTGCAAAGGCAATTGCTGCAGGCGTTCTATACGATGGAGATGTATGGGATTTCATTTCACGAAAAACAACCGTTCAGCGGGCGCTTCCACTTGGAACTGTATTAACACTAGCAGCCACAGGATCAGAAATGAATGCAAATTCTGTTATTACAAATTGGGGAACGAAGGAAAAATACGGTTGGAGTAGCCCGGTTGTTTTTCCTAAATTTTCGATTTTGGATCCTGTTTATACAACAACTGTTCCGAAAGATCATACAGTGTATGGTATTGTTGACATCATGTCGCACGTGTTAGAACAATATTTTCATCATGCCCCAAATACGCCACTGCAAGATCGAATGTGTGAGTCGATTTTGAAAACGGTGATCGAAACGGCGCCAAAACTTGTAGACGACCTGCAAAATATCGACTATCGTGAAACGATTTTATATTGTGGAACGATGGCTTTAAACGGAATTTTACGCATGGGACTACGTGGCGATTGGGCAACACATAATATTGAGCATGCTGTATCAGCGGTGCATGATATTCCGCACGCAGGGGGGTTAGCTATTTTATTCCCTAATTGGATGAAACATGTACTCGATGAACATGTTGAGCGGTTTAAGCAATTAGCTGTTCGTGTGTTTCATGTTTATCCAGAAGGAAAAGGGGATCGGGAAATTGCGCTAGAAGGAATCGAAAAACTTCGGGCATTTTGGAATAGCTTAGGTGCTCCAAATCGATTAGCAGATTATCATATAGGTAAAGAATCATTGCCAATAATAGCGGAAAAAGCGATGGCGTTCGGCCCATTTGGTAATTTTAAAAAGCTACAACACGATGATGTTATGGCGATTTTAAAAGCTTCGTTATAAAGTGCGAAAAATGTCATAATGAATCCGTTTACATTGTTTTCATGAACTTGATTCTCGATGTTTATTTCGCTAAAGTGAAAGAGGATACAATCATTGAGGAGGAAACGTACATGACGCATATTCAGTTTGACTACTCAAAAGCGTTGTCGTTTTTTGGTGAACATGAACTAACGTATTTGCGTGATGCTGTAAAAGTAGCACATCATGCACTTCATGAAAAAACAGGGCAAGGAAACGACTTTTTAGGATGGATTGATCTTCCTGTCGCATATGACAAAGAAGAGTTTGCTCGCATTCAACAAGCAGCGAAAAAAATTCAACAAGACTCTGATGTGTTATTAGTGATCGGTATTGGTGGTTCTTATCTCGGGGCTCGTGCAGCGATAGAAATGTTGCAACACTCGTTTTACAATGTGCTTCCGACAGAAAAGCGGAAGACACCACAAATTATTTTCGTCGGTAACAACATTAGTTCTACATACATGCGTGATGTGATGGATTTACTCGAAGGAAAAGATTTTTCGATCAACGTCATTTCAAAATCTGGAACGACGACAGAACCCGCCATTGCCTTCCGTATTTTCCGTAAGCTTCTTGAAGAAAAATACGGAAAAGAAGAGGCGCGCAAACGCATTTATGCAACAACAGACCGCGCGCGTGGAGCGTTAAAAACATTAGCGACAGAAGAAGGATACGAAACATTTGTTATTCCAGATGATGTCGGTGGCCGTTACTCTGTTTTAACAGCGGTTGGTTTGTTGCCGATTGCCGTCAGCGGTGCGGACATTGAAGCGATGATGAAAGGCGCTGCACAAGCGCGTGAAGATTTTAGTAAATCGGAGTTAGACGAAAACATTGCTTATCAATATGCTGCAGTGCGTAACGTGCTATATAACAAAGGAAAAACGATTGAAATGCTCATTAACTACGAGCCAGCATTACAATATTTTGCGGAATGGTGGAAGCAGTTGTTTGGTGAAAGCGAAGGGAAAGATCAAAAAGGCATTTTCCCAGCTTCAGCAAACTTTTCAACAGACCTTCATTCGTTAGGACAATATGTGCAAGAAGGACGTCGCGATTTGTTTGAAACGGTGTTAAAAGTTGAAACTCCTCGTCATGAACTGACAATTGAAGCGGAAGATAATGACTTAGACGGCTTAAATTATTTAGCGGGAAAAACAGTTGATTTCGTTAATACAAAGGCGTTCGAAGGGACATTGTTGGCACATACAGACGGGGGCGTACCGAACTTAGTTGTCACATTGCCACGATTAGATGAATATACATTCGGTTATCTCGTTTACTTCTTTGAAAAAGCGTGTGCGATGAGCGGATATTTACTTGGCGTCAATCCGTTTGATCAACCAGGTGTAGAGGCGTACAAAGTAAATATGTTTGCCCTCCTCGGTAAACCGGGATACGAAGAGAAAAAGGCAGAACTTGAAAAACGATTGAAATAATGAAAAAAAGAGCTTTTCCTGAGCGCAGGGAAAGCTCTTTTTTGGACATAATAATGAACAGAGGAGGCGTGATCAATATGATTGAAATTCCATCTAGACTAGAAGGAAAAACATTTTTGTTAAGTGTATTAGAGCAGCAGTTAAAACCGCTCGGTTATGTAATTGGCGGTAATTGGGATTATGACCACGGTTCGTTTGATTACAAGATGGCGGATGATGCTGGGTACCAATTTTTACGAATTCCATTTGTTGCGATAGACGGACAACTTGATTCGTATGGGGCGACGGTTGAATTGAAGCGCCCATACGTCTTATGTCATAAATATCAACGTGGATTAGATGACAATGTGCACGTTGGAAATATGAGTGCCTCATTCAATCAGTTCTCCGAACCGGAAGATCCGGATGCGGCTGTTCCTGATCGATATGTAGCCATGGCAAAAACGCTCGTGAAAGATTTAGAAGAGCGGTTACTACTCTAGTACGATAAGCTCATCTGTCGATTGAATGATCGTATGCGATGGTGGATTAATTGAGATGTGTTGATTGTTTGCAATACCGACAAGTAATACATTTTCTTTTTTTAATTCGTTAAGCATCGTTGCAAAAGACATACCGATCCATTCATCGCGCACAGTTAAACGTTTTATCGGATGTTGTTTAAATTGTTCGATGTCATGCAAAACATTCGGAGATGAAAGGCAATTCGCCATCAAAAAGCTAATCCATTTATTTGTTTCAACAATTTCATTTGCCCCAGCACGTTTGGCGTTATCAACTTGTGGTGTCGTCAATATTTCTACAACAGCATATACGGATGGATGGAGCGCTTTAACTGTCAAAAGGGTGACGATAGACGCTAGGTCAGCTTCGACTTCATTTTTATGTTGATTAGCAGTAATAATAACGGTATGAGCTTTAAATACGTTTGCTTTCTCCCATACATCGTCGTGCGTCGGATTTCCTTTAATAAAATGAACGTGTTTTGGCACGTCCCAACGTTTTAGTGTCTCATCGATCACGAGGCACGGCATGTTAGGAGGGATGAAAGCAAGTAGCTGACGAATGCGCTCATTCCAGCCAACTAGAATGATGTGTCCACCTTTTGTATACGGTAGTTCTCCAGTAGATAAGGCGTTTTCTTTTGAGATTGCTTTTGTGGATAGTGTCACAAAGTAGGCTGAGACAAAGGCCGTACCAAGCAAGATGAGAGTGATCGCGACGAGTTTGCCGCTCATTGTTTTTGGCACGAGATCACCGTAGCCGATCGTTGTCGTTGTAATTAATGCCCACCATATGCCGTCAAAAACAGTTAAAAATGTTCTTGGTTCAACGATATGAATGACAATACCGAATAAACAAATGATTGTTGTGATTGTAAATATGATGCGTACAAGTGGAGAAAGTCGCCAATATGAAGCGAGAAATTCATGCCATCTCATTTATCTTCCCTCCTGTTTTTATCATTGTAGACGAGATGAAGCGATTTCTTACATATTTTCTCTTCAAAAGAAGATAATATGAACGAAAGGAGGGATGCTGATGGATATGAATCGTGTAAAACAAATTGTTTCTTCCCCAGATGATATTCGCGTTTGTTACCATGGACAATCTGTTTGGATTGATGGGTATGATGAAGCAAATCGAACAGCGACCGTACATATGCGTGGGCGAGACCATGAACGACACATCGTTCCGGTAGAAGAACTGACAGAGGAGTAAAACGAAAAACCCTTGCGATGCAAGGGTTTTCTCTTATGGAGCATACCGGGCTCGAACCGGTGACCTTCGCGCTGCCAGCACGACGCTCTCCCAGCTGAGCTAATGCCCCCCTTTTTCTTCATATTGTAAAAACATTTTGTTGTTTCGTCAATCGATATTTAAGAGATCATCGGGATGGTTTGCATGATTGTTTCTTTGTTTTGTTCAATTGGAACGATATGATTTTCCATCCAAGTCAGAAAGAGAGTAGTTAGTTTCGGATCAAATTGTGTTCCTGCTCCTTTTTTGATTTCCTCATAAGCTTCTTCCCATGTCAGCGGTGTACGATACGGACGAATACCAGTCATTGCTTCGAGTGAATCAGCTAATGCCACGAGGCGAGCAAGAAACGGAATATTCTCTCCTTGTCGTTCATAAGGATAACCTTTTCCATCCCAACGTTCATGATGATATAAAACAATATGAGAAATATCAGATGAAACGTGATAATGTTGCAATAGTTGTATACCGAATACGGGATGTTTTTTCATTTGAGCAAATTCATCTTCCAATAACTTCCCTTTCTTTGTTAAAATATGAGCGGGTATGTGTAATTTGCCGATATCGTGGATGAGCGCCCCGAATTGTAACTCTCGCTTTTCTACATCCGTTAACTCCAAAAAAGAAGCGAAAGATAAAGCAATTTTTGTAACGCGATATGAATGAAGGAAAGTAAGCTCGTCCTTTTCTGAAAGTTGGCGCATTAAAAAACAAAGTTCCATGTTTTTTACAGTCGAAGACATATCGTTTGCCACCTTTTTGTTGTTGAAAGCAATCTTCATCTATATATGCTAATCTAAATGAGAATGATTTTCAAGTTAAATATTTTCAATATCGACACCGCGAATAGAAGGAATTTGATGAATAAACTCGTATACGTCTGTTGTTGCCCGTTTTTGATCGACAGATACTTTTAATTCAACAAAGTGGTTCCCGTTATCCAAATCTTTAATGCGCACGGTTTTAATGCGAATGTTTTTTTGTCTGATGCTTTCGATTACTTCTGAAATTTTTGTTGCGTCTAATACAGTAAGTTTAACGGACAGTTCCTTCTCCCTTAGTTGTTTTGGACCAAAAACAGTTGTAATAAGCGGAATGAGTTCAACGCTGGCGATCAGAAAAGCTACGCACAAAATGGCTTCAATATAAAAATTTGCTCCAACAGCAATTCCAACGCCAGCTGCTCCCCAAATAAGCGCGGCAGTTGTTAAACCTGAAATGCTGTCGTTTCCGCGTCGGAGGATAACACCTGCACCAAGAAAACCAATGCCAGATACAATTTGGGCAGCGAGGCGAAGCGGATCCATATTTATATGATCGCTTTTTGGAAACGTGTATGCTGATTCAATCGAAACGATCGTTAACAAACAACTTACAATCGAAATGACAAGACATGTTTTAAGGCCGACCGGCTTTCGTTTTAATTCTCGTTCTAGGCCAATGATGAGCCCTAGAACTGCAGAAATTCCGAGTTTCATGAGCACATGAGCGTCCATAAGACATTCCCCCTTTTCTTCATAAGTATATTCGAAAGGATGATGAACATGAAGGCGTATATCGCACTAATTATTGGGGCACTTTCTATTTCTACATCAGCTATTTTTGTTAAATTTACAAATGCCCCGTCGTCTGTCATTGCATTTTATCGTCTCTTTTTTGCGGTCGTTTTCATGACACCTTTGTTTGCTGTAAGACATGTAAAGGAAATGAAGTTAATGAATAAAAAGGACTGGGCTTTCGCGGTGTTGTCTGGTGCGTTACTTGCCTTCCATTTTATTCTTTGGTTTGAATCGCTTCGTTACACATCTGTTGCAAGCTCCGTTGTTTTAGTTACGCTACAACCGATATTTGCTTTTGTGGGTGGTTTTTTCTTTTTTAAAGAAAAGATTACAATGAGTGAATGGGTTAGTGCGCTGCTTGCTATTTTAGGTAGTGTCGTTATTAGTTGGGGTGATTTTCGGGTAAGTGGCGAAGCGCTTTATGGTGATATGCTCGCATTAATTGCATGTGCTATGGTAACAGGCTATTGGCTAGTTGGTCAACATTTACGAAAGCAATTTTCTCTAATTGCATATACGTACATTGTCTACGGAATTGCTTCGATCGTGTTAGGTGGATATGTGGCGTTATTTCGTTATTCATTTTTCTCTTATGATAGGGATGATTGGTTGTATTTTATTTTGTTAGCGGTAATTCCAACGTTGTTTGGTCATTCTCTTTTTAATTGGGCGATGAAATGGGTAAATGCAGCAATGGTGTCGATGGCTATTTTACTTGAGCCAATTGGAGCAATTATATTGGCTTATATATGGTTAGATGAGAAAGTTTATTTGTCACAAGCAATCGGCTCGTTTTTTATTATTGTTGGAATAGGAGCGTATATGTTCGGGAAGCATGTAAAAAGAATTAAAAAAAATAGTTGCGTTTAAAAAAAGAACGTGCTATAGTATAAAACGTCGCTGTTATGATGAGATAACAAAAAAATATAAAAATGTTATTGACACAAAGAGAATGATATGTTAAATTAAAAAGGTCGCTCAAATAGTGACAAAGATGTTCCTTGAAAACTGAACGAAGCGAAAAGCGTAAAGAAGCTAGAGATATGAACTTTCTATGGAGAGTTTGATCCTGGCTCAGGACGAACGCTGGCGGCGTGCCTAATACATGCAAGTCGAGCGGACGAATCGAAAGCTTGCTTTTG
>NZ_JAIWYK010000010.1:0-11369 GCF_022030075.1 Anoxybacillus sp. LAT27
AACATTCCACGAGTTCAAGCGGCAAATGACGTACAAATGTGCATGGCATGGGATCGAGTTGATCGTCGTAGATCGCTTTTATCCGTCAAGCAAAATGTGTAGCCGTTGCGGTCATGTAAAAGAGAAGCTTTCTTTATCCGAACGGACGTATCGCTGTGAAGCTTGCGGGATAGAAATGGATCGCGACCTCAACGCAAGCATCAACTTGAAAAACTATGCCAAGTAAAGCACAACATGTACCCATACGTTAGTGGGGAAGTGAAGCCTTCGGAGCGTCAAAGAAACGAGAGTAGCGTTTCGCGAAATCGGGCGCGATGAACAAGGAAGGAAACATAGACTTTTATAAGTTTCTTATAAAGTCTTGTAAGTTTTCTGTAACGGTTTAACGAACAACGATGAGAGAAGAACAAAAAGAGCGATTTTCTATTTTACTACAACAACTACAGCTCACTTCTTCGAGTATAGCAAACGACTTAGCACACGGACGGATTAACAAAGTTGTTGTTAATAAACAAACGAAATGTTGGCATTTTTATTTTCAATTTCCTACGATTTTACGAGCGAATGTATATGCCGAGTTTCGTAAACGTTTAATCGAACAATTTCGTCATATCGCTCACGTGCAATGTACCATTGAAGCAGAGGATCAAACGTTTACTGTTGAAGATATTGTGTCGTATTGGCCGCTCTTTGTTGAGACGATTCAACAAAGCTCCCCTCTTTTTTCATTACTTACACAGCAACAACCGGAAGTGAAGGGGACGAAAGTCACTGTGCAAGCGCGCAACGAAGCAGAAGCGATTGCACTAAAAAAAAGATTTGCGCCATTGTTTACTGAGACGTATGTATCGTTTGGCTTTCCTCACTTACAATTAGAAGCGGGCGTGAAACATGATGCGCAACAGTTTGAACAATTTTTAGCTCAAAAACAAAAAGAAGATGAAGAACGAGCGTTAGCCGCATTTATGGAAGCGATGCCGAAACAAGAAGAGACAAATATAACCGAAGCAAGCGGCCCGCTTGTAATTGGCTATCAAATTAAAGATGAAGAACATATTCGTTCGCTCGATCAAATTGTGGAAGAAGAACGTCGTGTCGTCGTACAAGGATACGTCTTTGATGCCGAGGCAAAAGAACTAAAAAGTGGCCGTACGTTATTGACGTTAAAAATGACGGACTATACAAACTCTATTCTTGTGAAAATGTTTTCACGCGATAAAGAAGATGCGGAATTAATGCAACGTGTAAAAAAAGGTATGTGGGTTAAAGTGCGCGGTAGCGTGCAAAACGATACGTTTGTGCGCGATCTTGTGCTCATTGCGAACGACCTAAATGAAATAAAGCCGAACGAGCGACAAGATACAGCCGAGGAAAAACGTGTGGAATTGCACGTCCACACACAAATGAGTCAAATGGATGCGGTCGCTTCGATTACAAAACTCGTTGAACAAGCGAAAAAATGGGGACATGAGGCGATTGCTGTGACGGACCATGCCGTTGTTCAGTCGTTTCCGGAAGCGTATAGTGCGGGAAAAAAATATGGTGTGAAAATTTTATATGGACTAGAGGCTAATATTGTTGATGACGGGGTACCGATCGCTTACAATGAAGCGCATCGACGGCTCATGGACGATACGTTTGTCGTGTTTGACGTGGAAACGACAGGACTGTCGGCCGTATACGATACAATTATTGAATTAGCAGCGGTCAAAGTCAAAAACGGAGAAATTATCGACCGTTTTGAGTCATTTGCTAACCCGCATCATCCGCTTTCTGCGACAACTATTGAATTAACAAAAATTACAGATGATATGTTAAAAGATGCACCAGACGTCGAAGAAGTATTAGAAAAATTTTATCATTGGATCGATGACTGCGTGCTCGTTGCCCATAATGCAACGTTTGATATTGGCTTTTTAAATGCAGGATTTAAGAAAATCAATCGTGGCAAAGTAACTAATCCAGTGATTGACACACTTGAACTTGCTCGTTACTTATATCCAGAGCTAAAAAACCATCGTTTAAACACGCTTTGTAAAAAATTCAATATTGAATTAACCCAACACCATCGTGCCATTTATGACGCAGAAGCGACAGGGTATTTACTCATTCATTTGTTGAAAGAACTTGATGAAAAAGGAATTCAATACATTGATCAATTAAACGAAGCATCAAAAGAACAAGGAGCGTTTCAACGATCTCGGCCGTTTCATGCCACGTTGCTTGTCCAAAATGAAGTGGGGTTAAAAAATTTATTTAAACTCGTATCGCTTTCACATGTGAACTATTTTTATCGTGTTCCCCGTATTCCGCGTTCCGTCTTGCAACAACATCGTGAGGGTATTTTAGTCGGATCAGGATGCGATAAAGGGGAACTATTTGAAGCGATGATGCAAAAAGGGATCGAAGAAGCAGAGGCGATTGCCCCGTTTTATGATTTCCTTGAAGTGCATCCGCCAGAAGTGTACGCTCCGCTTATTGAAATGGAATATGTACGCGACGAAGGAGCCGTAAAAGAAATTATTACAAACATTGTACAACTTGGTGAACGGCTCGGCATCCCAGTTGTTGCGACAGGAAACGTGCATTACATGAACCAAGAAGATAAAATTTATCGCAAAATTTTAATTCATTCACAATCCGGTGGCAATCCGTTAAATCGTCATGAACTGCCAAACGTTCACTTCCGTACAACAAACGAAATGTTAGAAGCATTTTCGTTTCTTGGTGAACAAAAAGCAAAAGAAATTGTCGTTACGAATACAAAAAAAATTGCCGATCTCATTGGGGAAGTAAAACCGATTAAAGATGAGTTGTACACCCCAAAAATTGAAGGAGCGGACGAAGAAATTCGGCGAATGAGTTACGAACGAGCGAAGAGCATTTATGGTGATCCGCTTCCGGACATCGTTGAGAAACGGTTAGAAAAAGAGTTGAAAAGCATTATTGGTCACGGCTTTGCAGTCATTTATTTAATCTCTCATAAACTCGTAAAAAAATCGCTTGATGACGGCTATCTTGTCGGTTCACGTGGTTCAGTTGGCTCATCGTTTGTTGCGACGATGACCGAAATTACAGAGGTGAACCCGCTTCCGCCGCATTACGTTTGCCCGAACTGCAAACACTCTGAGTTTTTCGATGATGGTTCGGTCGGCTCGGGATTTGACTTGCCTGATAAAGACTGTCCAAAATGTGGTGCGCGGTACAATAAAGATGGGCACGACATTCCATTCGAGACGTTTTTAGGATTCAAAGGTGATAAAGTACCGGATATTGACTTGAACTTCTCAGGCGAGTATCAACCGCGAGCGCATAACTATACGAAAGTGCTATTCGGTGAAGATAACGTATATCGTGCTGGAACGATTGGTACAGTTGCTGACAAAACGGCGTACGGATTTGTCAAAGGGTATATAAGCGATAAAAATCTTCATGTACGTGCGGCAGAAATCGATCGTTTAGCTGCTGGATGTACGGGAGTGAAACGAACGACAGGGCAACATCCAGGAGGTATTATCGTCGTTCCAGATTACATGGACATTTATGATTTTACGCCAATTCAATATCCAGCCGACGATACAGAAGCAGAATGGCGGACGACGCACTTTGATTTCCACTCTATTCACGACAATTTATTAAAACTCGATATTCTCGGGCACGATGATCCGACAGTCATTCGGATGTTACAAGATTTGAGTGGAATTGATCCGAAGACGATTCCAACAGATGATCCTGAAGTGATGAAAATTTTTAGTAGCACAGAATCGCTCGGGGTGACACCGGAACAAATTATGTGTAACACAGGAACGCTCGGTATCCCAGAGTTCGGTACGCGCTTCGTTCGTCAAATGTTAGAAGAAACAAAGCCAAAAACGTTTTCCGAGCTTGTGCAAATTTCGGGCTTATCGCACGGGACGGACGTTTGGCTTGGCAACGCGCAAGAGCTTATTCAAAACGGCACATGTACGCTATCAGAAGTGATTGGATGTCGTGACGACATTATGGTGTATTTAATTTATCGCGGTTTAGAACCGTCATTAGCATTTAAAATTATGGAATCCGTTCGTAAAGGAAAAGGATTGACGGCAGAATTTGAAGAAGAAATGCGCAAACATGACGTACCAGAATGGTATATTGAATCATGTAAAAAAATTAAGTATATGTTCCCGAAAGCGCATGCGGCAGCCTACGTTCTCATGGCGGTACGCATTGCGTACTTTAAAGTACATCATCCGCTCCTTTACTATGCATCGTATTTTACCGTACGTGCAGAAGATTTTGATTTAGATGTCATGATTCAAGGATCTGCGGCGATTCGTCGACGCATTGAGGAAATTCAAGCGAAAGGGCTTGATGCGTCAGCGAAAGAAAAGAACTTGCTAACCGTACTTGAAATCGCGCTAGAAATGTGTGAACGGGGTTTTTCGTTTAAACATATTGATTTGTACCGCTCACAAGCAACCGAGTTTATTATTGATGGCAATTCGCTTATTCCGCCGTTTAATGCCATTCCGGGACTTGGGACGAACGTAGCGCATAGCATCGTACGTGCTCGTGAGGAAGGCGAGTTTTTATCGAAAGAAGATTTGCAACAACGCGGCAAAGTATCGAAAACGATTTTAGAATATCTTGAAAGCAGAGGCTGTTTGCAGTCGTTGCCGGATCACAATCAATTATCACTCTTTTAAATGAGTTGCAATTTTTTTGCCAATATGTTATAGTTCTAGTGGAAATGGTAAAGATAATGGACAAAAAGAGTGGGGAAACCCACTCTTTCGTATTGATTCGAGATTCCTTGCTGTTGCAAGGGATTTTCTTGCAGTTAGGAGGACCAATATGAAAAAAGTTACACACATCGTCGAAGAGCTTGTCACCCCGATCGTCACGCATATGGGGTTGGAGCTTGTCGATATTGAATATGTGAAAGAAGGTAAGAATTGGTTTTTGCGTGTGTTTATCGATTCCCCAACGGGAGTTGATATCGATCAATGCGGTGTCGTAAGTGAGCGGTTAAGCGAAAAGCTTGATGAAATCGACCCTATTCCCCACAATTATTTTTTAGAAGTATCATCACCGGGGGCGGAGCGTCCGCTTAAAAAGACGAGAGACTTCGAACGCGCTGTCGGAAAAAACGTTTATGTGAAAACGTATGAACCGATTGACGGTCAAAAAGAGTTCGAAGGGTTGTTGACCGCGTTTGATGGGCAAACCGTGACGGTAGAAGTGAAAGTGAAAACAAAGAAAAAAACAATCACAATTCCATATGAAAAAGTAGCTAGTGCACGGCTAGCTGTCATCTTTTCTTAATTCACATTAGAGGGGGACGACCGGTTCATGAATACAGAGTTGTTAGATGCCTTAACGGCGCTTGAGCGCGATAAAGGTATTAGTAAAGAAGTGTTAATTGAAGCGATAGAGGCGGCGATCGTGTCCGCTTATAAGCGCAATTTTAATCAAGCACAAAACGTTCGCGTTGATTTTAATCAAGAAACGGGAACGATTCGCGTATTTGCACGCAAAGAAGTCGTTGATGAAGTGTACGATTCACGCTTAGAAATTTCCCTTGACGAGGCGAAGCGAATCAATCCGAATTATCAAGTAGGCGATGTCGTTGAAATTGAAGTAACACCGAAAAACTTTGGGCGCATCGCTGCCCAAACAGCGAAACAAGTCGTCACGCAGCGCGTCCGTGAAGCGGAACGAGGCGTCATTTATGCCGAGTTTGTTGATCGTGAAGAAGATATTATGACTGGCATTGTACAACGGACGGACTCAAAATTTATTTACGTCAGCCTTGGCAAAATCGAGGCGTTGCTTCCGGTGAGCGAACAAATGCCGAATGAAACATATAAGCCGCATGATCGCATTAAAGTGTACATTACAAAAGTAGAGAAAACGACAAAAGGACCACAAATTTACGTATCGCGCACACATCCAGGACTACTAAAACGATTGTTTGAATTAGAAGTGCCGGAGATTTATGACGGTACGGTCGAAATTAAGTCTGTTGCACGCGAAGCAGGAGATCGCTCGAAAATTTCCGTTCATTCGGATAACCCAGAAGTCGATCCGGTTGGTGCATGTGTTGGACCAAAGGGACAACGAGTGCAAGCGATTGTAAACGAGTTAAAGGGCGAAAAAATCGATATCGTTCGCTGGTCAGCCGATCCAGTCGAATTTGTAGCCAATGCGTTAAGTCCATCTAAAGTGCTTGACGTCATCGTGAATGAAGAAGAGAAAGCGACGACGGTCATTGTGCCGGATTATCAATTATCGCTTGCGATCGGAAAACGTGGTCAAAATGCTCGTTTAGCGGCAAAATTAACAAATTGGAAAATTGATATTAAAAGTCAATCGGAAGCGGAACAATTAGGTATTTACCCTCGTTCTTCATCATCGTTCGAAGTTGACGAAGAGGAGATTAGTGAGGTGGAATAACATGCCAAAAAAAATTCCGATGCGTAAATGTGTTGTCACAGGGGAAATGAAGCCGAAAAAAGAGCTCATTCGCATCGTTCGTTCGAAAGAAGGCGATGTGTCGATTGATCCGACCGGAAAAAAAGCCGGGCGCGGTGCGTACATTACGTTAAGTAAAGAGTGCATTTTGCTTGCGAAAAAGAAAAATACACTTGCGCATCATTTAAAAGCGACTATTGACGATTCGATTTACGAACAGCTATTACAGCTTGCCGAGAAGGAGAACAGAGAAACAAATGAATCATAAACCATGGGTCTCTTTTCTCGGACTGGCGAATCGGGCGCGCAAAGTCATTTCGGGAGAAGAGCTTGTTGTAAAAGAAATTCAGCGTAAACGCGCGAAGCTTGTCATTTTATCGGAAGATGCGTCAGAAAATACAAGAAAAAAAATTTCCGATAAATGCGCGTTTTATCGCGTTCCGCTTTGTTACGTAGATAATCGCCACGAATTAGGTGGGGCGATTGGAAAAGGAGCACGGGTTGTTGTAGCGATTACAGATGAAGGATTCGCACAAAAGCTGAAAACGATGCTCTAACATTTTGGGGGTGAATGTATGTCAAAAATGCGTGTATACGAATATGCGAAAAAACATAATGTGTCAAGTAAAGATGTCATCCATAAACTGAAAGAAATGAACATCGACGTATCTAATCATATGACGATGATTGAAGCGGACGTTGTTGAAAAATTAGATCGTTCATTTAACAAAGGACAAAAACAAGAACAAAAACAAGAAGCAAAAAAAGAAGAAAAGAAGGCACCTGTGAAAAAGCCTGTTTTAGAACAGTTTGAAGAAGACGAAGATGAGGTCATTCAAACGAAAGTACCGATTAAAAAAGCAGTAGTCAAAAATCGCGAAGGGAAAAAACACGACTTGCAAATCCAACAAAAAGAAAAGAAAATTTTCAATAACAAAAAAAATAAAAAACAAAAACCTCAGCAAGCTCCACAACAAGAAGTGCAAAAGAAAAAAGAAAAAGAGCTTCCGAAAAAAATTACATTTGAAGGCTCATTAACGGTTGCTGAGCTAGCGAAAAAACTAGGTAAAGAGCCTTCTGAAATTATTAAAAAGTTATTTATGCTCGGCATTATTGCAACGATTAACAAAGATTTAGATAAAGATGCGATCGAGTTAATTTGCTCCGATTACGGTGTGGAAGTAGAAGAAAAAGTAACGATTGACGAAACAGAATTTGAGACAATTGAAATTGTCGATAACCCAGAAGATTTAGTCGAACGTCCACCTGTCGTCACGATTATGGGACACGTTGACCACGGCAAAACAACGTTGCTTGACTCGATTCGTCATACGAAAGTGACAGAACAAGAGGCGGGCGGTATTACACAACATATCGGTGCGTACCAAGTCATGGTGAACGGCAAAAAAATTACGTTTTTAGATACACCGGGTCATGAGGCGTTCACAACGATGCGTGCGCGTGGAGCACAAGTAACGGATATCGTCATCCTTGTTGTTGCAGCCGATGATGGTGTAATGCCACAAACTGTTGAAGCGATTAACCATGCGAAGGCGGCAAAAGTTCCAATCATCGTCGCGGTCAATAAAATCGACAAACCAACAGCGAACCCTGATCGCGTCATGCAGGAGTTAATGGAATACGAACTCGTTCCAGAAGAATGGGGCGGAGATACAATTTATTGTAAATTATCGGCGTTAACGGGCGAAGGAATTGACAACTTACTCGAAATGATTTTGCTTGTGAGTGAAATGGAAGAACTAAAAGCAAATCCAAACCGCCGTGCGACAGGAACGGTCATTGAAGCAAAATTAGATAAAGGTCGCGGTCCGGTTGCAACCCTTCTCGTTCAATCGGGTACATTGCGTGTCGGTGATCCAATTGTTGTTGGTTATACGTACGGACGCGTGCGGGCAATGACAAACGATCTTGGTCGTCGCGTGAAAGAGGCAGGTCCATCTACCCCTGTTGAAATTACGGGATTAAACGAAGTACCGCAAGCAGGCGATCGCTTCATGGTATTCGAAGATGAGAAAAAAGCGCGTCAAATTGGCGAAGCGCGTGCGCAAAAACAAATTGCTCAACAACGAAGTGTAAAAGCGCGTGTCAGCCTAGACGACTTGTTTGAAAAAATTAAGCAAGGCGAAATGAAAGAGTTAAACATTATCGTCAAAGCGGATGTACAAGGTTCTGTCGAAGCGCTCGTTGCCGCATTGCAAAAAATCGAAGTCGAAGGTGTGCGAGTGAAAATTATTCACTCTGGTGTTGGGGCAGTAACAGAGTACGACATTATGCTTGCCTCGGCATCGAATGCGATTGTTATCGGCTTTAACGTTCGTCCGGATGCGAACGCCAAACGTGTCGCAGAAGCAGAAAAAGTAGACATTCGTCTCCACCGCATCATTTACAAAGTCATTGAAGAAATTGAAGCGGCGATGAAAGGGATGCTTGATCCGGAGTATGAAGAAAAAGTCATCGGTCAAGCAGAAGTTCGTCAAACATTTAAAGTATCGAAAGTTGGTACAATTGCAGGATGCTATGTAACAGATGGGAAAATTACGCGCGATAGTAGCGTTCGCCTCATTCGTCAAGGCATCGTCGTTTATGAAGGACAAATCGATACGTTAAAACGTTACAAAGACGATGTAAAAGAAGTGGCACAAGGATACGAGTGCGGAATAACGATTAAAAACTTTAACGATATTAAAGAAGGCGACGTTATCGAAGCGTATGTCATGCAAGAAGTGGTACGCAAATGATCGGATACGTCGAATGTGAATGCATCATTTACGACGTCCAATCATTAAAAGAAAAGCGAGCCGTGTTGCAACGCATTATCACACGGCTCAAACAAAAATATAATATATCAGTAGCTGAAGTCGATTATCAAGACGTATGGCAACGAACGAAGCTTGGAATTGTAGCTATTACGGCCGAACGAGCTGCGACGGAACAAGAGCTTCAACGTACGTTGCAATTCATTGATTCGTTTCCAGAAATCGAACGAACAGTTACAACATTCGAGTGGTTTTAATCGAGGTGATGATCATGAGTTTGCGAGCCACACGTGTAGGCGAACAAATGAAAAAAGAGTTAAGTGATATTATCGGTCGCAAACTAAAAGACCCACGCATTGGCTTCGTTACTGTAACAGATGTTCGAGTAACGGGCGATTTGCAACAAGCAAAAGTGTATATTTCGGTTCTTGGAGATGAAGAACAAAAGAAAAATACGCTCAAAGGATTAGCAAAAGCAACTGGATTTATTCGTTCGGAAATCGGTCAGCGTATTCGTTTGCGCAAGACTCCAGAAATTTACTTTGAAATTGATGAAACAATTGATTACGGACAACGCATTGAAAGTTTAATTAAACAAATTTCCGAAGAAAAAGAACATAAAGAAGAATAATGGATAGACATGCGTCTATCCATTTCCGCTATTTTAGAGGTGAAGCGATGGACGGAGTGTTATTGTTACATAAACCTGCGGGCATGACGTCGCACGACTGTGTCATGCGCATTCGTAAGCTATTTCAAACGAAAAAAGTTGGTCATACAGGAACGCTCGATCCTGACGTATGTGGTGTGTTGCCCATTTGCATTGGCAAAGCAACAAAAATTGTTGAGCTATTAACAGCGGAGAAAAAAACGTATGAAGGAGAAGTGACGTTAGGGATAGCAACGACAACAGAAGACGCATCGGGCGATGTTGTTTCAATCAAACCGATAGAGCGGTCGATCGCTCGCCATGAAATTGAACATGTATTGGCTAAGCTGACAGGGGAAATTGAACAAACTCCACCGATGTATTCTGCAGTAAAGGTAAATGGAAAAAAATTGTATGAGTATGCGCGTGCAGGGATTGATGTCGAACGACCGAAACGACATGTGCATATTTACGAGTTGCAACTCCTTGATGACAGGCAAGTATTTGCAGGTGAACGTATATCGTTTCGTTTTCGGGTGACGTGTAGTAAAGGGACATATGTGCGTACACTTGCGGTTCAAATAGGCGAACAACTTGGATACCCAGCGCATATGTCCCGCCTTGTTCGCACAGCGTCCGGATCGTTTACGCTTGATCAATGTGTGACATTTGCTGACATCGAACAACACCTGTCGGCTGGTACTGCACATATGCTACTTTTACCGATTAAACGAGCGTTAGCCCATTTGCCGACATATGTACTGAATGATGAAGAAGAGAGAAAAGTAAAAAACGGAGCGCTTTTGCCAGCCCTGTCTGACATGCCTACGCGTCTATTGATGATAAATAAGCAAGGTGAAGCATTAGCGATTTACATGCCTCATCCGACAAAGCAAGGCTGTATGAAACCTTTAAAAGTATTGTAGGTGAAAACAATGAAAACGATTTGGCTTTCCCATCCGTTAAACGAAAAAAACAATGGTCCGCTTGTCATGGCACTCGGATATTTTGACGGTGTTCATCTTGGGCACCAAAAAGTGATTCAGACAGCGAAGCGAATTGCGGACGATCATCAATATAAAAGTGCGGTTATGACGTTTCATCCGCATCCGTCTGTCGTGCTAGGGCGCTCGAAGCAACATGTTCATTTTATTACGCCATTAAAAGAAAAAGAAAAACAAATAGCTAAACTCGGTATCGATTATTTATACGTCGTTGAATTTACACCAGCATTTGCCCATTTGTTGCCACAACAATTTGTCGATGAATATATCATCGGACTCGGTGTGAAACACGTTGTGGCAGGGTTTGACTTTACGTACGGTCGCTTAGGGAAAGGGACGATGGAAACATTGCCATTTCATTCCCGTCAACAATTTACACAAACGGTTATTCCAAAACAGACGTTTGGCAAAGAGAAAATTAGTTCGACATATATTCGCCAGTGTTTAGCTGAAGGGGACGTTGAGCAACTTCCGCATTTGCTT
>NZ_JAIWYK010000011.1:0-15107 GCF_022030075.1 Anoxybacillus sp. LAT27
CGAAGAAGAAGCGAGACGGTGGGGACCGTATCCTGGCGAGAGCACAACACCGATTGGAAGCGATGACGCCTCTTCCGAAAAAAGCACTCGCTTTTGTTCGACACCTTCAAAAACGAAAGGAAGAAGCGCTGCGTTTCTTACGTGAAGCTCACGTTCCCTTTGACAACAACCAAGCCGAACGCGATCTTCGCATGGTCAAAGTGAAAGAGAACATTTCGGGTACGTTTCGCGAAGAAACATTCGCCCAGTCTTTTTGTATCACAAGAAGCATCGTTTCCACACTCGCGAAACACGAAAAAAACGTGTGGGACTCGTTATGTCTTCTGTTGACGGGCGACACGCTCGATCGTGTTCTTTCTATCACTTAGGGCATTTTCTATCACGGAGATGCCCTATTTGTGTTGCGCTTTTTTACATACTACTATCGGGGTGAATAGTTACGCAAGTTGCCATTTTTGCTTTACATCCTGTCGATCACTTGCTGTGTTGTATTTATAGTCGACTTGTATAGAGAGAACAGAGGAAACGAAAAATCGGAAATTTTTATTGAATTTCATTTACAAAAAAAGGGGGGATTGTTGTTGTGTCTGTCACCTGTCGAAATGGTTTGTTGTCAGGAAAAAGGTTCGATTGATACAGGCAGAGAATGTCCGCGGTTCTTCGTCTTTTTGTTGTAAAAGATGAAGTTTGATTAATAATTGAGGTAACAATCTTGTCACTCCAATGTTTGGGTGGTTGTGTGTGTCGTTACCTCAATCATACCGTAGACAACAAGAGTGACAAGCTTTTTTATCCAGGACAGCGTAAAATCAACAAAAAATCAGGGGACGTCTTTAAAACTTTTGACAATACCAATATCAGAAGGGAAGTGTCCTTAATGAATATCTCATTAAAAAACACTGTGATCCTATTCATCATTTTACTTCCCATATTGATTTTATCACCACGGTCTATAAACGCGGAAAATGATATAGCTAATGATTCCGAATTAAAAAGAAATATAGAATATAGAAAGAAAATGGGTTTAAATTATGATCCTGTTTATGTGAGTAATTTAATAACATCAAAGAAAGTAACACAGTCATACGAAAAACACGGAGTTTGGCTAACTGAGGACGAATTAGAGGAAATAGAAAATAGAATAAAACATCAAGAGGAAAAAATACCATTGATTTTAGAATATATTAGAAACAATATTAGTTCAAGTGATTTTGGGGGACTGTACGTCGATCAATCGAAAAAAGGTGTGGTAACAATTAGTTTTTCTAAAAATTTAAAACAAATGAATAAAGAGATAAATGACATTAGGAAAATTTTTAATAATGATTCAAAAATAAAATTTAAACAAGTACAAAGATCAGAAAAGCAGCTTGATGAAATACATTCGACAGTACTCTCGAAGAAGCGTGAATTAAAAGAACAAGGCATAAATGTTACTACTATATATTCTGATATTCAAAGGAATAAGGTTATTATCGGTATTTATCCATTTGACAGCACTGCTAGGGATTCACTTGTAAATATATTCGGTTCAGATATTGAAGTAATTGAATCTGATGGTGGGTACGAAGAGTCTAGAACTGCTTATACACGGCCATTAGAAGGTGGATTAAGGATTAGCAATATTGACACAGGTTGGGGATGTACGGGCGGATTTTCAGCTTCTTATGGAAATTGGGTTTACTATGTCACAGCTGGTCATTGCGGGAGAAGTAGTGATAGATTTAGTCAAGGCGGTTCATACTTTGGATATGCCTACAGGCTCGTAAATAGTGGTGAACTGGATGCAATGCTGATTTCATTAGGTCAACTTTCCTATGCTAGCAATTATAATTATGGACAGCCTAACTTTACCAGTTGGCAAAGAGAATCATATGAATATGTAGGACAATACGTATGTATGAATGGTTCATATACTGGCAATGCATGTGGGGTTGTAAAAAGTACAAATTATTCAGCAAGAGAACACAATAATATGACTGCTGCTGATTATAATTCTACTAACGGTGACAGTGGTTCGCCTACATATTATGGTAGCCAGATTAGAGGTGTACATGAAGGCGTAGGCTCTAATGGGTGGAAAATGTATACTCATGTACAAAGTATAGTAGATTATTGGGGGTTATCTCCTAGAACGTGGTGAATGTTTTTGTGTATTATCTTTGTTAACATAGGGATAATTTAGAGAAATAACGTATTACCAAATAAAACGTTCATGAGTAATCTTTACTTCCCTTAGGAGCATTTTTAAAAGCCTCCTGCTCATAAAAAGGGAATAGAAAGAAGTTTAGTTTTGCGTTGTGTTGTCTTTTTCGATAAATGTAATCTTATAAAAAATTATTTTTCATACAAAGGAATGCAATTCGAATGATTAGAACTGTTGTTTTCGTCTTGGTTAGTTTACTCTTGACTGGTTGCACAGGAACAAAGTCTTTTGAAGGGACGCTTTATAGTATTGGAGAAAATTATTTTGTTGTGGACTGTTCCCATGAAGTAAAGAAAAGGAAAAATAACGTAGAGGATATAAGCTATCCTTGTACAGTCCGAATCACAGATCAAACAAAATTCAGTGATGAAGATGGCAACAAATTAAGTGTTGACGACTTTACGGAAGAAGTAACTGTGAAAGTCATTCTTGCCACTCCTCAGACTATGAGTCAAAGTAAAGAAAGCAGAGACGTTGAGGCTAAGGAGATTATATTGCTTAATCGATAGAATCTGATCCTTCAAGTGAAAAAACTGCTCGTTCGGTCGCAGAAATTGATAGGCTTGTCGTTGTGCCTGTCACCTGTCGAAAGTTAACGATGTTTTATCTACTTATGACTTCAGAGTGTGAAAGAGGAAATAGCATGAAAAAAGTTACATTGCTTTTTTTGCATTTCTTATGTGTCTTTTGTATATGAGTTGGTCTAAAGAAGGTTGGAAAGGCATTTTACTTCTTTTTTTAAAAGGTATTGTTATTTTTTTTATTATTTACGTTGTCGTATTTGCTATTGTATGGTCGATTATGAAGCTAGTTCGTTTTTTAAAAAGACGTCTGCAATAAATGATACGTTGCACAAAATATGTTTGAACGTTTCCACCATCCCATATGGGGTGGTTTTTTGTTATACTTGTTGCATCGATACATAGAAAGGACAACGAGTGATGGAACGAGAACATTTGTTATTAATCGACGGGATGGCGTTATTGTTTCGATCGTTTTATGCGACAGCGCCGAGATGGATGATGAATAGCCGTGGGGTGCCGACGAATGCGGTATATGGGGTAGTGAAACAAATCGAAGCGGCGACAAATGTACTTCAACCAACGCATATCGTTTGTTGTTGGGATATGGGAAGTACGACGTTTCGCACGGAATGGTTTCCGGACTATAAAGCGAATCGAGGCGAGCCGCCGCATGAATTAATTCCGCAGTTTGATTTGGCGAAAGAAGCGGTTGCGATGCTAGGTATTCCGAATATCGGCGTGCTCGGTGCGGAGGCGGACGATTGCATCGGCTCGCTTGTAAAGCAATATCGCGAACATATGCAAATTTCTATTATGACAGGAGACCGGGATTTATTTCAGCTTCTTTCGGAACGTGTCACTGTCTATTTGTTGGCAAAAGGCATCGGCAACTACGAGGCGTATACGCTCGAACGCTTTATTGAAGAAAAAGGGATTCAGCCACATCAACTCATCGATGTGAAGGCGCTTATGGGGGATCCGAGCGACAATTACCCAGGCGTGCGCGGCATCGGCGAAAAACAAGCGTTTAAACTCATTCAACAGTACGGTTCGATTGAAGGAATCTTGGAAAACTTAGCGAACTTAACAAACGCACAGCAACAAAAAATAACCGAACATCTCGACTTGCTTCATTTGTCGCGAAAACTTGCGACTATCCATTGCGATATTCCGATTTCCTTACGATTAGAAGAAGCGAAATGGGATGGAGAGCGCAAGCGGTTTGCGGAAGTATTAGAAGCGATTCGGTAAGGGGTGAGAAAACCAGCCCCACATAGAGGCTGGTTTTTATGTCCGCACTTGCCCGTTCCCGTACACGAGCGTTTTTGTTGTCGTGATGGCGCGTAAGCCCATTGGACCGCGGGCGTGCAGTTTTTGCGTGCTAATGCCGATTTCCGCGCCGTATCCGAACTGTTCGCCATCGGTGAAGCGGGTAGAGGCGTTATGATACAATACAGCGGCATCGACGCGAGCAAAAAATTGCTCCACGTGTTCCCTACATTCAGAAATAATTGCTTCGGAATGTTTTGTGCCGTAGCGCTCAATATGCTCTATTGCTTCATCGACTGTTTCAACAAGCTTCACTGCTAAAATCGGGGCTAAAAATTCGGTTGCCCAGTCGGCTTCTGTCGCTTCACGAACGAACGGATATGTAGCCGCAAGCTGTTTGTCGGCACGCAATTCGATCCCTTTTTCATGCAGCGTTTCAAGCAACGCACTTATATATGGCCATTGGTGGTGAACGATGACCGTTTCAACTGCATTGCAAACGGACGGGCGCTGCAGTTTAGCGTTTATGACAATATCGATCGCCATTTCTTTTTCGGCAGAGTCGTCAATGAAAATATGGCAATTGCCGACACCTGTTTCTAACACAGGAATCGTGGCGTTTTCGACGACCGATTGAATAAGGCCAGCGCCGCCGCGCGGGATGAGTACGTCTACATATTCCTTTAAACGAAACATATGTTGTGCCGTTTCGCGACTCGTATCTTCCAATAGTTGAATGGCATCGATTGGAACCGACGACCGTTTTAGCGCCTCTTGCATGACCGAAACGAGCGCTTTGTTTGAGTAAATGGCGGAAGAACTGCCGCGCAACAAGACAGCATTTCCTGTTTTTAAGCAAAGGCTAGCCGCATCGACGGTGACATTTGGTCGTGCTTCATACACCATGCCGACGACGCCAAGCGGCACACGAATTTGTTTTAAGAATAGCCCATTTGGTCGCGTCCATTGTTCGATCGTTTCGCCAATCGGATCTGGTAGGTCGATGACTTGTTGGACGCCATTGGCGATTTGCTTGATGCGTTCTTCTGTTAATTGCAAACGATCAAGTAGGGAAGGGGAGAGACCGTTTTCTTTCCCGTTCGCCATATCTTTTTCATTTTCGTGTAAAAGATATGGCATTTGCGCAATTAACGCTTCTGCGATCATCGAAAGCGCCTCATTTTTTTCTTCTGTTGACACTATCCCTAATTGCTTGGCAGCTTGCTTTAATTTTTTCGCTTTGGCGATTAGTTCGCTCATTCCTTTTCGCTCCTTTCGTTTTCAACAAACAGATATCCTTTTTAAACATACTAAGTTGTCGCGATGAATGACTTCTGGACGATGATGGAAAGAGTATCGTTTTGCTTTTTCACTTGAAAGCCCTTTTACCTTCGCTAAATCGCTTGCCGCATAATATACTTGCCCTCTAGCGATCACATCGCCTTTTTGATTGACGACATTGACGACATCTAGCGCTTGAAACGAACCGAATACATTCGTCACACCAGCAGGTAATAAACTTTTTCCTTTATGCAAAATGGCTGTTTCTGCTCCTTCATCGATTTCGATTGCTCCGGTGACTTCGGAATGGTATGCGATCCATTGTTTGCGCATTTGCATATGTTCTTGAAATGGGGAGCCGATATACGTCCCATCGCCTTTTCCTTCTAAAATATGTTTCAACTTTTCTTTTCCTTTTCCTGTACCGATAAAGACGCTGACGCCGAAGGAAAGCGCCTTTTGCGCGGCAAGTAGCTTAGATTTCATACCCCCTGTTCCGACTGCTGAGCCACTTCCGCCTGCTTGTTCCATCAGTTCGTCAGTAATTTCCGAAAGAAAATGATATTTCTTCGCCTCCAGATGGCTCGGGTGTTGGTCATACAGCCCGTTAATATCCGTTAAAATGATTAAGGCATCGGCATGCAAAAAACCGCTCACCAAGGCGGACAATAAATCGTTATCGCCAAACGTTAACTCTTCAACAGAGACAGAGTCGTTTTCATTAATAATCGGAAGCACTCCGCGGTCAAGCAGCGTTGAAATCGTCGCAAACAAATTGCGAAATCGCTCGCGATCGTAAAAATCTGCGCGTGTTAACAACAATTGCCCGGTAACGATACCAAACGAACGAAAAGCAGAAATGTAGCTTTGCATGAGCACCCCTTGCCCGACTGCGGCAGCTGCTCGTTTTCCTGCGATTGTTTTTGGTCGCGAGCGATACCCGAGCAATCCAAACCCAGCGGCGACCGCTCCGGAAGAAATGAGAATGACATCGTGTCCAAGTTGTTTCATATACGCCAGTGCTTCGACATGTTCACGAAGCTTTTGCTCCGAGAGTGTGCCGTTTGTTTCTGTTAATGAGCTACTGCCAATTTTTATAACGATTCGTTTTTTTTTCACTATTTCACTCCTTTACTACAAAATAAAAAAACGCTCCTCCGTCCTTATAGAAAAGGACGGAAAAGCGTCGTTTCCGCGGTACCACCTTTTTTGGCGCCAAGCGCGCCCACCTCTTGCCCTGTAACGTAGGGAAACGGCTTATGTTTGCATAAGCGGCCGTGTAGGGTAGGTTCAACCGACTTCCCGTGAGGAACCTTCCAGCCTATGGGTTCCACTCTCTTGCACGTTCCATCGGTTTACTCGTCCCGTGCCTTTTTCACTTATTATATTTTTTAGAATTATGAAACAAAAAAGCGAAGATGTCAATGGATTTTACGATTGTTTGGATAAAAGACGAAGTTTTCGCTCATGTTGGAGTGTTTTGGAAGAAAGCAGATCAACGGTTTCTTGCGTGTCGGTTAATTCATCGCGTAGTAGATCAACTTTTTCGTTTAGCTGCTCGAACTGTTTGTCCATTTCTTGTTTAAGAGCGTCAATTCTCGTTTCTAATTTGCTTTCTACACCTCGAATTTCCGAGCGAAGCTGTTGCCCCATTTCTTGCATTTCTGAACGAAGCTGTTGTCCCATTTCTTGCATTTCCGAACGAAGCTGGTTGCCCATCTCTTGCATTTCCGTCCGGAGCTGATTGTTCATTTCCTTCATTTCGTAATGAATTTTGTTTGAGAATAGTTCGAGCGCTTTCACAATTTCTTTTACAATTGTTTCCCTGTCCACTTTGATTCACCCCCCTTTTATTTTTCATTATAAATGAATGACGGACAAGAAAGAAGTATGTTTCTCATCATTTTCCGATCATAAAAAGTAAATAGATGAAACTTTTACCTAACATCATACGTTATAATGTAATAAAAGAGAAAGGAGTGGAAAACATGGGATTAGTGTTGCAACATGTAACAAAACAGTTTGGCTCGTTTACAGCAGTAGATGATGTGACGTTGTCTATTCCGGAAAAGGGTATATTTGGATTTCTGGGGGCGAACGGAGCAGGAAAAACGACAACATTTCGAATGATCTTAGGATTGCTTGAGCCAACGAAAGGGGAGATTACATGGAACGGTGAGCATATTACGTATAAACATAGTCATCTCATCGGATATTTGCCGGAAGAAAGAGGATTGTATCCAAAGTTAAAAGTAAAAGAACAACTCATTTATTTAGGAAGATTGCGAGGATTACATAAAGAAGAAATTGTGAAAGAAATGCGCAATTGGCTGGAGCGTTTTAAAATCCCACAATATGAAAATCAAAAAGTAGAACAGTTATCGAAAGGTAATCAACAAAAAATTCAATTTATCGCTGCGGTGTTACATCGTCCGCAATTGCTGATTTTAGATGAACCATTCAGCGGACTAGATCCGGTAAATGTCGAAATGTTGAAAAAGGCAGTAATAGATTTACAACAACAAGGAACAACGATTGTCTTCTCAAGTCATCGGATGGAACATGTTGAACAATTATGTGAACATATATGCATTATGCATAAAGGAAGACCTATTGTTCATGGATCAATTAAAGAAATTAAGCAATCTTTCGGCAAGAAAAATGTCATTATTCACGGAGAGCTTCCGTTTGAAACATTAACAAACGTTCCTGGCGTATTAAAAATGGAGAAAACGGTTGAAGGAGTTCGCTTACAAATAGCAGATGAAAGTGTATCCCAGCGCATTCTTGAACATATTTATGCAAAAGGATTTATTCGTACGTTTTCGCTAGAAGAACCATCGCTCAATGACATTTTTATCGAGAAAGTAGGTGCAGCGTATGAACAATAAGTTTTGGATCGTTTTTCTTCACACGTACGTAACGAAATTAAAATCAAAGTCTTTTTTCATTTCAACGATCATTACTGCTTTTATTGTATTTGGTATTAGTCAGTTAGATCGTATCATTGAAGCGTTTAGCGATAATGGTCAAAAAACAATTGGTGTTATTGATGAAACAAATGGGTGGTACGAAGCATTGCAATCGCAATTGCAATCGAATAAAGAAATAAAACTTGTTCGCCATGATAAAAGTGAGGAACAGGCAAAAGAACTTGTCCAAACAGAAAAGTGGTATGCGTATATTGTACTTGATGTACAAAACGGTCAGCCGAAAGTGACATATTATGCAAAAAATATTGCAGATAGTGATGTCATTCATGGCATTGAGCAAGCGTTGCAACAAGTTAAAATTGCGATGATGGCAAAACAAATTGGATTAACGTATGAACAAATAAACGCATTATATGCTCCAATTGCCATAGAAAAGGTAGCGCTTGAAGAACATGCAAAAACAGAAGAACAATTAAATCAAGCAAGAGCGATCGTATATGTGCTATTGTTTGCGATGTATATGTTCGTGTTAATGTACGGAAGTATGATTATGATGGAAGTAGCAACGGAAAAATCATCGCGTATTATGGAAATTTTAATTTCAAGTATCTCACCTGTTCAACAATTGTTCGGAAAAATTTTAGGAGTTGCTTTGTTAAGTTTGACGCAGTTTATGTTTATTTTTTCAGTTGGCTATGTCTCGATGAAACAAAGCGATATATTGCGTCAGTTGCTTGGTATGAATGAACTCCCACTTTCTTTAATTACGTACGGCATTATCTTTTTCTTGCTCGGTTATTTGTTGTACGCAATGTTATTTGCGGTACTTGGCTCGATTGTCAGTCGAGTAGAAGAAGTGCAACAAATGGCTGGACCTGTCACAATGTTAGTTGTCGCTGCGTTTATTATGGCGATGTTTGGCTTGAATGCACCGGAATCTCCGTTTATTGCAACAATGTCGTTTGTTCCATTTTTTGCTCCAATGATTATGTTTTTACGAATCGGAATGCTAAACGTTCCAGTTTGGGAAATCGCTCTTAGCATTGCTTTGCTCATTGGGACAATCGCTTTTTTATTTGTGTTTGGTTCAAAAATATATCGCGGTGGCGTGCTCATGTACAATCAAGCGTCTTCATGGAAAGATCTCAAACGGGCATGGCAATTAACGAAAAAATGAAAAACCGAGCAAACAGCTCGGTTTTTACATCGGCTTTGTCGGTGTCGGCTTCGCATAGCCTTCTTTATATGTTTCATCAATAAGGTGACGAATATCTTTGATCGACATTCCTTTTTCATATTGTTCAATAGAAATAGCGGCGATCTCTAAACAAACTCCGCATTTTGTTGCGTGATCGTCCCAAATGATTGCACCGTTGCTTTTATTTTCATGTACAAAACAATCATAATTGTTCTCATGACCGACTGATTCACCGCAACCACAATAACAAGGTATGTTTTCTAACAACTTTTGATGTGTTGCAGCCTGTTCATATAAATGAGACATCGATTCATTATAGGAAGACAAAAATGATGGAAGATCACGAATCGAGTTTGTTTCTTCCCGGATATCACCTGTTTCGTGTTCTGCAGTATGTTTTTCTTCTTGTTGTACACAACCACTAAGCAATAAACTAGTAGAGATCATTGCGTTAAGCATCAATCGTTTTCTCATCCCAACCATCCTTTTTCTAAAATGATAAAGGGTTCCGACTTTTTTCACTATTTCTTTTATCTTTTCACTATTATAATATAAAAATAACAGTAAATGATAAGGAAAAAGGCGGGGGAAAAATGGATTGCATCGAAGTAAAAGGAAAAACGGTGGAAGAAGCGATTGGAGAGGGGCTCAAACAGCTTCAAGCAACGCGCGAAGAAGTAATCATCGAAGTTGTGCAACAAGAGCGCAAAAAGTTGTTTGGAGTCGTCTCGCAACCTGCCGTTGTTCGACTAACGAAGAAACAGCAAGCAAACCAAATGATTCAACAAGTTGAAGGAAAAGCATGGATTCAAGATGGTACGTTGTATTACGAATGTTTGGACGTAAGCCCAACGATCGTAATCGGTGAAGGTGTCATCTGTTTACATAATGGTCAACAAGTCGAAGGAAGCATCACGTTACAAGAAGGCGACGACGTTCGTATTTACCCAAAAGAAGAAAGCATCGCCCAATCCGTTTGGAGAATTGATGTAGATGCTAGAAAGTTAGAAGCAACATTAACGTTCGCCCCTGGGGTACGGCGTCGATATATATTGGAAGATCAATCACCATCTAACAAATTACATATACAAGCAAAAATAGAAACTGAACTTATTTATGACGTATCATATGAGAAAGTAATAGCAAAATTGCAAGAATTAGGGATTGTTTATGGAATAAGAGAAGAAGTGATTCGAGAAGTATTGCAATCAGAGAAAAAAATAACAGCTATAATTGCTAGAGGAATTGAGCCAACAGAGGGAAAGGACGGATGGGTAGAAGTAAAAGTAGGTGAGGGGAAAAGAACACCGAAAGTTCGTGAAGACGGAACCGTTGATTATCGTGAAATAGAAATGATTGCGACCGTTGGTGAAGGTGACTTGATTGCGATTGTTCATCCACCGCTGCCAGGTAAACCAGGATTAACCATCACAAATGACGTGATACCTGTACGTGAAGTACATCCGGTGATGATTAAACTTGGTAAGGGAGTAACGATGGATGGAAACCGCATTTTAGCAACAACAGGCGGGCGACCGCAAATTGCGAAAAAGGGAAAGACGGTTGTCGTCTCCATCCTTCCAAAGCTTGTTCATCAAGGCGATGTCGATTTATCAGTCGGGAATATTCATTTTAAAGGCGATGTTGAAATTACAGGAAACGTCCAAGACGAAATGGTTGTTGAAGCGCTCGGTAGCATTATGATTTTACAAAATGTCAATCGCGCAAAAATTCGTGCGCAACAATCGATTTTTATTCAACAAAACGTCATTAGTGGTACGGTGACATCAGGAGAAAACAAAATGATTGTGACCAAGCTGATCGGTTTATTACAACAAATTCGCCACTCACTTGAGCGAATGATTGTTGCGATTCAACAACTAATGGTCATGTCTAAAATTCGCGAACAAGATATTTATCCGCTGACGAAGAGATTGCTTGAAAGCAAGTTTCAAACGACGATGGAAGCGATGAAACAGTATAAAACGATGTGTGAGCAAAAGCGCGAACAAATTGGTGAACAATGGTTCGATATTGGCTCACAGTTGGATGGTTGCTTGCTCGCTGATCGTCCGAATCATTTTCATTGTTTAGAAGGCATGGCGAATTTGCTTCGAGAACTAAATACGTTTATCGGGCAATACGACCGCGAAGAAAACGATGCAATTGAGCTTTCTTACGCTTTAAATAGCGTCATTCACGGAAGTGGAGATGTCGTTGTAACGGGAAAAGGGTGTTACAATTGTAACATTTATGCTGGAGGCACATTGACTGTTCACGGAGTGTTACGCGGTGGTGAAGCGTATGCGCAAAAAGGGATGAAAATTAAAGAAGTTGGCTCTTCGCTCGGGATTAAGACTGTATTAGCTGTTCCAAAAGGGGAGACGATCTATATTGAACACGCATGGGAAGGAACAGTTGTACAATTTGGTAAAAAGACGTATACATTTTATGAAGAGAAAAAACACGTTGAAATGAAATGGGACGACGAACGTCAAGAAATTGTATTTGGATAAAAAAGACGCATGGCCAACAAAGCCGATGCGTCTTTTTGTATATTTTTCGGATAATCATATAGTATAATGTAAATGTTCTTAATTTTCTTTCTTTTTTGAAGAAGGGGGCTAGAAAATGAAAGCGATTACGGATGGGGATATTTTATGGACGCCAACGAAAGAACAAATCGAACAATCAAGCGTGAAAAAGTATATGAATTGGCTAGAAGCAAAAAAAGGGCTTACGTTTGATTCGCATGCGGCGTTATGGAAATGGTCGGTCGAGAATCTTGAGCAATTTTGGGAAACGGTGTGGGAATATTGCAGCGTTCAGTCGTCTGCACCGTATACCGGTGTGTTAGAAGAACGAAAAATGCCACGGGCAAACTGGTTTCCAGGGGCACGGCTAAACTATGTGGAACATATTTTTCGCAACATGCAGGAGAAGCCAGCGCTTTTGTTCCGTTCCGAACACGTTTTGCTGCGTGAAGTGACGTGGAAAGAGTTAAAACAACAAACGGCAGCCGTCGCTTCGGCACTGAAAAAACTGGGGATCAAGCAAGGAGATCGCGTCGTTGCTTATATGCCAAACATTCCGGAAACCGTCGTTGCGTTTTTGGCGTGCGCGAGCATTGGCGCGATCTGGTCTAGTTGTTCTCCCGATTTTGGCGCCAACAGCGTCATCGACCGCTTCCAACAAATTGAGCCGACGGTGTTGTTTGCGGTAGATGGTTGTCAATATAACGGGAAAACGTTTGATAAAGTACCAGTTGTGAAAGAACTGCAAGAAAAACTTCCGTCGCTAAAAAAGACGATTGTCGTTCCGTATTTGCGTGACGATGTGGAAGCGTGGGACGATTCCGTTTTATTATGGACGGACATATTAAAAGAGGAAGGTGAACTGGTGTATGAACAAGTGCCGTTTGCTCATCCGCTTTGGATTTTATATTCTTCTGGAACGACCGGATTGCCAAAGCCAATTGTACAAGGGCATGGCGGTATTTTATTAGAGCATTTAAAAATTTTATCGATTGAATGCAATATTGCGCGCGATAGCACATTTTTCTGGTTCACGACGACCGGTTGGATGATGTGGAACTTTTTAATTGGCGGGCTGTTAGTTGGGGCAACAGTTGTGTTATATGACGGGAGCCCAACGTTTCCAGATGCGAACGTCTTATGGGAGCTTGCCGAAAAAGCAAAAATTACGCATTTTGGCACAAGCGCAGCGTTTATTAACGTCTGCATGAAACAAGGCATTCGTCCGAAAGACACTTACGATTTTTCACACTTGCAAGCGGTTCTCTCGACAGGATCCCCACTGACGACCGAAGGGTTTCTTTGGGTGTATGAACATATGAAAGACGTTTGGCTCGTTTCCTGCAGTGGCGGGACGGATGTATGCACCGCGTTTGTCGGTGGGTCGCCCATTTTGCCGGTTCGTGCAGGCATGCTGCAATGCCGTTCGCTCGGGGCAAACGTACAGGCGTTTGATGAACATGGACATTCGCTGATCAATGAAGTGGGAGAATTAGTCATCACGGATCCAATGCCGTCGATGCCGCTCTTTTTCTGGAACGACGAAAACGACCGTCGCTACCTCGAAAGCTATTTTGATACGTATCCAGGCGTGTGGAAACATGGGGATTGGATTAAAATTGATGCTGAAGGAAGCTGCGTCATTTACGGTCGTTCGGATTCGACGATTAACCGCGCAGGCGTGCGCATGGGCACGAGCGAAATTTATCGGGCGGTGGAAACAGTGGATGGCATTCTCGATAGTTTAGTCATTGACTTAGAAGTGATGGGAAGAAAATCGTTTATGCCGCTATTTGTCGTTCTGCAGCCAGGGATAGAGCTAGATGACGCATTAAAACAACGAGTGAAAGATGCCATTAAAGCGCACGTATCGCCACGCTTTATTCCAGACGACATTTATCAAGTCGAACAAATTCCAAAAACGTTAAACGGAAAGAAAATGGAAATCCCAATTCGGAAAATTTTATTAGGCTTCCCGCTCGAAAAAGCAGTGAACGTTGGCTCGATGGCAAACCCAGAATCACTTTCTTTCTTTATCGAACTCGCGAAACAATGGGAGCATTCGAATGTATAAGCAAGGCTGTTGCCGTTTGGCAACAGCCTTAGTGGTGTGCGCTGCTTTTCTTATTGACTTTTACGTAAACGTAAACTAAAATAAAATTCAGAAAATTAAAAATAAAGGTGGAAGCAATGAATTACTATACAATCTCCCAACTGGCCGAGCAGTTTGATATTAGCACGCGAACGATTCGCTATTATGAGGAACGTGGGCTCATTTCCCCGATTCGCACCGAGTCGGGCCAGCGGCTGTATACGAAAAAAGACCGAGCGGTGTTAAAGCTTATTTTACGCGGGAAACGGTTCGGTTTTTCGTTAGAAGAAATTCACGAAATGATTAGCTTGTTTGACAACGATCGCACTGGCCGAAAACAGCTGGAAAAAACAATCGCATACGGCGAACAAAAGTTAAAGGAGGTGACGGAGCGGATTGAAGACTTAATGCAGTTAAAACAAGAAATGGAGTCGATTTTGGCAGATTTTCGCGAACGATTACAAAAGCTGGAGGGAACGAAATGAACATTTCCGAGTTGTTAGCGCGTAATGCGCGAAAGTTTCCGAATAAAATAGCACTCATGGATGGTGCCGTGTCGCTGTCTTATCGAGAAGTAGATGATACGGTCAATCGGCTCGCTTCTTCGCTTGCTTCGCTCGGCATCAAACGAGGCGATAAAGTCGTATTGTATATGCCAAATGTGAGAGAATTTGTATATGCGTATTTTGCTGTCTTGCGCCTTGGTGCCATCATCGTACCAATTAATGCGCGGCTAACTGCCCAAGAAGTGCAATATATTATGGACCATAGCGAAGCAAAAGCGGTCATCGCACATGATTGGATTTATCAAGAACTTGCCTCGCTTGTTCATAAGGTTGACGTCATTTGGGTGAAAACAGGGGAAGCAATAGAAGGTTGGCGTTCGTTATCGCAGCTCATTGCTAGCGGCGATTCTTCCCCAATTGTTTGTCCGCTGAGCGAAGAGGACGAAACGACGATTTTATACACATCTGGAACGACTGGTAAACCAAAAGGAGTATTGTTTACAGCGCGCAATATTTTCGCTGTCGCAACGATGATGGCGCTAGAGACGAAAATGGATAAACATA
>NZ_JAIWYK010000012.1:0-11464 GCF_022030075.1 Anoxybacillus sp. LAT27
ATACTTCCCCAGGTCTACCTTTATGAATCACTAAATCAATCGCCGCGCAATGGTCTTTTACATGCAACCAGTCACGAATATTTTGACCGTCACCGTAAATCGGAAGTTCTTTCCCTTCCAACGCATTTGTGATCATTAACGGAATGAGTTTTTCAGGGAAGTGATATGGTCCATAGTTATTGGAACATCTCGTAATGTTCACATTTAGCCCATATGTTTCATGATACGCTCTTACAAGTAGGTCTCCACCAGCCTTACTTGCCGAATAAGGGCTATTCGGTGCTAGTGGTGTTTCTTCTGTAAAATATCCCGTTTCTCCAAGTGTACCATACACTTCATCCGTTGAAATTTGCACATATTTCTTAATATGGTTGTCTTTTGCCACATCTAATAACGCTTGCGTGCCCAATACATTTGTTTTTACGAAAATATCAGGATCTGTAATACTGCGGTCGACATGCGACTCAGCCGCAAAGTTCACAATAACGTCAATCTCATGTGTTTTAACAAGATAATCCAATAGCTCACGGTTATTGATATCACCTTTTACAAATGTATAGTTAGGATGATTCTCCACATCTTTTAAGTTTTCAAGATTACCAGCATAAGTTAATAAATCATAATTGACTACTTTATAAGTTGGATATTTCTCAAGCATGTAACGGACAAAGTTGCTGCCAATAAAACCTGCTCCGCCTGTAACTAAAAGATTCATTATTATCTCTCCCACTCAAAGTTGATTTCGGCATCTGCTAATAGTGGATGTTTTGTATCTTTTTCAGAAAGAATTGGGTTTGCTGTCGGCCAGTCAATTCCTAACGCCAGATCATTCCAAAGAATGCCGCGATCATGTTCTGGAGAATAGTATTCATCCACTTTATATTGTACTTCCGTGTTTTCCACTAACGTACAAAAACCATGCGCAAATCCCTTTGGTACGAGCAATTGCCGTTTATTATCCGCGCTTAAAATAAAACCTTGCCATTTGCCAAACGTCGGCGAACCTTTGCGTATATCAACAACCACGTCATAGATAGCCCCTCGAGTAACGCGCACTAATTTTGTTTGCGCCTTTGGGTTTAACTGATAATGAAGTCCGCGAATCGTTCCAGCTTGCTGGGATAACGAGTGATTATCTTGAATAAAGTTGAAATCAAGCCCATATTCCGCAAAAAGTTTTTTATTGTAACTTTCCATAAAAAAGCCCCGGTGATCACCAAACACTTTTGGTTCAATCAATAACACACCGGGTAATGAAGTCTTAATCACTTTCATAACACGCACCTCATAATTTATAAATATATTGGTTTCTTTTTCTGGTTAGCAATATCTATCAAATATCGACCATATTGATTTTTCTTTAACGGCTCAGCTAACTTCAATAACTGTTCTCTTGTAATATACCCTTTTAAATAAGCAATTTCTTCAAGGCATGCAACTTTTAAGCTTTGACGTTTCTCGATTGTTTCAATAAATTGGGAAGCCTCAAGCAATGATTCATGCGTGCCGGAATCCAGCCAGCAAAAACCTCTTCCCAAAATCTCCACATGCAATTCGCCAAGCTCCAAATATTTTTTGTTCACATCGGTAATTTCCAGCTCGCCACGCGCGGAGGGCTTAATGCTTTTCGCAAATTCAACAACGCGGTTGTCATAAAAATACAACCCTGTCACCGCATAATTAGACTTCGGATGTTTCGGTTTTTCTTCAATGGAAATGACTTTTCCATTTTCATCAAACTCTACAACGCCAAAACGTTCTGGATCATTTACGTAATACCCAAACACCGTCGCTCCCGTTTTTCGTTCCACGGCGTTTTGCAATAACTTTGTCAATCCATGGCCATAAAACAGATTGTCTCCTAAAATCAGCGCAACATTATCATCACCGATAAACTTCTCTCCAATAATAAACGCCTGTGCAAGACCATCTGGCGAAGGCTGCACGGCGTAGGATAACGAGATTCCTATGTCTGAGCCATCTCCTAGTAATTCTTGAAAGCGTGGTGTATCACTAGGAGTAGAAATAATCAAAATATCACGAATGCCAGCTAACATGAAAACAGATAACGGGTAATAAATCATCGGTTTATCGTAAATAGGTAACAATTGCTTAGATACTGCCTTTGTTAAAGGATAAAGGCGGGTGCCGCTTCCTCCAGCTAAAATAATCCCTTTCATTATTATGCATCCCCTTAATTAGCTATCCAGAAATAGTTGTTCATAGTCGCTTACAATTTTATCCCATGAATATTCATTAATGATACGATCTTTTGCTTTCGCTCCTAGTAATTCTATTTGCTCTTGAGTATATTGATCCACCATATTAATCAACTGACTTAATGATCCTTGCTCTTTTGTAAAATATAACGCCCCATCTGCACCAACTTCTTTATTAAAAACTACATCTAGTAATAAATTAATTTTCGTTGATGCCAATGCTTCCAGAAGAGAAGGGTTTGTCCCTCCCACTTCATGACCGTGTAAATATCCGTAAGCTTGCTCACGAATTTTCTTTAAAAGTTCCTGATCATACACAGTCCCAACAAATTTAATACGAGGATCGCGATCAAATTTAGTTTTCTCGAGCAACTGTTGATAAAAAGCATTTTGCTCGACATTTGAAATAATCACTAAATCCTTTTTAGTGTTAGATGCCATAAACTCGCGAATCATTAGTTCATAGTTATTTTCAGGAACAAAACGTCCCACAATTAAATAATATTCAAACTGCTTTAACTGATGTTGACGATACCAATCAACTAGCTTCGCATCATCATCCGCAAGTGAAGATGCCTTCACATCCGCTCCATAAGCAATAAACGTAGTTTTCGGGCGATATTGTCTATATTCATTTTGAATGTATGACTCAATCCCACGTGAATCGCATACTAATAAATCCGCATGTTTCACCATTAAACGCTCAGAAAACTTCCAATAACGTTTAATCCAATAATTCCATTTACTTCGTTTCCATTCATGGCCGTCAGGGTTTACAAACACCTTGACCCCCATTTTCTCTAGCTTTTTCTTATAGAAAGCAAAAAACGGACCAATTCGACAAGCCAAAATATAAACAATGCTGTTAGTTAGATTGTACTCTTTAATATATCGAATACATTCCCGTAAACTCATTAAATCATAAAGAACCGCTTTCGCACTTCCCACATCAGGAACCTTTACATTAAAACATCTAGCATTGTTATAATAAAATTCATCGTTATTCTCCCCTAAACATGAAACATGGTAAGTGATATCCTCACTTACCTTTCTTTTGGTCAAATATTCTACAAACGTTTCAAAGCCACCGTATTTGGCAGGGATACCCTTTGAGCCTATTATAAATATATTTTTCAAATTACACACCTCAACTATTATCTAATATCTATTTGAACGTGTTGCAAAACACATAACGAATGTATAAATGCACATAAAAACCTACCACCTTGTAAATCATATCACTGACCAAAAAACAAAACCAAGGGGTGAACACTATCATGATTTCTAATTTGAATGATGAACATGCATGTTCTTATGAAATCGACCCACTTTTAAAAGCATTATTTCAGTATATCGACTCTCTATATCGTTACTAAAAACACAGCATTTGAAAGGAAGACCGACAATGTCAAAAAAAGCGTTGTTGAAATGTTTCTTTTTGAAGACCTATTTTTCCATTGACTCCTTTAGGAAACTAGTGCGCATCCTGCAACGCTTTCGTTGTTTTCAGCGAGCTTGTAGGCTTGTTCGAATTCCTTATCTTTCCACATTTTCCTTAACAATGTAGTAGTTCCATAAACAAGGATTTACTGTTTTTCATGCACTGCTGCTAAAAGATTTAAAAGTGAAATATTCCCAAATAGTGCTGATCGACAGTACTGATCTTCGGAGTAGTCTTTACGATTCTCAAGCGAAGTGGGGAGTGTCTACCCGATACTATTGTTTTAAAGGTATAATCTTCACCTCTGCACCACTACTGAGGAAATTATTTTATCCTCATATAATTGACTAAAGCGAATCGGAATGATGCCGCAGTGGTGCCAAAACTGCTTGCTTCTTTAGAGCAATGGGATATCGAATTCGCATTAGGCAATGCCGCCTATGACAGTAAAAAGATTCGTTAAACAGCCGAACAAGCAGGAATCAAGTTTATTTCCCCCATCAACTTCCGCAACAGCAAGGAACAAAAAGATGCCTATGGCCGAGCTCTTCCTGTCTTTTTTGAAAACGAGGTTTGGTCAATAGCTATTTGGACTTCGCTGCGAGATTGAGCGTGTATTTAATGAATTAAAGAGTGACAGGCTGGAATAGCCAAGATGGTACGAACTGATATTTACTGCATGTGTTATGTTACATACTTATGCATAACTTCGAGTTTTTACTCTAGAGTTTTGCAACACCGTCTAAAAAATAAAGAATAGCGCCAAATTTTGTGTAAGGAAAGAAAAATAGAATATCTCTGAAATGCTTTTGAAATGGTGGGAGACTCTTTCCTTCTAATCAGATTGAATATTCAGTCTGATTAGAAGGAAAGCGAAGCTCTCCTTATTTTACTACCTTACATTTTTTTAATTGTAACGTTCTTCAAATATTCGCTGGAGTACTTCATGTGTTTTGGAAAATCTTCGTAACTTTCTCTCTGCCCACTTCCTGTTGAAATGGTGAAGGATCAATACACGATCTTTTCAGCTACTTCTAAGATACCTGTTACCCTTCTTAATACGCTTTTACCCATCTTTGCACAAGATTAGGGCTAAGCTCGTATCTTCTAGCTACCAATGCTTTATTTCCAACTTCTAATGCTTCTTTCACTACTTGTAGCTTAAATTCCTTTGAATGTTTTCTTCGTTTCATGTAAATCAAAAACCCCCTTCATTTGGTCACTTCGATTATAAAAAACACCTTATCGAGTGTCCAAATTCATTAGGGGGCTAATGAGACAGTATATAACCCGTGGTGCTATATAAATGCACCTTGAAAAGTTAACCTTTGCATCACGCTGCACACCCCAAGCGTCGAAGCACCTCTTCCGGTTGTTGATCTATATATTCCATAAACCGGGCAATGGCTTGGTCAATATCCATTTGATCTTTGTGAAACACATTGGCAATGACCGCATCCTTGAGCCATTTCCACAAGCGTTCGATGGGATTCAGCTGTGGGGAATAAGGAGGTAAAAAGATCAAGTGAAACGATTCCCCTTCTTGGCGCAAGAAATCTCTCACCATTTTGGCATGGTGGATGCGGGCATTGTCGAGCACGAGCACGATCAGCTGGTCTGGATAACGGCTCTTCAAGATCTTTAAAAAATCCAAAAACGTCGTCGCATTCGCAGCGACTGCTCGATGAAGAACGGTGTCCCCATTGAGCACATTCACCGCCCCAAATACAGAAACGTGGGCATGATGGCCGTACGTGGGCACTTGTTTTTGCCGGCCTGCCTCCGACCAAGTGGCCCGCAGGATTTGATAAGACCGAACATGAGTTTCATCGGCATATAAAAGAATCGTATCGGGAGTGATCAGTTTTTTTTAATGAGATCCATTTGTTTCTCAAACGCCTGCTGTTGTTCGGCATCGCCTTTGGCCAGGGTATAGGTGGGACGAGTCCAAGACAATCTCATTCGATGTAAAAGTTTGCGAATTCCTTCCCGGGACATGTCCACCTCGTAGTGTTCGCGGATATAAGACTGAAGAATCCGCGTATTCCAAGAAGAAGCGATGTCCCAACCGAGTTCGGCCGGGGTGTGGGTCAAGATCGTCTGTTTCAGTTCCTGTTGCTGTTCCAGTGTCAAAAACGGCTCCCGGCCCGGCGGATATTTCCGATCGAGCAGGAGATCGAGCCCTCCTTCGTTGAATAAGGAGACATAAAATGCGACGCTTTGGCGGCACAGGTTGAGCATGGAAGCGACGTCTTTCCCCAGATACCCTTCCATGACGAGGCGAACGGCCATGACGCGTTGACGCAGGGAAATGTTTTTGATTTTTTTCTCTTCCTTTCGAAGGGTTCGTGGCGTCCATCCATGGTCATTGGTGATTTTCAATCGTTTCATTCCGTTTCCGCTCCTTTTCTTCGTGAAGTACCTAGGAGCAGTATAACCGGGGTGGAAGCCACTTATACGGACGTTAATGTTTCAATGTGCATCTATATAGATAAACTCAAACAAGCATAAAAATAGCCCTTGCATGAGGATCCCCTTAAAATGAAAGTGCAACCAACCATTAAAAAGGAGGATCCCTATGCAAGAGCACTTTCATTTTACTACAGATCGGGCCAAGATTCAAAAGCAATATGCCGCCATTTTCGTTTTTGTTTCTGCTCAACTTTCATGCATTCAGGTGCATCTTCATCGTCGAAATCGCCATTTGGTCAAGCAAGAGGACGCTGTCATCATCGCCATTCATCTTTTAGGAAAGCTGCTCGGTTTTACTTCTGAACGGGCGTGGCATCGTTTTGTCACGGGAAATTTGTTCACAAACGGCTCGTTTCTCGAACGTTCCCGGTATAACCGCCGCTGCCGGGCGCTTGGCTTCGCTATCAAATGGATCCGCCATGAGCTGGCAAAACGTGGCCAACATCATGCCTATGCCGTCGTGGACAGCTTGCCGCTCCCATTGTGCCATACGGCAAGAATGCATCGCGTCAAACGGTTTCAAGAGATCGCCGACATCGGGTATTGCGCTTCCAAAAAGCAATGGTACTACGGGTTGAAGCTGCACCTTCAAGTGACCGATCAAGGGCTGCCAATGGGGTATGTGGTGACGGAAGCATCTTGCCACGATCGAATCGCAGCCGAAAGCGTGATGACCCAAATTCCCCACCCGTATAACTTTGGGGACAAAGGATTCATTAGCCGTGACTTGCAAAAAAGGCTGTACGAAGAATACCAAATGGCGCTTTGGACTCCGTCTCGAAAAAACCAGAAACATCGTGCGTCTGAGACATGGGAGCAGTGGATCCAACAAAAACGCAAAGTGATCGAGACGGTGTTCTCGGTTCTGGTTGACCACTATCGCATCACGGGGATCCGAGCCAATTCGATTATCGGATTTGAAGTGGCACTAGACGGTATATTGTTAGCTTATTCCCTGGTTACACTTGGGCTAGTTGAGCGCTAAAGCTCAACTAGCACCACGGGTTATATAATCTCACTCACTTGTACTTTTATTTATTTAAAAATAATTTAGTAATAACAAGATACAACCCCAGAAAGGGAAGAAGAACATTTTTTAATGCAGTAAAAATGCCACTGGATACCATTGAACCAATACTAAATGAAATTAATAATAAAACACCAATTTCATATAGGTTAATATTTTCCTTTTTTATAATAAAATAATATGTCCCCTGACCAATAAAGCCCATTAATAAAGATAATATTATAACACCTAAAAACCCAAAATTAGCATAAGCTTCTCCAACTAATGTAGTAGTAAATCCTCCTGCAAAGTCCATCCCCATAACATCTTTTAACCATATAGCAAAACTTGGCTGATAACCAGGCAACAGTGTTAATAAATCTATGACTAGAGATTTACCATATAAATATTGATTATTAGATATCCAATCAAAAATCATTTGAATATTGCTAATTTGAACAAAAAATCTCCATTCTAGAGTTAACCATATAATATTATACTGGGAAATAACATCCACACCTTTACTTCTTATAGAACCAGTTAATCCTATTAAAAATAATAATATTAATCCAAATATTAATACTCTAAATAACTTGATTTTTCTATATTTAAAATAAGAATAAAGAACATATGACATTAATAAAAGTTGAAATGCTGGTGATCTATATCCAAGTCCGATAAAAATAATACATCCTAGAAACGAAATTATTATAGATGTTTTATATTTTCCTATATTCATATTATTTAAGGAGAAAATAAGTAATCCTACTAAATAAAAACCATAAGAGAGAAGATACAACCAACTCTTCCCTTCTTTTACTTGAACTCTAAAATAATCAGCATTTTCATTTAAAATTGGAATAGTACCTGCTAAATAGTAATAATAAAAGGTGAGCATACTGCCTATTAATATTAACGATAAACTAAGATAATTCGCTTTATTATACTCCCATGTTGAGTATATACTTTTTTTGTAAATATTAGGAACGATTCTCTTCGATAAAATTCGGTAAAACATGGAACCTAGTATAAAAAACAATGCTCCTATTAATACTAATAAAAAAACCTTTTCGCTAATTAGTATCCTATTAGAATACTTTGGTGCAAAAAGTCCACCAAAAGCAACAAAAATAAAGTAATAAAGTAAATAAAATGAAATAGGATTTAAAATATTCACAAGGTTATATTTTATATGGCTATAAATAATCAATAATATAAAAACTAGAATATATAGCTGATAGAATGAAAACTTCAACAAAATCATAGGAACTATGATACCTATGATGATACCTATGATTATACCTATAAGTAAAGTTAAATATACATAATAGTAATAATTTTTTCTTAATATCATATTTTACTCTCCTAATAAAATATTAATAAATTCTTTTATTTTCTTATAGGTATTAGTATTAGGATCTCCTAAATAATCATAAAGAAATTTATTACTATTATTCATAATTGTATTAAATGATGAATCCTTTTCTCTAATTGATGCTATAGCATTTATAAAATCATCAACATTTTTGACTTGATAACAACAATTATATTTATCATATGGTATTTTTTTTGATATCCTTTTTGAATCAATTTCTATTAAAGTTTTCCCAAAAAGCAATGCTTCTATTCCTATAGTTGACTGCGCTGAAACTACTACATCTGAATCTGCTAACAAATAGTTAGTTGAAGATTTCTCATCTAGAATTACATCTATATAATTATACCTTTTTATAATCTCTTCATAATAATAAATATTCTTTTCAGAAGGATGAGGTTTCACAATTAATGTTATGTCTTTTATATTTTTTACAGCCTCAAGCACCAAAGTTAAAATTTCAACAGTCACATCTTTCTCATATGGAGACAAAGCAACTAATATTTTTAATTTTTCAGTATACTTAGATTTGCAGCAGTTTTTTTGTCTATAACTCTTTATCTTTTTAAATCTTGGATTCCCTGTTATTATTATATTTTCCTCAGGTATTCCCCAATCTATTAGAATCTTTTTTGATATATTACCCCAAACTGCAATTTTATTTGCAAAAAGAGGGGCAAATCCATATTTTCCATTAGTAGCACCATGTTGTAGTACCAAAGATTTAATATTATATTTTTTAGAAATTATTACTAGATGTCTTGATAGTCTATGACAATCTGTTCCAAGTATTATAAGTTTTGGATTTATTTCATTTATGAGATTATGAAGAATATAGTTATCAAGCAGACAAGTTAAAAAAAGTTTTTTTATTTTTTTTTCAAACTCACTACTTATTAATCGATTAATAGCTTTGTTTCCAAAATCTAAGCTAATTTTATTCTTGATTTTTTTTAATCTTTTTGAATAAATAAATCTTTCTCTAATAAACTTGATTAAAAGCTTTAAATTAATAAAACTCCCGAGAGGAATTCCTTTATTCATAAAAAAATGTTTAGAGATTCTAGGTTCAGAGGTAATAATAATATTAGGTTTTTCAATGTTACTTGAAACTAAATTTAACATTTCATTAGTAGGTCTATTATATACATCGGCAAATACAATAATATCTTCTTGATTTTTTTTCTTTTTCTTTACAAAAAGCCCCAATAAATATTTAATATAGTTTTCTTTGAAGTTTCTTTTTGTAATTTCTAATAATTTATTTTTCAAATGTTTTTTCTCTATAATATATCTCTTTGTTTCAAAAACCAATTTATTCCCAGTTACTTTATTTATTTTCATTAAATTTTGTATTAACAACTTATTGCTATTATCCAAAATAATATTTTTATTTAAATTAATCAATTTTTTATAAATTTTTATGGCAGTTAAATATTCTTTAAAAAAATTATAAACGTCTAATTGTGCAACGGGAGCAATAAAATCGCCATTTATGATAAATAAATCTTCAATTCCGTTTGACCATTTTATCGAAATTTCGTATGCTTGATTATTTATATCTTCGTAATCCATTGAATCTAACAACTTATTTACCGTATAAATATTATTATCTGAATTTAGATTTTCTACTTTTTTTAGAACAATTTTCATATAGTTTCACCTAACGTTGTACTGTTTGAGTAACTATTCATCCCGATAGTAGTATGTAAAGAAGCGCAACACAAATAGGGCATCCCTGTGATAGAAAATGCCCTAAGTGGTAGAAAGAACACGATCGAGCGTTTCACCCGTCAACAGAAGACATAACGAGTCCCACACGTTTTTTTCGTGCTTCGTCAGTGTGGAAACGATGCTTCTTGTGATACAAAAAGACTGGGCGAATGTTTCTTCGCGAAACGTACCCGAAATGTTCTCTTTCACTTTGACCATGCGAAGATCGCGTTCGGCTTGGTTGTTGTCAAAGGGAACGTGAGCTTCACGTAAGAAACGCAGCGCTTCTTCCTTTCGTTTCTGAAGCCGTCGAATAAAAGCGAGTGCTTTTTTCGGAAGAGGCGTCTTCGCTTCCAATCGGTGCTGTGCCCTTTTTAGGATGCGATCATACACTCGTTCCCACCGTCTCGCTTCTTCTTCGGAAAGTGCACCGTGATGAGCTTCGACGGCTTGCTTGGCGGCTAACAGAAACGTCGTCATGCGCGATGCCCATGTATGTCCTTGTTCGATGAAGCCCTTCAATTCACGCAAATGATGGGCGTGACAAAGGGCATGGGTGGCTTGCGTGTATTTTGGATACGTACCGAACGCATCGTGCATCATCGTTCCTTGATATCGGGGAAGAATCCCGATATCATCGGTCGCTTTCTTTCCACGAGAAGCGTGAGAAGCCAAGTACGTGTATTTTGATGTACACGCGACATGCACCCATGCGAGTTTCCCATTGATACGCAAACTCGTTTCATCGACATGCAGGATGTTGGATTCAAGTAAGGCGTCTTCGATGATGTCCATGTTCGATTCCAGCGCTTCGCGTCCTCGTTTCACCATATTGGCAAGAGTTCCCGTACTAATCGAGTGTTGATATAACGCTTCGATCGTATCACTTAAACGCTTGTACGGGATCAATTGGATATGATGCAAATAAACAACGAGCGCTGTGAGACGTGGACCGTATTGCACATAATTCGTGACATGGGATGGGAATTCGGCTTGTTGAACACATCGGCAATGTGGACAGGATTTCACTTCACGCTCATGTTGTGTCACCTCGATCGTCACAGGAGGAAGATCAAACACTTGACGGATATCGACTTTGAACGGTTTGACTTCACGCAAAGAAGCCCCACATCCTTGACACGTGTGCACACGATGGACGATGCGATGATGTGGATGTTCCACTTGGCGGAGCGTCGTTCCTTGATGTCCTTCTTGTCCGCCTGGCTTGTTGCCAGATG
>NZ_JAIWYK010000102.1:0-311 GCF_022030075.1 Anoxybacillus sp. LAT27
TGAGCTGCACATCGGCCATGCGGTCGCCGGGATCAAAGCGGGACTGTTTGACGTGGCACTGATCACCTACGGCAGCACCCAGCGCTCGGACCGCTCGCGCAACCGGCCGATGCCAATCGTCCCGCTGACCGAGCAGTACGAACGTCCCTACGGGCTGCCCGCGCCGGTCGGCGCCTATGCGCTGGCGGCGATGCGGCACATGCACCTGTACGGGACCACCTCGGAGCAGTTGGCGGAGATCGCCGTCGCCACGCGCAAATGGGCGATGCTGAACGAAAAGGCGTTCATGCGCGAACCGATTGAGATTGCCG
>NZ_JAIWYK010000103.1:0-310 GCF_022030075.1 Anoxybacillus sp. LAT27
GGAGCCGTCGATGTTTGTCACGATGTTTGTCGGCAATTACAACGAAAAAACGCATACGTTCTCGTACGCGTGCGCTGGACACGAACCGGCGCTTTGGTATCGGGCGAAAACGAAGCAATGCGTGCCGCTAGGCGCCAAGGGCTGCGCGCTCGGCTTGTTTCCGCAATTTTCATTTGAGACCAAATCGGTTGTGCTCGAACCAGGCGATTTTGTGCTGCTGTACACCGACGGGGTGACGGAAAAGCGTACCGAAGAGGCGGACGATGACTTTTCCGTTCTCGCCGCGATGGTCGCCCGCGTCAACCTTGAT
>NZ_JAIWYK010000104.1:0-303 GCF_022030075.1 Anoxybacillus sp. LAT27
GCGAAGACGGCGTCAATCGGCGGTTCGATGCCGGCTGCCCGGGAAATGACCACCAACTGCGAGCGGGCAAACAAGAGTTCTGTTCCCTCCCGCGTCAGCCGGGCGCCGATATCGAGGGCGAAGTCGACCGAACCGAACGCCAGCCGCTTCACCCGGGGGCTTGCCGAGGCGATGTCGTAGGCGTGGTAGAGACCGGCCGCCGTTTCGATAAGGGGTACGATCTCCGTCGAGCCGCACGGCAGATTCAAGTGATGCTCAAGCTGCGTCAGGTGGGCGTCCGCAGCGAGAATCTGCTGACGGTTT
>NZ_JAIWYK010000105.1:0-300 GCF_022030075.1 Anoxybacillus sp. LAT27
TGGGAAAATGGGGAGTAGACGCTATTTTGAGAAAGAGGAGGAAAAAGGATGCAAGCAGGACGTGAAATCAAGTTTCGGGGCAAATGTATTGCAGATGGTGAATTAAATGGGGAATGGGTATTTGGCGATCTGCTCCAGAAGAACGGAAAGATATATATCGCTCCGCACTCAAATTCTGTATCGGTCAATGGTCATATCGGAAAGCTGATAATCATGCACGAAGTATCTCCTGAGAGTGTAGGGCAATTCACCGGCCTCCGCGACAAGAACGGCAAGGAGATTTATGAGGGGGACTTCGTA
>NZ_JAIWYK010000106.1:0-299 GCF_022030075.1 Anoxybacillus sp. LAT27
GCTTTTCACCCTTGCGTTCACTTCGTTCACCTTGTCCAGCAGCGCCTGGTACCCTTCGGGATTTCGCTCGAACAGCCTCACGGGCAGGTCGAACTTATCCTTTGCTTTGTACGCTTTCAGCAGCTCCTGGTTGTTCCAGGGGAAGTCGTGTTCCGTTGCTTTTACAATGCGGATGTCATTGTACCGAAACACGTCGAATCTGCCGTTGGCATCTTCAGCCAGTTTGTAGGCTTGACGGTTTTCGCTCAGCGTCAGTTCCCGCACCGACCATTCTTCGCCGTCGATGGTTACAGTTCCGG
>NZ_JAIWYK010000107.1:0-297 GCF_022030075.1 Anoxybacillus sp. LAT27
GAGTGAAATACCTAAAACAACCATAAGGAAGCCAACAACAGCAGGCATTGTATGATCGCCAACCAACATACTCGTCCGAGTCGGGTATAAACGTGCAGCCTCAGCCAGCGCGATTCCGCCTGCCAAAATGGTGACAATCCCACCAATGCGGTCTGCGGATATAATCCTCATCCTTTTCCCTAGCTGTTTCATCGCATTCACACTCGGGCAAAGAAAGGAGAGCCATCGTCCAAACAGTTCAGCCGCCTCATTTGGGCTCTCTTTTCGCTCCGATCGGAAATGCGACAACTAGGTTTT
>NZ_JAIWYK010000108.1:0-297 GCF_022030075.1 Anoxybacillus sp. LAT27
GACATCGTGGCTGCGATCAACTACTTTATCAACCTGCTGCACGGCGTGGGTTCGACCGACGACATCGACCACCTGGGCAACCGCCGTCTCCGCTCCGTGGGCGAACTGCTGCAGAACCAGTTCCGCATCGGTCTGTCCCGGATGGAGCGCGTGGTCCGCGAACGCATGTCGATCCAGGATCAGAACCAGATCACGCCGCAGGCCCTGATCAACATTCGTCCGGTGATCGCCGCCATCAAGGAGTTCTTCGGCAGCTCCCAGCTCTCCCAGTTCATGGACCAGACCAACCCGCTGGCG
>NZ_JAIWYK010000064.1:0-94313 GCF_022030075.1 Anoxybacillus sp. LAT27
TTTTTTGTACTCTCTATTTTCTCTATGCACACCGATCTTCAATGATCAAGTACAACTTGTGGTGAAGAGCCCTAAAAATCCTTTTTTTACTTTATTTGTATATTATTCTGTAGTTCAACAACCCATTCAATACTTCGTTGATACGCAGCAAACGCTTTGGATAGGTCAATGTTTAAAGTGGTTGTGATCTCCTTTAATTTGCTTATATCGTTTGTTTCTAATGCGATAACGAGATGATATAAAGTTGAATAAGTACATGGTTGTCCATTCAAACCTTGCTGAATCGCTTCATCGATATGTAATTCTTGCAATATTTCCTGCAGCGGGCGTTGGAGCAATAAATGTAGCGAAGAACAAATCCCCATGAAAAATAAAATATCTTTTTCATCGCTTAAGTGAATGAGATATGCTAATTGTTCGAGCGTTTTGGCACGTATTAAACTGTTTACAATGATTTCGTTTTTAAACGGTTCGTTTGGTTCTTGTAATGTCAACACGGTTGACCAACTTTTTAAATGGTTTGTTCCTAATAAAATGGCTGCATGGCGAATAGATTTGATTTTCGATGTTTTAGACAAGAAAAATGAATTTACCGTTTTTAATAAGCGATATGTTAACGTTGGATCATTTTCAATGGTTTGGACGATTTCATCAAAATTGAGTCCATTTTGATTCATTTGTTTTATTAAATTGAGTTTAGATATATAGGGAATTTTAGGAAGTGACTTTTCTTTTACAACAATTGGTTTGCTAAAAAAATATCCTTGAAAGTAAGAAAACCCTTCATTTTTTGAGTGTTGTAGCTGTTCTTTTGTCTCAATTTTTTCAGCGAGCAATTGGATACGATACTTTTCGATGTAAGGTTTGAAGTCACGATAGTTTGTTTGTTTTGAAAAATCAATCTTTATAATATCTACATATGGAAGGAGAGGGATATATTGTTCGGAAAATATAAAGTCATCAAGTGCGATAACATATCCTCTTTCTTTTAATTGTTTGCATATGTGAAGCAAGTGGCTAGAGTAAGGAATGGATTCCAAAATTTCAACAACGATAAGATGTTTCGGAAAATGAAACGGCACCCCCCTCTTTAATAAAGTTTCAGTAAAATTAATGAAACATCGCCCACCATTTGTTAATCTCTCAATTCCTATGTTCATAAAGCTGTTAATTAGTACATCGATTGTCGCACGATCTCCGTCAATTGCGTTATAAAAATTTTGCTCCCCGCTTCGATAAAATAGTTCATATCCAATTACTTTATCATTTCGATTTAAAATAGGTTGTCTTCCAACGTAAATATCCATGTTGAACCTCCAATTTTATAACAAATGTTTGAATTTAGCAATAAGGTGGGAGCGACGTTTTACATCCAGCTTTTGAAATATATTATTAATATGATTTTTTATTGTATGTTCGCTTAAAATAAGCTCTTCGGCGATTTCTTTGTTGCTGTATCCCTTTAATAAAAGAAAGAACACTTGTCTTTCACGTTCTGATAACTGTTCAATTTCCAACGTAAGAAACTGCTCACGATACTTTTCTTGAATAATAAGTATGATCGTCTCAATTAAACACGTAATAAAATAATTCTCATCATCGTGATATGGATAAGAGATAAATATTAACGCTAGGCGGTCGTTTATTGTGGTTTGAACAGGGAAAACAAGCCAACTTAATAAGCCATACTGTAATAAAGTTGGCCGTGAGATGTTGGCTGTATGTTGTTTTAAATAAGACTCATTTTTATAGAAAAAATATTTTATATCGTCTGATGAATCATATGAAAAAATGATTTCTTCATCAATAAGAAGAACGATTGGTTGATTCATGTAACGTTCATAGCAAGAAATTGTTGTTTTTAATAAGTGCATATAGTTCAACGAAAAAATCTCCTTTCTATGCAAGAAAAAAGCGATAGGAAGATGTAGCTTCTTATCGCTAATTTATTATATTAGGTCGATTTTTTAAAAATAAATCTATAAATCGGCTAACGATATCACAATCCCATTTTATCCCACTTTCTTTTCTTAATATATGAATAATTTCATCTTTGTTTTTCTTTTGTCGATAAGGTCTTGTTGACATTAATGCATCAAACGAGTCAGCTACTGAAATAATTTTTGCCATAATAGGAATTTCTTTATCTTTTAATTGATTTGGATATCCTGTGCCATCCACGTATTCTTTATGGAAAAGAATTGCTTCAAGGACCTCTTTATCTTTGATTTCAAAGACTGACTTAGCAAGGAAGTAACTTATAATTGGATATTGTTTAATAAATGAAAATTCATATGTAGATAAAGGTTCTTTTTTTAATAAAATATAGTCAGGTATACCTATTTTACCAATAGCATGCAGAAGGGAAGCTTGGTACAAGCTGTTTAACTGATGATCTTGCAAGCCTATGGCTTGTCCGATTTGTAGACAATAATATGCAACACGCCGCGAATGATCGGCGATGTATTTGTGCTCATCACTTTTATTTTCAATTGCGATGAGCAAGCGCAGAGCCTTATTAATCGGATCATTATAAACATTTAATGCGTGTACGAGATTAGAAAATTCATCGATATATATATTTGGAATATCTCTTTGCGTCGCTTTTGCTTTCAATGTGTAAATCGTTTCTTTTACATATTTTGATACGATATGAACGATTATCAAAAAAAATATGACAAAAATGAACAAAAAAGCAGTTGACAAGATGAAAAAGAAAACATGATCGTTTGAGCTATTTTTAATGAGCATATGTTTTATTGCTAGCATATACATTAGGATGAAAGAGACAATACTCACATTGTAATGAATAAGTCTTGTCCAAAATGGCATATGCAGAAAATCAGATGATATGATTGGAATTCGGTATCCTAGATGAAAAAAATAATAGACATCGTATGCAATGACTTTCATAAAAGCACGATCAACTATATAAAAAAGGATACTGTGAAAAATGCCATACAAACATGCTAATAAAAGTAAATTATCTTTATTTTCTTGGACAAAAAACAGTAAAACTAAAAAGACAAAGGAACAAAAACCAAAAATATGCATTGTTTTTACAGGTAATTGCTTTAATTTGTAAATATATTGATAAACATCATGTTCACCCTTCTTATCTCTAAAAGATAGAAGCTCGTTCATTTTTTGATGAAAAAGGGTAACGAAAAGAAACAGTGTAGTAAGCCATGTAGCTAATATGTAAGGAAAATTAGAAATATTCATATATATGAGTGTGCATGAAAGCATCGTATAAAAACATATCGACCAAATAAAAATAGTTCGCCTTGCATGGGCATGAATATTCATCGATTCACCGCCCTATTCGTGTAAAGAAAATGAAGAAAGGTTTATTCATGAGTTATTATAGTTTCTTTTCGGGGATTTTTCAACAAAAAAATCCAAAAAAGAAACAAAATATGAAGGGAATGGTGAACATGGATAATGTAAAAGGTGTCATCAGCAAAAGAATTAAGCAGCGACTGAAGCAACTAAATTTAAAGCAAAAAGATTTAGTTGAACAAACTGGTCAACCAAAAAGCACGATTAATAAAATTGTAAATGGGACGGTAACACCTCGAGTGGATTTGCTTATTCCAATTAGTAAAGTACTAGATGTTTCGATCGACTGGCTAGTCGCTAATGAGAGGGAAAAGCAACATCATTATGAAAGTAAGTTAGAAGAAGAAATTATAAATATTTTACGTCATGCAAGCGAAAAGGAAAAAATTTATATTTATTTTATTATTTCGTACATTTTCAAGATGCTTGATGAAAAAAGTACTATGAAAAAAAAGTAGATCAGCCATCGGCTGATCTACAAGGTGAAGCGTTGAATGAGTTGCTGAAGTTTCGTTGAAATATGAGCAAGTTGTTTTGCAGATTCATCTAGTTGCTTTGAAATACTGGCTTGTTCGTCAATTGAACTTGTTGCTTCTTGAATTTCTTGTTGAACGTCTTTTGCTGTTTCCACAATATTTTCAATTGATGCAGCGACTTGCTCAACGCTAGCGGACATTTGTTCTGTTGCTGCAGATATTTCTTGGATTTCTTCTGAAACAACGTCCGTTTTTTGGACAATTCGTTCGAACGTTTGCGTCGTGCTTGTGATGACCGTGCTACCTTGTTTAATGTCCTCAGCACCTGGTTTTGTTACTTCGGCAACTTCCTGCACTTGATGTTGGACGTGTCCAATAAGGTCACTTACTTGTTTTGCTGCTTTATCTGCTTGTTCGGCTAGTTTTCGTACTTCTTCAGCCACAACAGCGACCCCTTTTCCTGCTTCACCTGCTCGAGCCGCTTCAATGGCGGCATTTAAAGCAAGCAAATTCGTTTATGAAGAAATCGCACTAATCGTTGCAACGATATGTCCGATTTGTTCAGAATATGATGTGAGACTATTCACTTGTTTGTTAATAAGCAGAGGCTATTTCGCCTCTTTGAGAATACGTTTATACACTTTTTCTTTATCAAACCCTTTTTCGCCCATGCCAAATGTGTCGATGACGCGGTTGTTTTCGTCTAAAAAGTATGTGAGCGTTGTATGAATAAGCATGCCGTTGCCGGGATCGCGGTATAAGAAGTTAAACGCGTCGGCTACTTTTTTTGTATCTTCTTCATTCCCACGTAAAAAAATCCATCCTTCGTCATCGCTTTTTACTCCGAACATATTCGCATATGTTTGCATCACTTGTTGGGTGTCGCGTTTCGGATCGATCGTAATCGTAATAAATTCAACTTTCGTTTTAAACAAACCGTCTTTTTCGAGCTGTTCTTTTAATTGTTTCATTTGAAATGACGTACTTGGACAAATGTCTGGACAGTTTGTGTATACAAATTCTAGTAGACGTACTTTCGGTTCCATGTTATTGAATGAATACGGTTTTCCCCACGCAGTTTCCATCGTCACGTCTCTTGGAAACTCCATTTTATCTTGGCGGTAGTAAGAAAAATAAAAGATGCCTATACCAATACAAATCGTAAGTAAACTAAAAAAGCCGATATATAGTTTTTTCAACGTGTATCCCTCCCACTTTCATCATACATAATCAACGTGCCAATGAGGAGAATGGGACGTGACAATTATTTGAATTTTTTCGTTGTTCTAAATGGCAAATGAAAAACTAAACTAATAGTAATCATGGACAAGGGGGAAGGGTAATGAGAAAAATCGCTTTTTGGACGTTGTTCCTTTATGCAATGTATGCGCTCTTTTTTGCGTTTTATTTATTTCAATGGACGGACTCATCCATTCCAGCACAATATAAAGGAACGAGCGCTGATCCTGCGACGTTTTTAACGAAGAAAGAATTAATGCTTGCTGAACAGTTTTCGGAAGTAAAAAACTTTTTATTTTTTTTATCTGTTCCATATGAGTGGGTCATTTATATTTTTGTGTTGTTGTTTGGTTTGTCAGCCCGTTTTCAACAGTGGGCGGAGGCGACGACGAAACGGAGGTTTATGCAAACGGCGGTTTACGTCTTTTGGTTATCGCTTTTTGTACAAGTCGTGACGTTTCCGCTTAGCTATGCAAGTTACTACATGGCGAAAATGTATCATATTTCAACCCAAACGTTTTCGAGTTGGATGCGTGATGAACTGATTGATTTTTGGGTGAATTATGCGATCATGGTTGTCATTGTGTATGTATTATATACGCTTATGCAAAAATTCGAAAAGCGATGGTGGGTGTATGCGTGGCTTTGTTCCATTCCGTTTACGCTTTTTTTAACGTTTATTCAGCCAGTTTTTATCGATCCGCTTTATAACGATTTTTATCCATTAAAAAATAAACAGTTAGAAGCAAAAATTTTAGCGTTAGCTGAGAAGGCAAACATTCCAGCCGACCACGTATTTGAAGTGAACATGTCGGAAAAAACGAATGCGTTAAATGCTTATGTAACAGGCATTGGCGGCAATTCGCGCATCGTGTTATGGGACACGACGCTTGAGCGGTTAAGCGAAGATGAAATTTTATTTATTATGGCGCATGAAATGGCGCATTACGTCATGAAACATATTTATTGGGGAATTGGGTTATATGTTATTGTGACATTTGTCGGATTGCTGTTGACGAGTCGATGGATGAAGCGCATGATGAAACGATTTGGGACACTTTGTCGCATTGAAAAATGGAATGACCTCGCTTCTTTACCGATGTTTTTACTATTGATTTCGCTATTAAGTTTTGCGGCAAGCCCTGCGATGAATGCTATTTCCCGTTATGAAGAGCATGCGGCGGACAAGTATGCGATTGAACTGACGAAAAATAAAGAAGCAGCGATCTCGACGTTTCAACAGTTGACTCGCTCTAGTTTAAGCCAAGTGCATCCACCTTATCTTGTCAAACTATTTCGTTACAGTCATCCGACCATTTTAGAGCGCATTATTTTTTTAGAACAAAAGTAGGAAAGGCGAATTTTTTTGAAAAAAATTCATAAAAATACTTTCTTTTCTGAAAATTGTGTTATATAATAAAAACGTCAAAAGGAAAATGTGTATTATAACAAGAAGGGTGGGAGATGTATCAAAGCTCGTACATAGAGAAAAGAGCGTCATAACTTTTTTGGGGGTCATATGTACGGAAACAGAGGGGTTACGATAAAAAACAAGGGGGAGAGAGCATGTTCGAAGAACGTGTGAAACAATTAGAAGAAAGTTGGCAATTGGATGAACGGTGGAAAGGGATTACGCGCCCGTATAGCGCAGAGGATGTCATTAAATTGCGCGGTTCGCTTGATATTGAATATACGCTAGCGCGTCGTGGGGCGGAAAAACTTTGGCACTTATTAAATACGGAAGATTACGTACATGCGCTTGGGGCGTTAACAGGAAACCAAGCGGTGCAACAAGCAAAAGCTGGTTTAAAAGCGATTTATTTAAGCGGTTGGCAAGTGGCGGCAGATGCGAACTTAGCCGGTCATATGTATCCGGACCAAAGCTTATATCCAGCAAACAGCGTGCCGCACGTTGTAAAACGCATTAATCAAGCGCTTCAACGGGCTGATCAAATTCAATATGTGGAAGGAAAAGAAGATATCGACTATTTCTTGCCGATCGTTGCCGATGCGGAAGCAGGATTTGGCGGCCAATTGAACGTCTTCGAACTGATGAAAGCGATGATTGAAGCAGGAGCAGCAGGCGTCCACTTTGAAGATCAATTGTCTTCAGAGAAAAAATGCGGCCATTTAGGCGGAAAAGTGTTGCTTCCAACGCAAACAGCGATTCGTAACTTAATTGCGGCGCGACTTGCGGCAGATGTCATGGGTGTCCCAACTGTATTAATTGCGCGCACAGACGCGAATGCAGCTGATTTAATTACAAGCGACATCGACCCGCGTGATCAACAGTTTATTACAGGTGAGCGTACGCCAGAAGGCTTCTTCCGTACGCGTGCCGGATTAGACCAAGCGATTGCGCGCGGATTAGCATATGCACCGTATGCTGATTTAATTTGGTGCGAAACGAGCGAACCGAACTTAGAAGAAGCGCGCCGTTTTGCGGAAGCGATTCATGAAAAATTTCCGGGCAAATTGCTTGCATACAACTGCTCGCCTTCCTTCAACTGGAAGAAAAAGTTGGACGACGAAACGATCGCAAACTTCCAAGTGGAGCTCGGAAAAATGGGCTACAAATTCCAATTCGTTACATTGGCTGGCTTCCACGCGCTCAACTACAGCATGTTTATGTTAGCGCACGGCTATCGCGATCGCGGCATGGCGGCTTACTCCGAATTGCAACAAGCGGAGTTTGAGGCAGAAAAATACGGCTACACAGCTACACGCCATCAACGTGAAGTCGGAACAGGTTACTTTGACGAAGTATCGCTTGTCATTACGGGCGGTCAAGCATCAACTGTGGCGCTAAAAGGCTCGACAGAAGAAGAACAATTTACGGGTGCATAAAATAACATCCCCTCGAAAAAAACGAGGGGATTTTTCATGAAAATTCCGTATATTTATGGTATAATATTGTCGAAATGTGTATATAAGGGAGGGAGCGGTATGCTCATCGTCGAGCATCTGTATTTGACGCGCTATACGATGGGACTTTTTCCGTTTTTTCACGATAAGCAAATGTGGACGAAAGCGTTAGAGGAAGATGGAGAAATTATCGTCAAACAAAAGCCGATGGAAATTATTGAACAAAGTTGTTTGTATTATGGCGCAAGTTTAAGAGGAAGAAAAGATGGAGCGAGACATATTATTGGCACTTCGCATAAAGCACCGATTGCAGTTGAACCAACGAACGAAATTTTCTTTTTTCCAACGATCTCCCCAATGAATCCTCAATGTGTATGGCTATCGCATTTACATATTCGTCATCATGAGCATGTTCAAGGTGGAAAAACGCGCATTACGTTTTCAAACGGAACGATCGTCGAGCTATGTATTTCACATCATTCATTCATCAATCAGCTACATCGCACTGCACAGCTACGGACAAAAATGAACGAGCGCATCGAAGCGCGCGAACGGAAAATGATGTATTTACTATACTTAAGGGAAAAGGAATGGTCGTAACAGTTTTCTCTTTTCCTCTAAACTTGTACAATATAATCATGAGCACGTAGCAAAGGGGTTACTGTATGAGTTTAGAGGAATTAAAACAATGGTTTACGATAAAACATATGCTTGACATGTTAGCGGAATATCGTTCATTTGGTGTGATTCCTGGCATCGTCTTGCCAATGGCGGAAGCATTTTTACCGTTTTTGCCGCTTTTCGTGTTTGTCATGGCGAATGCGGCAGCGTTTGGCCTTTGGAAAGGATTTCTTATTTCATGGATTGGGACAAGTGTCGGTTCACTCCTCGTGTTCCTCCTTGTTCGAAAAATCGGGAGGCAGCGCTTTTTTTCTTTTTTACATCGCCACCCGACGATTCGCCGCATGATGCATTGGGTGGAGCGCCGCGGTTTTGGTCCGCTCTTTTTACTGCTTTGTTTTCCGTTTACACCATCGGCAGCAGTCAATGTTGTGGCGGGGTTATCCGGCATTGCGATGCAACAATATATGTTAGCGGTATTGTTTGGAAAAATGGTGATGGTATTTATGATTAGCTTTATCGGTTACGACGTTGTAGCGCTTATTCGTCAGCCGATGCGCACGGTGTTTGTCGCTGTTGTCATTTTTCTTTTATGGTACATCGGAAAAAAAGTCGAGCAACGCTTCGCATTGCACGACGGAAAATAAGAAAGGATGGACAAATATGTCTGTACGTTTCATCATCGGGCGCTCAGGAAGCGGAAAAACGACAATGTGTTTAAAAGAAATGATCGATCAACTCGCACAAAAACCAGATGGCGATCCGATTATTTACCTCGTTCCTGAACAAATGACGTTTCAATCGGAATATGCTCTCATGAACGCAAATATAAAAGGAATGATTCGCGCACAAGTATTTAGTTTCACGCGCCTCGCTTGGCGTATTTTGCAAGAGACAGGCGGCATGAGCCGCCATCATTTAACACAAACAGGCGTACATATGTTGCTAAGGAAAATTGTTGAACAGCAAAAAGAGCAGTTAACGTTGTTTCGGAAAGCGGCGGATAAACGTGGCTTTATTGAACAACTTGAACAAATGTTGACAGAATATAAACGGTATTGTGTGACGCCAGCGACGTTAAAACAAACGGAAGAGCAGCTGCGCCGCCATGCGACCGCAAATGAAACCGTGCTTGCCGATAAATTAAAAGATACAGCGATGATTTTTGAGCAATTTGAACAACAGATGGCGCATCATTACGTCGATTCGGAAGATTATTTACGGTTGCTTGCCGAAAAAATTCGCCATTCTTCTTATATGAAACGCGCGCGCATTTACATGGACGGCTTTTATGAATTGACGCCGCAAGAATATATGGTCATCGAACAATTATTTATTCATTGCCCGCATGTGACCGTTGCACTCACGTTAGATGCCCCGTATGAGCAACTGCCGGATGATCTGCATGTCTTTCGCAGCACGTGGCGGACGTATGCGCAATTGCGCGATATCGCGTTGCAAAATGGGGTACCGATTGAAAAAGTAGAACAACTTCGTCACAACGTCCGCCATAAACATGAAGAACTCCGTCATCTTGAAGCGCATTACGATGATCGACCTGTCTGTAAGTGGGAAAAACAAACGGAAGCGATCATCATTGGAGAAGCGACCACACGCCGAGCGGAAATGGAAGGCATTGCACGTGAAATCATTCGACTTGTACGAGATGAAAAGTATCGCTATCGTGACATCGCTTTATTGATTCGTAACGTAGGGGATTACCGCAACGTGTTAAAAACGGTGTTTGCCGACTATCGCATTCCGTATTTTATTGACGAAAAAGAACCGATGCTCGATCATCCGTTTATTGAATGGTTGCGCGCAAGTATGGAAGCGGTGCGGACAAATTTTCGTTATGAAGCGGTGTTTCGTGCGGTGAAAACAGATTTCTTTTTTCACCTCGACCAATTTGTACATGATATGCGCATGGCGATGGATCAACTTGAAAACTATGTGCTTGCTTCGGGCATCCAAGGAGATAAGTGGACGGAGCATTGGACGTATCGTAAATATAAAGGGCTAGAAGGTGTGCATGCACCTCAAACTGATGAAGAAAAACGATATGAACAACAATTAAACGAATGGCGTAAGCTTGTCATTTCGCCATTATTGGTTTTACAAAAGCGGTTAAAACAAGCGAAAACGGGGCGCGAGCAATGTGAAGCGCTATATGCATATGCAGAACACCTTCAAATTCCGCAAAAATTAGAACGGTTGCGCGATGAAGCGGAAGAAAGAGGTGATCTATCCGCAGCTCGCCACCACGAACAAGTGTGGCAAGCGTTTATTGACTTGCTCGATCAATACGTTGAAATATTAGGGGATGAAACGCTTTCGTTTGAAACATTTTTAACGATTATCGAAACGGGATTTGAAAGCTTGCAGTTTTCTCTCGTCCCACCAGCAACGGATCAAGTATTAATTGCGCATTTCGATCGTTCGCGCCTTTCGAATATTCGTTGTACGTTTCTTGTAGGGGTAAATGAAGGCGTCATTCCGATGCGTAAAAATGATGACGGCATGTTGTCGGAAACGGATCGTGAATTGTTGCATCATTATTCTTTACATGTTGCTCCGGCAAGCCGTGAGCGGTTGCTTGATGAGCCGTTTTTGCTTTATTTAGCGCTTGTTAGTCCGTCTGAACGTTTATATGTGACGTATGCGCTTTCTGACGAGCAAGAAAAAACGTTGTTGCCATCGATGTTCATAAAACGGCTGACCGATATGTTCCCGAACGTGACAAAAATGCAATGGGGGACGGATCCGTTTTTACTCCCACTACAACAACAACTATCGTATGTGACAAACGATGTGGCAACGCTCGGTCCGCTCGTGCAACAACTTGAAGCGTGGAAGCGACAATATGCCATTGAGCCGATATGGTGGGATGTATACAACGCCTATGTACAACATGAACAATGGAAAGAACGAATCGCAGTCGTTGTGCGTGCGTTATTTTATGAAAATCGCGCGAAACGCTTAAATAAGCAGCTTGCGAAAGCGTTATATGGAAAAAAAGTGAAAGCGAGCATTTCGCGTATGGAGACGTTTAACCGTTGCCCGTTCGCTCATTTTGCGGCGCACGGCTTAAAGTTAAAAGAACGGACGGTCTTTCAGTTAAAGGCGCCAGATATGGGACAGTTGTTTCATCAGGCGTTAAAAGTGATCGCTGATCGTTTGCGTCAAGAGCAACTTCCGTGGAGTCGATTATCAAAACAGCAATGTGAACAGTTGTCGTACGAGGCGGTGGAGCAAATTGCTCCGTACATTCAACAAGAAGTGTTGTTAAGCACACACCGTTACCGATATATGAAGAAAAAGTTACAGACGATTATGACGAAAGCGACGACTGTATTAAGTGAACATGCGAAAAGAAGCGGCTTTGTGCCGATTGGTGTAGAATTAGGGTTTGGTGATGGAGAACCGCTTCCACCGCTTACATTTACATTATCGGACGGAACCGTATTGCAATTTGTCGGTCGCATTGATCGCGTTGACCAAGCAACGAGCGAACAAGGGGTGCTTCTCCGTGTGATTGACTACAAATCGAAGCAGAAGACGCTCGACTTAACGGAAGTGTATTACGGTTTAGCGTTGCAAATGTTGGCCTATTTAGATATTGTGCTTGAGTATGCGGAAAAGCTCGTTGGTACATCGGCGTTTCCAGCTGGAGTGTTATACTTCCCGATTCATAATCCAACGATAAAAGTGAATGAATGGCTTGATGAACATGAGTTAGAGAAAAAGTTTTTAGAACAGTTTAAAATGGGGGGCTACGTGTTAGCGGATGAACAGACGGTACGGCTGATGGATGAGCATGTAGAGCCGGGGACGAGTTCTCTCGTTATTCCTGTTCGATTAAATAAAAATGGAACGTTTGCGCAACATTCGAAAGTGTTAACTGAGCAACAATTTACGATGTTGCGGCAACATGTCCGCCGTCTGATCGTCGATGTAGGTGAACAAATGGTCGACGGTGTGACGCATATTGCACCGTACAAACAAAAAAATAAAACCGCTTGTCAATATTGTGAGTTTCGCGATGTATGCCAATTTGACGAAGGAATCGACGCAGAACAATATCGCGTATTAACACCGAAACAGATTGATGAATGGTTAAAGGAGTGATTGTGTGATTCCGCCAAAACCACGAGAAAGTCAATGGACAGATGAACAGTGGCAAGCGATTTATGCAACAGGCCAGCATACGCTCGTTGCCGCGGCAGCAGGATCAGGAAAAACCGCGGTGCTCGTTGAACGCATCATTCAAAAAATATTGCATACGACACAGCCGATCGATGTCGATCGATTGCTTGTCGTCACGTTTACAAATGCGGCGGCGGCGGAAATGCGCCAACGCATCGGGGAAGCGTTAGAGCGAGCGCTTGAAAAAGAACCGCATTCGCTTCATTTACGGAGACAGCTCAGCCTTTTGCAAAAGGCGTCCATTTCCACGATTCACTCGTTTTGTTTAGATGTCATTCGCAAATATTATTACGTCATTGGCATCGACCCGGTATTTCGCATCGCGGATGAGGGAGAGATGGCGTTATTAAAAGAAGAAGTGTTAGAAGCGTTATTTGAACAATATTATGCCGAAAACGACGAAGCATTTTTAGCTGTTGTTGATCGCTATACGAGCGATCGCACAGATGCGGATTTACAGACGCTTATTTTGCGGTTATACGAGTTTTCACGTTCGCATCCAACCCCAAGTGGATGGTTGCAACAAATCGTTCATATGTATGACGTGGAAGAAGGTGCGCGCATCGATGACTTACCGTATGCCCATTACCTTTTTCAAGCGGTTGATTTGGCGCTTGAAGCAGCAGAATATCGATTAGCGCAGGCGTTGCAAAAAACGAAAGAGCCGGGCGGTCCCGATTATTTATACGATACGCTCGCAAGCGACGAACAAGTCATTGCAAAGCTAAAAGAAGCGCGCCATGAGTCGTGGCAACAGCTACATGAAGCAATGAAAAACGTGTCGTTTGCAACGGCAAAAAGAAAGCCGAAAGACGGCGCATATGATGAACAGCTTGTGGAAGATGTAAAAAAATTACGCGATCAAGTGAAAAAAGAAATAAGCAGTTTAACAGAGGAATTGTTTTCGTTTCAACCTGCGACATACGTGCGTCATTTGCGCGAAATGAAGCCGATTGTGGCAACGATCGTACAAATGGTGCAACGGTTTGCTGATTTGCTGCAAGCGAAAAAAGATGAAAAAGGCGTCGTCGATTTTTCTGACTTAGAACATTACTGTTTACGCATTTTACGCGCTCCTTCTCTCGAGCATGAGCTAAAGCCGTCAGAAGCAGCTCTTTATTATCGAGCACAATTTGCTGAAGTGCTTGTTGACGAATATCAAGATACAAATATGGTGCAAGAATCGATTTTACGGCTCGTATCGAACGATGATGAAGCAACGGGCAACATGTTTATGGTGGGAGACGTAAAACAATCGATTTACGGTTTTCGTCTTGCGGAACCGTCGCTTTTTTTACAAAAATATAATCGGTTTACGAAAGATGGCGACGGTGGACTTCGCATCGATTTAGCGAAAAACTTTCGCAGCCGAAAAGAAATATTGGACGGCACAAATTTTATTTTTCGACAACTGATGACCGAAACGGTCGGCGATATGCGTTATGACGATGATGCCGCGCTTCGCTTTGGTGCGCAGGATTATCCTGACAAACAAGTACCGGTTGAATGTGTATGGATAAATGAAGCAAAAGAAGAAAGCGATGAAGAAGAACAAGAGGACGTGACGGCCATTCAGCTTGAAGCTCGCTGGATCGCTAAAAAAATTAAGCAGTTGCTTGCTGAGCCGTTTTTCGTTTACGATCGTCGCTTAAAAGGAGAGCGACGTTTAATGTATCGCGACATCGTTATTTTATGCCGTTCGATGTCATCAGCTTCAGCGATGTTAGAAGAATTTCGTAAGCAAAACGTCCCTGTATACGCCGAGTTATCGAGCGGTTACTTTTCTGCGACGGAAGTGTCGGTCATGTTGTCGCTTTTAAAAGTCATTGACAATCCGTATCAAGACATTCCGCTTGCGGCGGTGCTTCGCTCTCCGATTGTCGGCTTAGACGAAGAAGCGTTGGCGCGCATTCGCTTAGCGAAGAAAGATGGAGCTTTTTATGAGGCGTTGCGTGCTTTTGTACAGGAGCCACATGATGATGAACTGCATGAAAAAATGAAACGTTGGCTTGCGTCCTTATCGGAATGGCGCACAGCGGCGAGACAAAAACCGCTTGCGGATTTGATTTGGCAATTGTATCGAGAAACGAATTTTTACGATTACGTCGGTGGGATGCCTGGCGGAAAACAGCGACAAGCGAATTTGCGCGCGTTATACGATCGGGCCAAACAATATGAACAAACGTCGTTTCGTGGCATTTTCCGCTTTTTACGATTTATTGAGCGGCTAAAAGAGCGAGAAGACGATTTCGGTGCTGCACGATCGTTGACAGAACAAGAAGACGTTGTACGCATGATGACGATTCATAAAAGTAAAGGGCTTGAGTTTCCGGTCGTCTTTTTAGCAGGTGCAGCAAAATCGTTTAATATGCAAGATTTGCGCAGCGACTATATATTAGATAAAGATTTCGGGCTAGGGATGCGCTTCGTTCATCCGACGTGGCGAGCAAGCTACCCGACGGTTGCACAATTGGCGATAAAGAAAAAAATGAAATGGCAACTGCTAGCGGAAGAAATGCGTATTTTATATGTTGCATTAACGCGAGCAAAAGAAAAATTGTACATCGTCTGTACCGCAAAAGATATGGAAGCGAAAAAGAAAAAATGGCAAGAAGTCGCTTATATACAAACGTGGGGATTGCCACCTTATGTGATCGAAAAAGCGAAAAGCTATGCGGATTGGATTGGCTATGCATTAGTTCGGCACCGACAAGGGATATGCTCGTCTTCAACGGTGCTTCATGATCCATCATTATGGGATATACACATCGTGCCAGCGCATGCGCTCGAACAAGAAGACGAGCAAGCGAATGAACATCGTGACATTGTCGAAGCGATGCAACAGCTGCAACCTGTGGCGATAAAAAGCGAATATGAAGAAGAAGTGAATCGTCGTCTTTCTTGGACGTATACGCACGCTCCTGCGACTGTGTTAAGAGCAAAACAAAGCGTATCGGAGTTAAAGCGGCAACGCGACATATACGGTGATCATGCAGAACAACCGTTTCGAAAAGAGCTTGTTGACCGTCCGCGCTTTTTGCAAGCGAAAATGATGACGCCAGCGGAGCGAGGAACGATGATGCACCTTGTCATGCAACATGTTGATGTCACAAAAGAAGTGACGGTTGATACGGTGCGGGAGCAAATCGTGCGCATGGTAAACGGTGAATGGCTAACGGAAGAACAGGCAACGGTTATTGATGTAGAAAGCATCGTTGCTTTTTTCCACACTCCGATTGGTAAACGAATGCAACGTGCGACTCGGCTTGAACGGGAAGTACCATTTTATTTGGCGCACGAAATGGAAGGGGAAACAGTGGTCGTTCAAGGGGTTATTGATTGCGTGTTTGAAGATGAACATGGACTCGTTTTAATTGACTATAAAACCGATCGCGTGTCATGGATGAGCGACCCGAAAGAACAATTAAAGCAACGATATAAAGGGCAATTGGCGTTATATCGGGAAGCGATTGAAGCGATTTGGAGAAAGAAAGTAACAGAAACGTATGTGTACGCTTTTGATGGTGCGCTACTTGTAGCGATGGGAGGAAATTAATTTGCGTATTTTACATACAGCCGATTGGCATTTAGGAAAAACACTTGAAGGACGGAGCCGCTTACTCGAGCAAGAAGCGGTCATCGATGAAATGGTCGAAATCGTACAAAAAGAAAACATTGATGTCGTATTGCTTGCAGGCGATGCGTTCGATACAGTCAATCCGCCTGCTGATGCGGAAAAGCTTTTTTACGAAGCGCTTTCGCGGCTAAGTGATTATGGTAAGCGTCACGTTGTCGTCATTGCAGGAAATCACGATCATCCGGGACGTTTAAGCGCTGCCGCTCCGATTGCAAATATGCACGCTATTACGTTGCTAGGGTTTCCGACCGATCGTGTGCAACAAATTCACGTTCCATCAAGCGATGAGACGTTAATGGTCGGAGCGCTTCCCTATCCGTCAGAGGCGCGACTGAATGAATTGTTGGCGGAGGAGTGCGACGAAGCGTTGTTGCGCGCACGATATGATGAACGCATTCGAGCCATTTTTGCGAAAATGAACGAATCGTTTCGAGAGGATGCGGTGAACATTGCGATGAGCCATTTATATGTTGCAGGCGGGGCAACGTGCGACTCCGAGCGTCCGATTGAGCTCGGTGGGGCGTATACCGTATCGCCGGCAAGCTTTCCTGCGCAGGCGCAATATGTCGCACTCGGTCATTTGCATCGTCCGCAAGATGTAAAACATGCGATCATGCCGGCGCGCTATTCCGGTTCACCGCTTGCTTACAGTTTTTCCGAAGCAGGATACAGCAAGTCTGTCACGATCATTGATGTACAGCCACGTTGCACACCGATCATTTCAGAATATTTATTGTCAAAAGGTCGACCACTCGTGAAATGGAGGGCAGAAGGGCTTGCGCAAGTGTATCGTTGGATTGAGGAAGGGCGCGATCGCGGCGCGTGGATTGATTTAGAAATTGATGTCGAGCAATCGTTAACGTTAGAAGAAACACATCGACTACGCAAATTGTATGATGGATTTGTTCATATTCGCCCGAACTACTTAAAGAAAGAAGAAATTATTCGTGAAGTGCATACCGATGTGCCAATCGAAACGTTATTTACGCGTTTTTATGAACGACAAACAGGTGGAGGGAAACCGTCCGAAGAGATCGTTCAACTATTTTTACAGCTCGTTGCCGAGGAGGACGAACAATGAAGCCGATTCGTTTAACGATCGCAGGATTGCATAGTTTTCGTCAAAAAGAAACGATTGACTTTGAAAAACTATGCGAAGGTGGATTATTTGGCATTTTCGGACCGACAGGAAGCGGGAAGTCATCGATTTTAGATGCGATGACGCTCGCTTTATACGGAAATGTAGAGCGTGCGTCCAATCAAACGAACGGAATTATGAATCATGCAGAAAACGAATTATTCGTTTCGTTTACGTTTGAATTGCAAAATGCAAGTGGGGCTAAACGATATACCGTTGAGCGCTCGTTTAAGCGTGCGGATGCGTTGCGCATTCGTTCCGTCGTCAGCCGCCTAATTGAAGAAGGAACGGAACGAGTCGTCATTGCAGATAAAACACGGCTTGTCGATGAGCAAGTAAAACAATTGCTTGGTTTAGAAATGAAAGACTTTACACGAGCCGTTGTGTTACCACAAGGAAAATTTGCGGAATTTTTATCGCTTAAAGGGTCAGAGCGCCGCCAAATGTTGCAGCGGTTGTTTCATCTCGAACGGTATGGCGATGAATTAAATAAAAAATTAAAAAATAAATTAGCCGAGGCGTCAGCAAAGCTCGAGTCGATTAAAGGGGAACAAGCAGGGCTTGGCGATGCGTCAAAAGAACAAGTCGAGAAACAAAAGCAAGCATTAGCAGAAAAAAAAGAGGAGTTAGAGAGAGCGAAAAACAAGTTGCGTCACATCCATGAACAATATGAAAAAGAAAAGCAATTATGGCAATGGCAATGTGAAAAAGAAAAAGTTGAACATGAACTAAACAAATGGCGTGAACAAGAAGAACAGATGAAACAGCTTGCGCAAACGTATGAGCGAAGCAAAGAGGCGGAGCGACTTGTGCCGTATATGGAACAAGTCGAACGAAGTGCACAAGAAGTTGTGAGTTGGCAAAAAAAAGCAAGTGAACTAGCTTCCCAATTACAACAAACAAGCGTGAGGTATGAACAAGCAAGTAAACAATATGAACAATGTCGTGTGAAAAAGAACGAAGAAGAACCGAAAGCGTTGCAAAAAAAAGAGCAGTTGAAACAAGCGTTGCAAACGTTGGCGCTTATGCGATCGCTTGAACAACAACAAGCCAAGCTACGCGCGAGCTTGCGAGAGATCGAGCAAAAAGAACAACAAGCGCTCCAAATGGTTGAAATGTGCACGAAAGAATATACGACATGGAGTGCGAAACAAGCAGAGTTGAAAAAACAATGGGAAGAAAAAAAAGTAGACGTACATGTCAAAGAGCGATTGGAGCAAGCGTACGAGATAAAAAAGCGAATTCAATTGCAGCAACAACAGCTTGAAGAGCTAGAAAAGGAAAAAGAAAACAAACAAAAAGTGTACGAAACGTTGAAACAAACGTACGACGAAGTAATGAAACAAATGAAAGAAACCGAAGCGCGATTCGTTGCAACGTTTCGTTATGTCGAATCGTTGTATCATCGTGTATGTGAGCGCGAAAAGCAAGTCGCGGTACTCGTTTATCAAAAGAAAGAAGAAAGAAAGCAAATGGAAGCGGCGCGGTTACATGATTTAGCGGCAACGTTAGCCGAACGTTTGCGTGATGGTGAGGCTTGTCCTGTTTGTGGTTCGACGCATCATCCGAATCGAGCAAAAAGAAAAGAAATGGCGCTCGAAGAAGAAGTGATGAAACGAATGGAGCATTCCATTCAACATGGGGAACAGCTCATGATCGCTATGCAACAAATCAAAGTGCAAGTGGAGCAATTGGCCGAACTGATGGCGCAGCAACCGTTGCCGCAGCATGTTGATGTCGAAAAAGTGAAACGAGAAGTTGAAGAAACACCGCTTTGTTCGTTACAAGAGGCGGAAGTCGAACGAAAGGCGCTGTATCAAGATTACGTGGAATGTCGGGAACGTGTGCGTCACTACATGGAACAATGGAACGAACAAAAACAAAAACAACAGCAATATGCATACCAAATGGAAACGATCGGTCAACAAATTCGTGAATGGGAAGAAAAATGTTTAGAAAAACGTGCACGAGTTGAAGAAGAAAAAAAGATGTGGCATGAGGCGTATCCAGATGTATCGTTCGAACAAGTAGATGCGATGCTTTCTGAGCTTCGCGAACGGGAACGCGAAGCTCAACAGCTACAACAGCGTATTGAAAAAAGCGTCATTGTGCTAGATGATAAACGAGTTGAATTGGAGCGATGGAAAGAAACATATCAAGACATGACGAAACAAAAAGCACAATGTATGACCGAATGGAATATGCACAAGCAGCAATACGAACAATATAAACGAACGCTACCCGAAGAGATAGACGAGGAGCGTGTGCAACAACAGATCGTTTTTATGGAACAATCGCTACAACGTATGAAACGGGAAGAAGAAGAAGCGTATGCGCGCTGGATGAACTTACAACAACAATTGCAAACGTTACAAGCCGATAAACAAGCAGCAGATGTCGCTTTACAAGAAGCAGAAAAAAGAAAAAAAGAAGCAGAATATGCTTTGGCTGAACAATTGCAGACTAGCTCTTTTACAGCGGTCGATGACGTACGCGCTTCTTGTTTAGATGAACAAGCGAAACAACAAATCGCTCAACGCATTCAACAATATAACGATGTGCTCACGAAGTTGCAAAACGAGTGGCAACGATTACATGAAGCGATGAATGGGGCGGTTATGACGAAACAGCAATGGGAAGAGACGATGTACGCATACGAACAAGTGAAGCAACAAGTAGACGAACATATGCGTCAACTCGGTTCGCTCGAAGCGATCGTCGCCGATTTGGAAACGAAACATGCGCGCTTTGTGCAATTGCAACAAGAGCGAATGCAACTAGAGAAGGTCGTTGGTCAGTATGAAGAATTGCAAAAAGTGTTGCGCGGCAACAGCTTTGTTGAATTTATTGCCGAGGAACAGCTCGTTCATGTGACGCGCTATGCTTCCGAACGACTTGGCGAATTAACGAGACAGCGCTATGCGATTGAATTAGACTCCGAAGGCGGTTTTGTTATTCGTGATGACGCAAACGGTGGTGTACGTCGTCCGGTGACGACGCTGTCTGGCGGAGAGACGTTTTTAACATCTTTATCGTTAGCGTTAGCGTTATCGGCGCAAATTCAGTTGCGCGGAGAATATCCGCTTCAATTTTTCTTTTTAGATGAAGGATTCGGCACGCTTGACCAAGAGCTGCTAGATGTCGTGATGAGTGCATTGGAGCGATTGCGGGCAGACAATATGGCGATTGGCGTCATTAGCCACGTGCAAGAGTTGCACGCACGTATGCCGAAACGACTTATTGTGAAGCCAGCAGAACCGTCTGGAAAAGGAACGACCGTTTATCTTGAAGTGATGTAAAAGGGGATTTGCGATGAAAGGGATGTGCGAACTTTGCGGAAGAGAAGGTGTTGTATTAACTGTTCACCATTTAACCCCAAAAGAGTACGGTGGCACGGAAACAGCAAGGCTATGCATCCCGTGCCATAAACAAATTCATGCCCTATATACAAACGAGGAGTTAGCCAGTCGACTATACACAATGGAACAGCTACAACATGATGAACAAATTGCATCATTTGTTCGCTGGATTCGCAAACAACCCGCTGAGCGGATACCGAAAATAAAAAAAACAAAGCGGCAAAAGCGTTAAGCATTGCCGACAACGTTTTGATCAAATACGTCGGAATCAAGCGTGTTTGTGAAGCTAATGCCGTTGTTAGCAATAATAAAATTACCGGTATTAAACGCCCCGGATCCTCCAAATGTTTTGGATGATATTTTCGGTGATACATATAACGTGTCCCCCACTTGCATGACGGCGCCGCTAGCGACGAGATTAATTTTAATTGGACCGACGAGTGCTGGCATACGGCTTCCCCCCTTCTAGTTGACGAATATGTTTGACACGTGAATTTGCCTCTACTGTTTTTGTTGAACCGATATGCACGACAGATGTAGAAGAAATCCCGATAATGCGCATAGAATGAACAGCGATGAGCGGACAATCGTGCAACGTATGGCGACAAAGCGGTTCAGCATCGATTGGTGGAGTGGGAATCGTTTTTGTAAAAATCGGAAAGGTGAGTGGAAATTCCCTACTATCTACATATTCGAGCTGTCGCTGAACAGCAAGTGCTCGCGCTGACAGATGAATTTCTTGGCTATCCCCAATTTGTACGACGGAGCTAAAGGAAACAGCGTTGGCGCGAAGCAAGTGAACGACGGAAAGGCGGCTCATCGCTTTTCCTCATTTTTTTTATTGTTTTGTTTTGGCGGAAACGGACCGATAATTAACGATTCAGGTGGCGTATCAAATGCGGAAGCTAATTGAATCGTTTCGCTATCACCAACTAATACGAGTGAAGCGCTCGCTACGCCTCCGATGGCAATATGACCGACGGATAGATGATGATTCACAACTGTCATATTCATTCGTTCGTCTCCTCTCGTGGTAAATGTTTTAAAAACGTGTCAATCGAATGTTCAATATCTCTCTTTAAATAAGAAACGATCGTTTGTTGTAATGCATCGTTTGCTTGTTCATGTTCCCCGTATTGGCGCAAATAAAAATGAATGCGATCATCGATTTGCTGCGCAATATCTTGCAGTATAAATTCGCGGTATGCCGGATCGAGTGAACGTCCATATGTTTGTTCGATGCGGGCGATGATGTTTTCTCCTTCTTCTTGTAAATATGAATGGACAGCCGTTTGAATGTTGCGGAAAATAGGTGTTGGTTGCGGAATGATCGTTTGGCTTTTTGGAACCGCAAAATTTTCGATCGTATCTTCTCCAAACGTGGCAGGATTTAAACCGATATTTAACGTTCCTTCTAACGTTTCCACTTTTAATTGATCAAAATGATATTCAATTTTTTCGATCGTTGTATGCGGCTTTTTTTTTAATTGTTCATATTGTTGTTGTAAAGCGTTTACTGCTTGTTCAAGCGATTGCATTTTTTGTTGTTGCCATTTTAAATAAGCTTCAAGTTGTTTAAAATAATCGTCCCACATGTATGATGCCTCCTTCTTTGCCGACCCCTTTTATTTTCTAATGTATGGCCGAGCAGAAAGAAGTAGCACAGTTTTATACAGGGGATTGAAGCGGGACGAACGGTCCTTCCTCCCCTTGAATATTGATTTTTGCTTCTGGTGCTGGTTGTGTAAACTGACCAGTATTGCTTAATGTAGACAGTGGTTGTACTTTTCCAGTTGTTCCAATTTGAAGAACGGATGAGTTTGTGAGCGAACCGATTTTTAATTGATGAATCGAAATCGTTTGTTGAATGTAAAAGTTCATCTTTTCACCTCGCTAGGCGTTTCCAGCGATATTGCTGTCAGCAATATCGCGGTCATTCGTATTTGTATTGCTATATTGGTTGTAAATATGCAACCCGTCTCCCGTATTAAATGAACCCGCCCCAGCAAACGTTTTGGCAACGCTATACGGAGAGATAGCAAATACATCGCCAATGTGAAATACGCCGCCGCTTCCAATGCTGTTAATTTGAACTGCTCCAACAATGGCAGGCATTGGCTATCCCTTGCTTTTTACGTTGCCATCGGCGATGTCGGGGTCGATTGTATTTGTAAAGCTAATGAGCGTATTCGTTTGTAAAAAGTCTCCTGTATTTCCTCCGCCAGCACCTGCGAGCGATTTCGATGAACTTTTTGGGGCGATTTGCAACGTATCGCCGAAATTGACAGTCGCATCGCTGCTGACGTTCGTAATTTTTATTGGACCTGCAATATAGGAAGGCATGGCCATCGTCCTTTCTCTCATTCTTTCCCTTACTCAATTATATGAAAACAAGAAAAGAAATGTGCTCCACAAAAAGAAAGATATGTTATAATATTTCTGAAAAATTATAATTTTTAGACATAAAAGTGGGGGGATTGGGGATGAATGTGCCATTAGTATTAACGCATTTTTTAGACCGTGCCGTATCGCTTTATGGCGATAAAGTTGGCGTCATTAGTGAAGGAAAATCGCTTACATATCGTGAACTGAGTGAGCGCGTCAATCAATTGTCGCACGGGTTACGCGATTTAGGGGTGAAAAAAGGAGATCGTGTCGCTTATTTAGCGCCAAATACGTTAGAAATGCTCGAAGGGTTTTACCGCTTAGCGATCAATATCGAATGAAAGCAAAAGCAGGTTATGCGATGATTGGCTGTGAAGTGAAAGTCGTCAATGAGCATGGCGAACAAGTGCCTCGCGACGGAAAAACGATCGGGGAAGTCATTGTGCGCAGTAACGGGGTGATGGCAGGGTATTGGAAAAATCCAGAGGCAACGATGGAGACGATTCGCAATGGTTGGCTGCATACAGGAGATATGGCGACGATTGACGTATACGGAAACATCGACATTGTTGACCGAAAAAAAGATATTATTATTAGTGGAGGAGAAAACATTTCATCAATTGAAGTGGAAGGGGTGTTGTACGAGCACCCAGCTGTGCTTGAAGCAGCTGTCATCGCCGTTCCGCATGAAAAATGGGGAGAAACGCCGCATGCGTTTGTCGTTGTCCGTCCTGGAAAAGAAGTGACCGAACAAGAACTCATCGCCTTTTCACGTGAAAAACTTGCTCATTTTAAAGCGATTACCGGGGTGACGTTCGTTCAAGAATTGCCAAAAACCGCATCAGGAAAAATACAAAAAGTACATTTGCGCAACGGATATTGGCAATCGCTTGGGAAGACGGGAAGATATGTGAATTAATAAGGAAGAGCCGTTGTCGATTGACAGACGGCTCTTTTTTCTTTACGCTGAAATGGAAAAGGAGGGAAAAGATGCGTATTTCAACAATAGATGCGGTGCGTGGTTTGGCTTTATTTGGTATTTTGCTTGTAAACGTTCTTGATTTTTCGCTTCCGATGTTATATGTTGATGCGTCGGTATTTGCGAAAGATGGGGTTGATCGTTTTCTGCTCGCATTTGTAGATATATTTGCGCAAGCGAGCTTTTATCCGCTTTTTTCGTTATTGTTCGGCTGGGGAGCATGGGTGATGTTTGAAAAAGGGGGCGAGCGGTTTCGAGTGACTTTTTTGCGCCGCTTGCTTGCGTTATTGTTATTTGGGATGATTCATGCGTTTTTTATTTGGCATGGCGATATTTTAATCGGATATGCGATCGTTGGTTTGTTTCTTTTTCCGTTTTTTCAAGCGAGCGCAAACACGTTGCGCAACTGGGCACTTCTGCTTTGGATGGGCTGGGGTGGCGGTTCAACGATACTCATGTGGCTGATGTGGAAAATGAGCGGCGATGCCGATTTTTCAGAGCCAGAGCTGGCAAAGCAGGCGATCGTAAGTTATCAACAAGGCACGTGGGAACAAATTTTTATGCAGCGAGCGTATGATTGGTTGTACGTCAATTCGTTAACACAAGCATTCATTTTTATTTTAACGATTTTCCCGTTTTTTTTATTTGGTGCATATATCGCAAAAGAGAAGTGGTTTCATGATGTTAATCGGCATCGTTCCACCATACAAAAATGGTGCATCGGCGCGCTTATTGTTGGCATGATTTTTAAAGGACTTCCGTATGTCGAAAAAAATATCGTCACAACGTATGCCCAAGATATGATTGGCGGGCCTGCCCTCGCTTTATTTTATTTGACCGCCTTCTCGTTTGTATCAGTGAAAGTGATTCATTTTTTTGCCCCTGTTGGCAAAATGGCGTTTACGAACTATTTGATGCAATCAATTATTTGCACAACGATTTTTTATTCTTACGGCTTCGGATTATATGGGAAAGTAACGCCAAAACAAGCGCTCGCTGTGGCGCTCGGTGTATATGTTATGCAAGTATGTTGGAGCCATTGGTGGTTGAAAAAACATGCCATCGGACCGCTGGAGCGCGTATGGCGATGGATGACGTATGGAAAAAAGAAAACGACATGAATGGATCATGTCGCACATGGCTTGTCTTCTTTTTCTTTATGGAAAAGCACGGCTTCTTTCAAATGCTTATTTAACAATTCATCGAGCTCTTGACTGCATTGGATCGTTTCTTTCGCAGAAAAACCGTACATTTGCGCCAATTCAATTAATTGTCGTCTTTTCTTTTCGATGAGGGAAAGAGACATAAGATTCACCAACATTTTTCATTTTCATCAACAGTCTGTAAACAACTGTATGTATAAACTATTATACATATTCTGAAGAAAAAGGAAATAGGATAATGTGCTGAAAAATAATTTTTTTACAAAGGAGTTTACATGTGCAAAAGAGAAAGTAATGATGTTCGATCATACGAAAAAGGGGATGAGGACATGAAATTTGTTACAGCGCACGCCGGATCGGACGTTTTTGTCGGGGTTGTTCACGAGCAAAAAGTCGTTCATTTATCGAAAGCAGATGAAACGATACCACATACGATGATCGAATGCATCGAGCTTGGTGAATCGTTTATTGAAAAAGTGCAACGGGTGCTTAGAAACGTGCAATCGGAATGGACGTACGCCCTCGATGATGTGCAGTTGCTTGCGCCGATTCCGCGTCCGACAAAAAATATTTTTTGCATTGGAAAAAATTATGCCGATCATGCGCAAGAAATGGGAAGTGTAGCGGATCGCGAAAATATGATTGTATTTTCGAAAGCGCCAACGACAGTCATTGGACATGAGGCACCGATTTTACGCCATGCGGATGTAACCGATCAATTAGATTACGAAGGGGAACTTGCGATTGTGATTGGGAAAAAAGGAAAGGCGATTCCGAAAGAACAGGCGCTTGATTACGTGTTCGGTTATACGATTATAAACGATGTGACGGCGCGCGATTTACAAGAAAGACATAAACAATATTTGCTCGGCAAAAGCTTAGATACGTCATGTCCGATGGGACCGTGGATCGTTCATCGTTCAGCAATGACCGAGCCGCATGCTTTACATATTGAAACGAAAGTAAATGGCGAAGTGAGACAATCGGCAACGACAGCGCAATTTATTTTCGACATTCCAACGATCATCGCGACGTTGTCGAAAGGAATGACGTTAGAACCGGGGGATGTGATTGCGACAGGAACGCCAGCAGGAGTCGGAAAAGGCATGAATCCGCCGCGCTTTTTACAGTCGGGAGATGTCATTGAGATTACGATTGAACAAATCGGTACGCTACGGAATGTAGTCAAATAAAAAGCTGGGATATCCCAGCTTTTTACTGTTCAAATACTTTTTTCACTTTTTCAATCGCCCAGTCGAGTTCCTCTTTTGTAATGACGAGTGGCGGAGCGAAGCGGATGACTGTATCATGCGTTTCTTTACATAATAGCCCTTCTTTTTGTAGCTTTTCACAATATGGACGAGCAGGAACGTGTAATTCGACGCCGATAAACAACCCTCTGCCGCGCACTTCTTTAATGTCTGGATGGTTGATTTCGCGCAATTTTTCTTGGAAATATTGACCGAGCTCAAACGAGCGCTCTGGTAATTTTTCTTCTACGATTACATCAAGCGCAGCGATCGAAACGGCGCAAGCAAGCGGGTTACCACCGAATGTCGATCCGTGTGAGCCTGGATTAAATACGCCAAGAATGTCGCGGTTTGCAGCTACGCATGAAATTGGGAATACGCCGCCACCGAGCGCTTTACCAAGAATGTACATGTCTGGTTCGACTTCTTCCCAATCGCACGCAAACATTTTGCCAGAGCGGCCAAGCCCTGATTGAATTTCGTCGGCGATGTATAGCACGTTATGTTGTTTACATACGTCGTATGCCGCTTTTAAAAATCCTTCTGGTGGGATGTTAATGCCTGCTTCCCCTTGAATTGGTTCGAAAATAAACGCTGCTGTATTTGGTGTAATGGCTTGTTTGAGCGCTTCTACATCACCGAATGGAATGACTTTAATGCCAGGAAGCATCGGACCGAATCCGCGTTTATATTCTGGGTTCGATGACATCGATACAGCTGTCATCGTCCGTCCGTGGAAATTGTCTTCACAAACGATAATTTCCGCTTGGTCGGCAGGAACGCCTTTGACGTCATACGCCCAACGGCGCGCAGCTTTGACGGCTGTTTCGACCGCTTCCGCTCCTGTGTTCATCGGTAAAACCATCTCTTTGTTCGTTAATTTTGCCACTTTTTCATACCATGGCCCGAGCTGGTCGTTATGAAACGCGCGCGATGTTAATGTAATTTTATTTGCTTGCTCGATAAGCGCTTGCACGATGCGCGGATGGCGATGTCCTTGGTTGACCGCTGAGTAAGCGCTTAACATATCCATATAACGATTACCTTCTGGATCTTCTACCCATACACCTTCGCCTTTTGATAAGACGACTGGAAGTGGATGATAGTTATTTGCGCCGTATTTTTCTGTTAGTTCGATGATTTGTGTTGTTTTCACGTCAATCCCTCCTATTTCGATCGTCACATATATAACATACTTGAAGTGCATATAGAAAGTAAATAGAAAAGGAGAGCGTTTTCTTTTTCAATTTACGTACGGACGTGCTATTATAGGCATATATGAAGTGAAGAAAGGAGCATAGTTATGACACATGCACATATTACAACGTGGGTCGTTGCGCTTATTTTATTTGTCGTGGCGATTGCGCTTCAAGCGAAAGGACATGAAAAAACGAAAATGTTGCACATGTTGTTGCGCTTATTTTACATTTTAATCATTGCGACAGGTGCGTGGATTTTACATAGCATGTCCGCATTCCCATTTTTGTATATCGTCAAAGTGATTGTCGGTTTATGGGTCATCGGAACGATGGAAATGATTCTCGTTCGAACAGCCAAAGGAAAAAATACGAACGTTCTTTGGCTTCAGTTCATTGTCGCATTCGTTGTTGTGTTATATCTTGGCTTTAAATTGCCGTTCGGTTTTTCATTCTTTTCGTAAAGTTGGCATATGCGCCAACTTTTTTCTTTTTCCATCATATAGAAATATGTTATAATATAAATTGATTGATAATTCTAAAAAATAAAAAGAGAAAGAAAGAGTGGGAAAAAAGGGGATGAAATTATTTCAAACGTTTTGCAACACGTTTGCGGATTGGGAACGGTGGGTGAGCGACTATCGTTTATACGAATATGATCAGCTAACGATTTTCATTTCTTCGCTTTCTCCGTCGTTTCGCATGCAAGTCGAACAATACGTGCAACATCATTTACCCCAAGCACAACTGCTTCCGATGATTGGGGATGCATCGGAACAAGCAGTCATTTGTGCCCTTGTTTCTGATGAATGTCGGGCGGACTTAGACGAGATGCGTCAAAAAATGAAAATATCTGAACAATATTACCGCTCTTTATTTGAACATAATCCAGACATTGTATATTCCACCGATTTAGAAGGCAATTTTACAAGTGTCAATCCCGTGTTTGAGCAAGTGTTTGGGTATAAGGCAGACGAAATTTTGCATACGAACTCGCTTGATTACATTAAAGAGGAAGATATTCCTCGTGTGCGTCGCTATTTTTATCGTACGTTAAAAGGAAAAGTGCAACAGTACAATTTAGAAATTCCTTCGAAGACGGGAGAGGTGCGTTTATTCCAAATTAAAAACGTCCCGATTATCGTTGATGGAAAAAAGGTGGGGGTTTACGGCATCGGACGGGACATTACGGAACAAAAGCGTGCAGAGGAACATATAAAATATATCGCCTATCACGATGTCGATACGGGGCTACCGAATCGATTAAAATTTACGAACATCGTAAAGCAAGCTATTAACGAGGCGAAAGGGACAAGGGGGACACTTGCGGTATTATTTATTGATATGGATCGGTTTAAAATCGTAAATGATACGATCGGTCATTACGGAGGGGATGAAATATTAAAACAAATGGCAGAGCGAATAAAAAAAATATTGCCAGCCGGTGCGCATCTCGGTCGTTTCGGAGGGGATAAGTTTAGCTTGTTGCTGACGAAGCGAACAGATGCTCATACGGTTATTGAGTGGACGAAAAAATTGCTTCAACATATCGCGCTTCCGATTGTGTATGAAGAAAAAGAGTTTTTTTTAACGGCGAGCGTCGGTGTCAGTTTTTATCCTGCGGACGGTGTTGATGCCCAGTCGCTCTTAAAAAATGCAGATACGGCGGTGAATCGCGCGAAACAAAAAGGTGGCAACAGCGTGATGCTGTACGCAACAAAAATGAACGAACAAGTGATGTATCGCGTTGAGCTTGAACGTTATTTACGAAAAGCGCTCGAAAAAAATGAATGTTTTCTCGTTTATCAACCGTTGCTTGATTTAGTGACGGGAAAAATTGTTGGAAGCGAAGCGTTGTTGCGTTGGAAGCATCCGAAAATCGGTTTCGTTTCCCCGCTCGAATTTATTCCGCTTGCCGAAGAAATTGGTTTCATTCATGATCTCGGTCGTTGGGTATTAACAGAAGCGTGCATGCAAACGAAAAAATGGCACGATCTTGGTTTCCATTCATTAATGGTTTCGGTCAACGTCTCTGCATCGCAATTTCAACATCCGATGTTTTTTGAAGATGTGCAACGAGCGCTCAAACAGTCGCAACTACCTGCGCATTGTTTACATTTAGAATTAACGGAAAGCTCGATGTTGCGTAACATGTATTACAGCATTCAGGTGATGAAACAGCTGCAACAACTAGGTGTACACGTATCGATTGACGATTTCGGAACAGGGTATTCCTCGCTTAGTTATTTGAAAGATTTGCCAATTAACACGTTAAAAATTGACCGTTCGTTCATTTATCAACTTCATAAAGATCGTTCGGACATTGCGATCGTCAAATCGATTATTACGATGGGACATGGGTTGCGTTTAAAAGTTGTCGCCGAAGGGGTAGAAACGGCTGAACAAATGAAATTGTTAAAGCGATTGAAATGTCATTATGCGCAAGGGTATGCCATTTTTAAGCCGCTTTCTGCGGAACAATTTGAACAACAAGTGTTACAAGGGAACGTGGTTATTCAATAATCGAGTTGGACACCGATCACTTTTTTCCCTGTTTGTAACGTCAGTTCAAAGCGATGTTGTTTTTCGTCAAAATAATGGTGAACACTACACATGTCAACCGAGTTATCAAATATTAAAAAATTAACCCCTTTTTCGGCAAATAACATATAGTTATAACAATACAAACAGTCATATACGGAAAAATGCCACTCGTTAACTAAGTGAATAAAATGAAAAAACGCGTGATCGGGTAGCTGAGAAAGCCATTGTTCGTATGCGTGCGACAACGGTTTCATGTAGCGGAGACGGTCACCGTTTTTTAATGCGTAACGTTCGGTCATATACACGTCCCCATCTTCTCCAAGCCACCCTTTTATCCATTGACCGAAACGGAAAAGTTCGACTTCCTCCGGTAAACTTGTTAATTCATGCGCATCGTCATCTTCATCAAAAAATATCCATTCACCGTTCACTTGTTCAACAACGCCGTATATGTAAGCTCGTTTTTGTGCGCGCAATGATGCAAGGCGATCCATTTATTTCACTCCTTTTGCGTCAATTCCCTTCGTACGCCATTATAGACAACTCATCATTTATATAAACGATGCATAAAATAAAAGCATGCTTCATACTTGTTCACAACAGAAGGGAATGATTGACGTGTGCGGAATTACCGGATGGGTTCATTTTGAGCGTCATTTACAAAAAGAGAAAGAAACGGTGCTTAAGATGGCCAATACGCTCTCTTTTCGAGGGCCGGATGATACGAATGTGTGGCTTGATGACCATGTCGCCTTTGGCCATAAACGGCTTGTCGTCGTCGATCCAACAGGCGGTAAACAGCCGATGACGCGAATGAAAAATGGGTATCGTTATACGATTTGTTATAACGGTGAGCTATACAACACGGAAGATATTCGTAAGCAATTATTGAAAGAAGGATATACGTTTCAAGGACATTCGGATACGGAAGTATTGCTTACGGCATACATGGAATGGCGCGAGCGATGTGTCGATTATTTGAATGGCATTTTTGCGTTTGCGGTGTGGGACGGTGAACGAAAGCAGTTGTTTTTAGCACGCGATCGTTTAGGAGTCAAACCGCTTTTTTATCGCTATGAACAAAGAGAGTTTTTATTCGCTTCGGAAATTAAAGCGATTTTGGCTCATCCAAACGTTCGTGCCGAAATTGATCGCGAAAGTTTATGCGAAATTTTAGCGCTCGGTCCGTCGCGCACACCGGGGCATGGCGTATTTCGGACGATTCATGAACTGCGCCCAGCGCATGCGATGATCGTGAATAAAGAGGGGATACGGCAATGGCGATACTGGAACGTGAAAAGCGCCCCACACGTTCATTCGTTTGACGAAACGGTCGAGCATATTCGCACGTTGCTTATTGATGCCGTTACGCGCCAACTCGTTTCAGACGTCCCTGTGTGTACGTTTTTATCAGGTGGGGTCGATTCAAGCGCCATTACGGCGATCGCGGCACAGGCGTTTGAACGAGAAGGAAAAGGACCGCTTCATACGTATTCCATTGATTACGAAGAAAATGAACAATATTTTACAGCTAACACTTTTCAGCCGAATAGCGACGGTCCTTGGATTAAACAAATGTCTGATGCGTTTCAAACCGTTCATCATACGTGTGTCATTTCGCAACAACAATTAGCTGATGAATTGAAAGAAGCAGTCATTGCGCGCGATTTGCCGGGCATGGCGGATATTGATTCGTCGCTTCTTTGGTTTTGTCGCCAAATTAAGCAACAGTTTGTTGTGAGTCTATCTGGAGAGTGTGCCGACGAAATTTTTGGAGGCTATCCATGGTTCCATAGAAAAGAAGACTTTGAGCGAGACGGATTTCCGTGGATGCGCTCGTTAGATGAGCGATTCGATCTGTTAAATGAAACGTGGCGTGAAAAACTGCCGCTTCATGAGTATGCCGATATGCGTTATAGAGAAACGCTTCGTGAAGTTCCTCATGTGGACGGAGAAAGCAAGGAAGAAGCGCGCCGACGAGAATTATTTTACTTAAATATGATTTGGTTTATGACAACGCTTTTAGACCGTAAAGACCGGATGAGCATGGCGGCAAGTTTAGAAGTGCGCGTCCCGTTTGCGGACCATCGCCTTGTCGAGTACGTATGGAACATTCCGTGGGAGATGAAAATGCATAACAATCGCGAAAAGGGGATTTTGCGTAAGGCGTTAGAAGGCATGTTGCCTGATGACGTATTGTATCGGAAAAAAAGTCCGTATCCGAAAACGCATCATCCGCGCTATACAGACATCGTAGCGGAACGCCTAGAGACCATTTTAGCGAATCGCTCGTCTGTTTTATATGAACTGTTTGATGCAAAGAAGTTAAAGGAATTAGTGGAGACGAAAGGACAGTCGTTTCGCATTCCATGGTTCGGGCAATTAATGTCCGGTCCGCAACTTTTGGCGTATTTTATTCAGTTTCATGAGTGGTTTGAGCATTACAATGTTCAGTTAAAAGAAAACTGAGAAAACCCGAACAACGTCGTCGTTGTTCGGGTTTTTAAGCTGTCGCTTCCTTTTTGACGAACGATTTTGTGCGCCATACGTTTGATTTCCAACGCCAATAGACGAGCAAGCCACGTATCCATTCGTCCGCCGCAAAGGCGAGCCAGATGCCGACTAAACCAAGATCGAATGAAATGCCAAGGAGGTAGGCAAGCGGGACGCTTATTCCCCACATCGAAGCGATGCCGATATAGACAGGAAATTTCACATCGCCCGCAGCGCGCAGCGAGTTAATGACTACAAGGTTAAATGAACGCCCCGGTTCAAGAAGCATCGTGAGTAAAATGAGCGTCCCGCCTGTTTCAATCATCCGTTTGTTGCTTGTGAAAATGGAAAACAGTTGGTCGGAAAAGACGGAAAACAATGCTGCCATCGTAAACGAAATGATGACCGCAAGTTTTAAACTTCGTAAGCAACGAGTATATGCCTCATGAAAGCGTTCTGCCCCAACGAGATGCCCGATCATAATTTGTGTCCCTTGCCCGATGGCAACGCTAAACAAAAAAATAAACATCATGATGTTTTGTGTATATACTCTCGTCGTTAACGCCTCTGTGCCAAGCATTGTAATAAAATATGTGATGACAAGTTGTGACGTATTGTAAGCGACATGTTCGCCGGCAGATGGAATGCCAATTTTTAATAATTGTTTAACGTAAGCAAATGAAAACGCCTCTTTCGATAACAGTGGGAGAGGATGTGGGAGACGTTTCATGATGAGCAAAAATCCAATGACAAGCCCGATCATCCGGCTGATCGTTGTTGACCAAGCGACCCCTTCAACACCTAAAACCGGTAAGCCAAACGGTCCGAACAATACGAAATAGTTGCCAATGATGTTTAATATGTTGACTCCAATCGTAATATTCATCATATCGCGTGTAAACCCGTAGCTGCGCAATATCGCCCCGAGCGTCATAATGAGCGCTTGCACAAATGAAAAACCACCAACAATCCATAAATAAGCACGCGCATCAGCCATTAGCTCGTTTGGAACGTTCATTACTTGAAGGAGATGATCGCTTCCTATCCAAAGCGCAACGCTTAATACGACGCCAAATAATAAATTTGCCCAAATGGAAGTAGCTCCAATATAGGAAGCTGTTTTTTCATCGTTTGCCCCAGCATATTGTGCAATTAAAATCGATGTTCCTGTTGCGATAAAGCCAAACATGACAACGACCATAAACAATAACTGATTGGCTACCCCGACAGCCGCAACCGCTTCATCGGCATATTGACTGAGCATAAACGTATCGGCATTGCCCGTCAACATATGAAGCGTCAATTCAATAAAAATGGGCCAAGTGAGCGCAAATAAAGAAAGCTTTTTTGCCAAACAAGACAACCCCTTTACGTTTTCCGACTTGCAAACTGTTTTTATTTTAATGGATTGTTATAATGAAAAAAAGAGAAAAAGACGATAACTTTTGTACATTTCCGACTTAAAGGAGGGCGCTTATGTATATATCGTTTTCCGTTCCGCCGTTTCCCGTTTTCATTAAAGGTGGTGAGGCGGTTTTTCGAAAAGGAATGAAACATTTTCGACGCACGTTTTCGGTATTTGATTTACTGTATGTGCAAAAAGGAACGTTATATATGACGGAACACGAAGAAACGTTTACCGTTCGGGAAGGAGAATACGTCATTTTATGCCCACAGTTTGAACATTATGGGCATGAACCGTGTGGTGAAGATACATACTTTATTTGGATTCATTTTTCAGTGCCACAATACGAGCTTGTTGAAAAACAGCCGTATGGATGGAGCGATATTATTGAACGAGAGGCAACGTATGTCGATTATGCGCAATATCGTTTATTTATTCCACAATACGGAAAGTTGAACAAAGTAGGAATGGAGACGATGTTGCAACATATCGTTCGTGAGCAACAAACACCGGATCATTCGTTGGCGCAACAGCTGTTATTTGCACAATGGATCGTTCAATTGCAAAAACAAACGCTTCATATTCCATCAGCGGCGGAGCATGTATGTAGAGAAGCGATGGAATATATTCATCGTCATTATGATCAATCGTTTGAAATGGAGCATCTTGCTTATGCTCTCCGACTTCATCCTGACTACATTTCACGCTGTATGCAAAAAACGATCGGAATGAGTGCGCTGCAATATGTACATGATTATCGGCTGAAAGTAGCAAAGAAAAAATTAGCCGCAACCAACGAGACGGTCGCGGCGATTGCTAAACAAGTCGGATTTGAGGATGGTGCATATTTTTCGCGTGTATTTAAAAAATTAGAAGGGATGACGCCAAGCGAGTATCGCCGTTTTATACAGCGGGCGTAGGCTGCACAAGTAACATACGAAAGCCGTACGGCTCAATTGTCATCGTTTGTTCAGTTATTTGTTCGTTCGTCCAAAGGTTGATGACCGTTTTGTCTTGAAGTGAAAATGGAACGGTCCATGTAAGCGATGCGTCTGCATTGTTTAACACGCAAACGATCGTTTCATCTTCGTACGTTTTGACGTAAGCGATATGATTCGTTTCATCGTTTGCTTCTAACACATGAAATTCGCCAAAGCGCAAGGCACGATATTGTTTGCGCAGTGTAATAAGCGTTTGGACGTGCGTAAGTATATCGCGGTCTTGTTTTTCTTTTTCCCATACCATACATTTGCGACAAAGCGGGTCTTGTCCACCAGTTAAGCCGATTTCATCGCCGTAATAGATGCATGGCGAGCCACTAAACGAAAGTTGGAACGTAAACATGAGTTTTACCTTTTCTTTTCGTTCACCGCATTGCGTTAAAATGCGCGGCGTGTCGTGGCTGCCGAGCAAATTAAAGGCGACTTCGTTTACGTTTTGCGGATAGTTATGCAACACGTTTACGATCGTATGGGCAAATTCGCTTGCTTTTACGTTTTCTTTCGCAAAGTAGTTGAGTGCGCCGTTCGTAAACGGATAGTTCATGACCGCATCAAATTGATCTCCTCTTAGCCATGGCATCGCATCGTGCCAAATTTCACCGAGAATGTACACGTCCGGTTTGATCGCTTTCACCGCTTGGCGAAACTCGCGCCAAAATTGATGGTCGACTTCGTTTGCTACGTCTAATCGCCAGCCGTCAATGTCAAATTCGCGAATCCAATATGTTGCGACGTCTAGTAAATATTGCTTCACTTCCGGGTTTTCGGTATTTAATTTCGGCATCTCTGGTACAAAAGCAAACGTATCGTAATTTGGAATCGGTTCCGTTTGAAGTGGAAATTCACGAATATGGAACCAATCTTTATACCGTGATTTCTCGCCGTTTTTTAGCACGTCTTGAAACGGGGCGAAATAATAGCCGCTATGGTTAAACACCGCATCAAGCATGACGCGAATGCCTTTTTCATGGCATGCTTCAACGAGCCGTTTAAATGTTTGTTTGTCGCCAAATTGTGGATCGATTTCAAAATAGTCGATCGTGTCGTATTTATGGTTCGATGGCGCTTTGAAAATCGGTGTAAAATAAATGCCGGTAATGCCGAGTTCGACAAGATAGTCTAATCGTTCAATAATGCCTTCAAAATCGCCGCCAAAAAAGCTCGTCGTTGTCGGATCGATACTTCCCCATGGGAGCGTATTTGGCGGATTTAAACGTGGATTGCCGTTGGCGAAACGCTCAGGGAAAATTTGATACCAGACGGTGTCTTTTACCCAGCTCGGTGCGTCAAATACATCGATGCGATTTAAAAACGGGAAACAAAAATAGTATGCGGTATCGTCTGTCGGGGCTTGTTTATAAAAGCCTTTTTCTGTATAGACGAGCATGTCTTCACCGGCGTGCAATTCAAAGCCATAGCGCAAGCGACGATACGGTGGTTGCACAGCGATGAACCAATAATCAAATAAAGCGTCACAACCGCTTTTTTGCATCGGTTGCTTGTCAAATTGCCATGCGCCATCTTCCCATACGTACGGGTCGCCAAATAACAAATAAACGGCATCGACGTCATCTTTTTTTGTCCGCAAACGAATATGTAGCGTTCGTTCGTCGTATGCATAAGCAAACGCATCTTTTGGACGGTGATAAATCGCTTCTTTTAACATGTTTCAATCTCTCCTCTCTATTTATCGCGCAATCGATTGCGCTTCTTATCACATATTTGTACGCTCTCTCTTCTTTGAGCTAAGGAAGCGGATACAATGCTTATGTCAAGCGTAAAATGAACGGAAGTAAAAAGTCAATATTCATTCAAAAAAAGATGAAAAAAATAGTTGTCAAAGCGGAAAATGATAGTATAATGAAGATAAAGGTTGTGCAATCGTTTTCGCAAAACAAAAATGAAAGCGTTTGTACATATTGCTGAAAACATAGGAGGGGTCGAAATGAAAAAAACGGTATCCATTTTTTCATCGCTTGCATTGCTTGCAGGTGTGATGGCAGGTTGTGGTCCACAAGATGAGGCAAAGCCAAAGGAAAATGAAAACGAAGGAAAAACGGAAGTATCGGAAGACGGCATGCCGCCAAAACCAGAAAAGCTTGTCGTTTGGGAAGACGTGAAGCGCGGTGTGGCGTTAGAGCCAGCGATTAAAGCGTTCGAAGAAAAATACGGCATTAAAGTCGAGTACAAAGAAGTTGAAATGGCAACAAAACAACGCGATCAACTTCGCCTAGACGGTCCAGCTGGCACAGGCCCTGACGTTATTACTGTTCCGCACGACCAAATCGGTCAGCTCGTGACGGAAGGATTAATTCGCGAAATTAACGTTGATCAAGCGGTATTAGACACGTTTACAGAATCTTCAATTGCGGCGCAAATGTATGATGGAAAGTTATATGGACTTCCAAAAGCAGTAGAAACGCCTGTATTTATTTATAACAAAAAATTAATGGACAAAGCGCCTGAAACGATGGATGAATTGTATCAGTTCGCTAAAGAGTTTACAAAAGGTGATCAATACGGTTTCTTAGCGCTTTGGGATAATTTCTACTTCGCGCACGGTGTGATCGCTGGTATGGGCGGTTACGTATTTAAAAACAATAACGGTGCGTTAGATCGCAACGACATCGGTTTAAATAACGAAGGAGCCGTTAAAGGAACAGAATACATTCAACAATGGTATAAAGAATTGTTCCCGAAAGGTATTATCGGTGAAAACGGCGGTTCAGCGATGGACGGCTTATTCAACGAAGGAAAAGCAGCATCTGTCATGAACGGTCCGTGGGCGTTCCAAGGTATGCGTGATGCAGGCATTGATATCGGTGTTGCACCAATGCCAAAATTGCCAAACGGTGAGCCTGTGAAAACGTTTATGGGTGTAAAAGGATGGCACGTATCTGCCTTCTCGAAACATCCGGAATGGGCAACAAAACTCATCGAGTTTATTACAAACGAAGAAAATGCGAAAAAACGTTTCGAGTTAACGCGTGAAATTCCACCTGTGAAATCGCTCATTAACGATCCGTTAATCGCAGAAGATGAAGGGGCAAAAGCGGTTGCGATCCAATCGCAATATGCGATTCCAATGCCAAACATTCCTGAAATGGCAGAAGTATGGGGACCAATGGCGACAGCACTTCAACTTGTCGCGAACCAAAAAGCAGAGCCAAAACAAGCGCTTGATGAAGCTGTAAAAACAATTAAAACGAACATTGAAACAAACCATCCAAGCAACTAAGAAACGAGCGGTACCTCTCTTGTAGAGGTACTGCTTCAACTTTCTTTTCTTTGTTTATTCATTCACATTTAAGTGCGCTCCTCGCCATTGTTTAGAAAGGAGACAAAATCAATGGAAACACCAATGTATCAATCGAATCATCGGAAAATTGCCCTCGGTTTATCCATTATTCCGGGATTTGGTCAACTGTATAATCGTCAATACGTGAAAGGTATTTCATTTTTTATTTTAGCTGCTTCATTTTTAATCGTTTTTAAAGATTTGTTAAATATGGGATGGTGGGGAATCTTTACGCTCGGTGAAGTCATCGGCCGTGACCATTCCATTTTCTTGCTCGTTGAGGGCATTTTAGCGGTCATTATTTCGGTGTTTGGACTTGGGTTTTATGCATTTAATTTGCGCGATGCCTATAAAAACGGGCAAAAGCGTGATTTAGGGTTGAAAATTAGCTCGTTGCGCGAGCAATATCGTGCGCTCGTTGACAACGGCTTTCCATATTTAATGATTTCACCAGGATTTATTTTACTTGTGTTTGTCGTTATTTTCCCGATTATTTTCGTCGTCTTATTGGCGTTTACAAACTATGACTTATATCATTCACCGCCAGCGAAACTTGTTGACTGGGTTGGGTTTCAAAACTTCATTGACCTAGTGAAGCTCGATCTCTGGCGGAAAACGTTTATTAACGTACTTGCTTGGACGATCGTTTGGACGTTTGGGGCAACAACGTTACAAATTGCGCTCGGTATTTTCCTAGCCATTATTGTGAACCAAAAAGATTTAAAAGGAAAAGCGATCATTCGGACGATTTTCATTTTACCTTGGGCAGTTCCAGCGTTTGTAACGATTCTCGTTTTCTCAGGTATGTTTAACGAATCGTTCGGAGTGATTAATAAAACGATTTTGGCGTCGTTAGGCATCGGACCGATTGAATGGATGACCGATCCGTTTTGGACGAAAGTGGCGTTAATTCTCATTCAAACGTGGCTCGGCTTCCCGTTCGTCTTTGCGATGACAACGGGGGTATTGCAAGCTATTCCGAATGAATTGTATGAAGCGGCGACAGTTGATGGCGCATCAAGTTGGCAAAAGTTTACGAAAATTACCCTTCCGCTCGTGTTGTATGCGACAGCGCCAATTTTAATTACGCAATATACGTTTAACTTCAACAACTTTAACATCATTTACTTATTTAATGGTGGTGGCCCTGCGGTATCTGGGCAAAATGCTGGTGCGACAGACATTTTAATTTCGTGGATTTATCGTTTAACGATGACGTCTGCGCAATATTCGAAAGCGGCGGCAATTACGTTATTGCTTTCGCTCGTTGTCGTATCTGTCGCATTATGGCAGTTTAGAAGAACAAAATCATTTAAAGAAGAGGATATGATGTAATATGGATATGAAAAGACAAAAACTCATTCGGTTGACGTTGTCGTATGCCGTCATTTTGGTGATGACGATCATTATCGTCTATCCGCTTCTTTGGGTCGTTGGCTCGTCATTTAATCCGGGACAAAGCTTATCTGGGTCAAAAATGATTCCAGACAACGCCACGCTAGCGCACTATAAAAAATTGTTCGATACATCGCAAAGCGATTATTTGACTTGGTATTGGAACTCGTTAAAAATTTCGACGTTGACGATGATTTTTTCCGTTATTTTAGTAAGTTTAACAGCGTATTCGTTTTCGCGTTATCGCTTTATCGGACGCCAAAACGGATTGATGACGTTTTTAATTTTGCAGATGATCCCAAACTTTGCGGCGCTTATTGCGATTTTCATTTTAGCGCTTTTAACGGGATTAGTTGATACGCATTTAGGGTTAATTCTCGTATACGTCGGCGGTGCCATTCCGATGAATACGTGGCTAATGAAAGGATATTTAGATACGATTCCGAAAGAGCTTGATGAATCGGCGAAAATTGACGGAGCAGGGCATTTGCGCATTTTCTTCCAAATCGTTTTGCCGCTTGCGAAGCCAATTATTGCGGTTGTGGCGCTCTTTACGTTTATCGCGCCGTTTGGCGATTTTATTTTAGCGAGCGTATTGCTTCGCAGCAAAGAAAAATATACGCTTGCGGTTGGATTATACGATTTAGTGGCAAAACAGTTCGGCAGCGAATTTACAACGTTTGCGGCAGGTTCCGTTTTAATTGCGGTGCCGATCGCTATTCTCTTCCTTTCATTCCAAAAGTATTTCGTCTCTGGCTTAACGGCGGGTGGAACAAAAGGGTGAGAAACGAAAGGAAAGAATCGTTTTGGTTCTTTCCTTCCTTACTATTTAGAGATATATTAACAGAAGAAGCTTTGGAATGAATGGAGAGTGAAATGAAATGAAACGTGTATTTCGCGCGCTACTTATTTTTGTTTTGTTGCTGTCCGTGACGGCGCCAGTAAGTGCGAAAACGGAGCGAACGTGGCAAGATGAACGCATTTATTTTATTATGGTCGACCGTTTCAATAACGGGAATCCGAAAAATGATTATGAAGTGAACGTGCATGATCCGAAAGCATATCATGGCGGTGATTTGCAAGGAATTATTGACAAGCTTGACTACATAAAAGGAATGGGCTTTACAGCCATTTGGCTCACGCCGATTTTTGCGAACGAAAAAGGCGGATATCACGGCTATTGGATTGAAGACTTTTACAAAGTGGAAGAGCATTTCGGAACGCTCGATGATTTTAAACGGCTTGTGAAAGAAGCGCATAAGCGCGATATGAAAGTTATTTTAGATTTTGTTGTGAATCATACGGGGTACAATCATCCGTGGCTAAATGATCCGGCGAAAAAAGAGTGGTTTCATGAGAAAAAAGACATTTTTAATTGGGCGAATCAACAAGAAGTCGAAAACGGCTGGTTGTTTGGTCTCCCTGATTTAGCGCAAGAAAATCCAGAAGTGAAAGCGTATTTATTTGATGTCGCGAAATGGTGGATTCAACAAACGGACATTGACGGATATCGGTTAGATACGGTCAAACATGTGCCAAAATCGTTTTGGGACGAGTTTGCTAAAGAAGTGAAATCGGTGAAACAAGACTTTTTCCTTCTTGGGGAAGTATGGCATGACGATCCACGTTATGTAGCGGAATATGGGAAGCACGGAATTGATGCGCTCATTGATTTTCCGTTTTATAGAGAAGCGTCAACGATTTTTTCAAACGTCGATCAATCGCTTGAACCACTTTACAACGTATGGAAGCGAAACGAGGCTTTTTATGACCGTCCGTATTTGCTTGGGACGTTTTTAGATAATCATGATACGGTTCGGTTTACACGTTTAGCCTTGCAAAATCGCATCAATCCGGTGACGCGTTTAAAACTTGGACTGACGTATTTGTTTGCAGCGCCGGGTATTCCGATTATGTACTATGGAACGGAAATTGCGCTTGATGGCGGGGAAGATCCAGACAACCGTCGTTTAATGAATTTCCGTACTGATAAAGAGCTCATTGATTATGTGACAAAACTTGGTGAATTGCGCGAGAAGCTTCCATCGCTTCGTCGTGGCGACTTTGAATTGCTTTATGAAAAAGACGGCATGGCACTTTTTAAACGAACGTACGAAAACGAAACAACAGTGATCGCGATTAACAATACGTCAAAAACGCAAAAAGTGACGCTCGATGACGAATTGGAACAAGGAAAAGAATTGCGTGGGTTGCTGGCGGGAGATTTAGTGCGCAGCAAAGACGGCAAGTACGACATCATTTTAGATCGTGAAACGGCGGAAATTTACGTGCTTGCGCCAAAAACAGGATTAAACATTCCGTTTATTGCGGCACTTGTTGCGGTATATACGGCATTTGGTCTATTTTTATACTTCGCGCGCAAACGAAAAGCGTAATGATGATGGGGGAGAGAGCATGCTAGAAGATACAAGTTTTGCGATTCGCCCGATTGATCAGTTGGACGAAAAAGAAGTGTGGCAACCGATTGGACATGTGCAAAAAATTGAAGGGAAAAAGCAAATATTTGCATTCACATGCGAGAACGCATCGGGTAAAATACATTTTTATCGTGACGATATCGTTCGGGTGACAATTGATCCGTTCGACGGAAAGTATGTTTCTGTGAGTCCAGCAGTGGTCGCAACGCCGAAAAAAGTAGATGTGCACGTTCAAGAAAAAGAAGACGGCTGGGAGTTGCAGACGAAACAGCTGACAGTCGTCATTGAACGACGTCCGTTTCGTCTGGCGATATACGACAATGAAGGAATATTGCTCGTGCGCGATGAACAGCCTGTATGTTTTGAAGCAAAAGGGCGTATGCGTTGCGTTCATGCGCTTGCTCCGACAGATGTCGTATATGGATTAGGAGAAAAAACAGGGGTGTTGAATAAACGTGGTTCTGTATGGACGATGTGGAATACGGACGTGTATGCGCCCCACAATTTAGAAACAGATCCTCTATATGAGTCGCATCCATATATGATGGTGTTAAAAAATGGGCATGCGCACGGCATCTTTTTCGATCATACGTATAAAACGACGTTTGACTTACGCCACGAATCGTTTTATACGTTTACATCAGATGGTGGGTCCCTTGACTATTATGTGTTTGCTGGTCCGCACCCGAAAGATGTGTTAGGGCAATATACGCATCTTGTTGGACGAATGCCTTTGCCACCAAAATGGGCGCTTGGGTATCATCAGTCACGGTATAGTTATGAAACCGAACAGGAAGTGCGTGAACTGATTGATACGTTTCGCGCCAAACGTATTCCGCTTGATGCGGTATATTTAGATATTCATTACATGGATGAATATCGCGTATTTACATTTGACAAAAAACGATTTCCACGTCCGGAATCGCTCGTTCAATATGCGAAGGAACAAGGGGTTCATATCGTTCCGATTGTTGATCCAGGCGTGAAAGTTGATGCGGAGTATGAGACGTACCGCGATGGGGTGCAAAAGGATTATTTTTGTAAATATGCTGACGGAACGTTATACAAAGGAGACGTCTGGCCAGGAACGAGCGTATTTCCAGACTTTTTGAAGAAAAAAGTGCGCAAATGGTGGGGCGAACAACATACGTTTTATACGGACATCGGCATCGAAGGCATTTGGAACGATATGAATGAGCCATCGGTATTTAACGAGACGAAAACGATCGATGAACAAGTCGTTCATGACGGATGGAAAACGCATCGCCAAGTGCATAACATATACGGAATGATGATGACCGAGGCGACATATTGTGCGTTGAAAAAACAGTTGAAAGGAAAACGTCCGTTTGTATTGACACGCGCAGGCTTTTCCGGCATTCATCGCTACGCAGCGGTATGGACGGGAGATAATCGAAGCTTTTGGGAGCACCTTGAACTGTCGATACCGATGTGTTTGAATTTAGGATTATCGGCTGTTGCGTTTTGCGGGGCAGATGTTGGTGGCTTTGCGCATCATGCGAACGGGGAGTTGCTTGCGCGATGGACGCAAGTCGGTGCGTTTTTCCCATATTTCCGCAATCATTGTGCGATCGGTTTTGCGCGGCAAGAACCGTGGGCGTTTGGGGAAGGATATGAACAAATCATAAAACGGTATATTGACTTGCGGTACGAATGGTTACCGCACTTCTACTCGTTATATGTGGAAGCGCATCAAACAGGTGTGCCGATGATGCGCCCGCTTATGATGGAATATCCGAACGATCGCGAAACGTGGAATATTTCGGATCAGTTTATGGTTGGCGAGCAAGTGATGATTGCACCGATCATCCGTCCATATACAACGCATCGCATCGTTTATTTTCCAGAAGGACGCTGGGTTGATTATTGGACGAAAGAAGTGTTTGAAGGCAGTCAGCGATATATTGTCGAAGCACCGCTTGATCGTTTGCCAATATACGTAAAAGAAGGGGCGATGATTGCCCACGCCGAAGCGAAGCCATCTACGATGATTGTGGATGAACAGTTGACGTTATATGTGTATACAATGAAAAAAGGAACATCGACATATACGATTTATGATGATGATGGTGAGACGTTTGCATATGAAAAAGGAGAATATGTCCGCATGCGTATTCGCGCGACGTTTTCGGACGATGCGGTTCATTTTGAGATAGAACGAGAAGGTGCGTACAAACCACCTTGGCAATTGCGTGTCGCATTTGTTGGCGATGTACCGTCTACAATTGTTGTTAATGGAGAAAAACGTATCATCGATGAGGCGACAAACACGTTTGTTTTGTAAGAGATGGGGGATTTTTTATGACAGTAACGATTAAAGATGTAGCGAAGCGCGCGAATGTGGCGCCATCGACCGTTTCACGCGTCATCGCCGATAGCCCGCGCATTAGTGAAAAAACGAAGAAGAAAGTGCGCGAGGCGATGAAAGAGCTTGGCTATCATCCGAATTTTATCGCGCGCAGTTTAGCAAACAAATCGACGCAAGTAATCGGGCTCGTCATGCCAAGTTCGGCCGATAAAGCGTTTCAAAATCCGTTTTTCCCGGAAGTCATTCGCGGCATTAGTAAAGCGGTGCATGATCGGCAATATGCGTTACAGTTATCGACAGGGGAAACGGAAGCGGAAATTTATGATGGCGTCGTGCATATGGTGCAAGGAAAGCGCGTTGATGGTGTCATTTTGCTTTATTCGCGTGCGAACGATAAAATTATGGCGTATTTACAAAAAGAAGATGTGCCGTTCGTTGTCATTGGGAAACCGCATAAAAAAGCGGAAGAAATTACCCACGTTGATAACGATAACGTACGGGCGGCACGTGAGGCAACGGAATATTTAATTGAACTCGGTCATGAGCGCATCGCATTTGTCGGTGGAAACGTCAATCTCATTGTGACGATGGATCGTCTGCGCGGTTATGAAAAAGCGCTCAAATCGGCAGGGCTTGCATATCGAAAAGACTACATTGTACACGAGGAATTTTTAAAAGAAGGCGGACAAGAAGCGATGAAAGAGCTGCTTTCACTTGCTGAACCGCCAACCGCGCTCGTTGTCGCCGACGATTTAATGGCGCTTGGAGTATTAAATACGCTTGCGGAAATGGGCTTAAGCGTGCCGGGAGATGTGTCGATCGTCAGCTTTAACAACGTACTTTTATCGGAAATTTCTCGTCCGCCGCTCACGTCGGTAGACATTAACATTTTTCAACTCGGCTTTGAAGCGGCAAGAAATTTAATACAACAAATTGAAAATCCGAACGAGCCAATTAAACGAATTATTATCCCACATACGCTCGTGAAACGATTTTCGTGCGATTACTACAAAGCGCCTTCTCAATAGAGGGCGCTTTTTTTGTAAATGGACTAGGCGAGAAGAAAAAAATGGTGTATTATATTCTTAACATTCATGCTCTTTGAAAAACAATATACGATAAGCAAGTACGGTGCATACGTCTGTATGCTTAAAAGGGAAGAACGGTGCAAAGCCGTCGCGGTACCCGCCACTGTGATGGGGAGTTTTGTTGCAGGATGCCACTGATTTTTAGGGAAGGCGCAACGAAATGATGAACCTAAGCCAGGAGACCTGCCTGCTTGCGATACGTCGGCTGCCTACGGGAATATAGGTAGACGTGCGGGAACGATGGACGTTATATATGCTTAGTGACGTATGCTCTATTTTTTGAATCTTTCGTTTTTTCTGCACCTCTGCCTAGGGGTGCTTTTTTATTTTGAAAAAAAGGAGTGACATATATGGCAACGTGGAATTTACAAGGAACGAAACATCATGTGTTGATTTGTAACGGAGGAAGTTGTATGCGGAAAGGGGGAGAGGAGGTAACGCAGGCGATTCGTGATGAGATTGACAAACTGCAACTACATACCCACGTCCATACGACGCGGACGAGGTGCAACGGGCGCTGTGAAGATGCATGTGTTGTCATCGTGTATCCAGAAGGAATTTGGTACCGCACGATTGATGAGCAAGTCGGTAGGGATATTGTACGAAAACATGTAAAAGATGGCGAAGTATTGCTTGATTATGTGACGTACACATACGATGGAGGGTTTGTCATACCTGAACATAGCGTTGCGACAAGGGGGAAGGAAAAGTGAAGAAACCGTTGTTTTTTTTCGCTAGTGCGTGCGTAACCATCTATATTTTATTTGCGCTTTCGCCTTCTGTATATGCGATGCACATTATGGAAGGATTTTTGCCTTGGCAGTGGGCGCTCGTTTGGTGGCTGTTATTTTTACCGTTTTTCTTGATCGGTATGCGCAACGTTGCGCGTTTGATGAGGCAAAGGCCCGAAGTAAAGTTATTGCTTGCTTTAGCTACGGCATTTACATTTGTTCTTTCTGCGTTAAAAATCCCGTCTGTTACAGGAAGTAGCTCTCATCCGACTGGGACAGGTCTTGGTGCACTTTTATTCGGACCGTTCGTGATGACGGTCATTGGTACGGCGGTGCTATTGTTTCAAGCGCTTTTACTTGCGCATGGCGGAGTGACAACACTTGGTGCGAATGCGTTTTCCATGGCTGTCGTCGGACCGCTCGTTGCGTACGTACTGTTTTCTTTGTGTAAAAAGTTCGGCGTATGTACGCGCGTTTCCGTTTTCCTTGCGGCGATGATGGCCGATTTAGCTACGTATGTAATGACGTCAATTCAGCTTGCACTTGCGTTTCCTGATGCGACGAGTGGGGTATGGGGGGCATTTTTAAAGTTCGCTTCGATTTTTGCAGTGACGCAAATACCGCTTGCGATTACGGAAGGACTTCTTACCGTTGTTGTATGGAACTTTTTACATACGCACTCGAAGCGGGAGTTAACGATATTGGAACAGAAAGGAGCGACTATTGAATGAACAATCGCATATTGCTTCTCGTTGCTGCACTATTCATTGTGCTACCGCTATTTGTTGTGAAAAATACAGAGTTTGCTGGAGCTGATACGCTTGCGGAAGAAATGATTCAACAAATTGCGCCGCATTATAAACCGTGGTTTGATGTTGTATTTGAGCCCCCAGGCGGAGAAGTAGAGACGTTGTTATTTTCACTACAAGCCGCGCTTGGTGCTGGAGTGATTGGATATATTATCGGGCTGTACAAAGGGCGAAAGCGAAATGGTTAGTTGGCTTGACGAATGGGCGTATCGAAATCAACTGGCTAAAGTGAATGTCACATTTAAACTCATACTTACTTGCACACTGCTTATTGGGACGATTTTTGGAACGAATATGACTCGTTGTATCATTATCGTCTTGTTATTCATTTGGCTTCTTTATCGTGCCCGTTTGCCATGGTATGTTTGCGTTCGCTTTTTTGTCATCATGTCCCTTCTTGTTATTGGGAGCTGTGTTCCTCTTCTTTTTGCGATTGATCGTAACGTTCATTTTGTGGGCGAAAATGTGGGGCAAGTGGCAACGATTTGTTTACGCGCATTATCAAGTTCTTTTACGCTTTTTTCTCTTGCCATCACAACACCGTTTTTTCGCATTGCTTATGCATTAAGTAAATGGCGTGTTCCTCAAGCGTTCATTGAGCTATTAGTATTGACGTATCGCTTCATTTTCGTGTTAGAGAAAGCGGCGACGCATTTGTTTATGACGGTAAAAATAAAAAATGGGAAACGAAATTGGAGACTTGCATCGCTTGCGATTGCACAACTGCTTCGCCAAACGATACGCGATTACGAGGCGATGATTATTACGCAAGAGGCGCGCAACGTATCATCTGTTATCCCTATTTGTGCTGACGAACAATTGCCTCGAAAGTATGTGATGGAAGCGTGCGTCGGACTTGTTGTTTTACTTATTGTGGAGGGCTTATATGTTGCAATTTCATAATGTGCATTATACGTATCGAAACGGCACTTACGTGTTAAAAGGAATATCGTTGACAATTGAACAAGGAAAAAAATATGCGTTAATCGGGAAAAACGGTTGCGGGAAAACGACATGGTTGCTTCATGCCAACGGTATTTACCGTCCGACGAAAGGTGAAGTGTATTGGGAAGGAAAAAAGGTGGAGAATCGTCGGTTACGGCAACATGTCGGCGTCGTCTTTCAAAATCCCGAACATCAATTTTTAGCACCGACGATTGAAGAAGAACTAGCGATTAGTTTAGAAGGAAATCGCGAACAAATAGAACGCGTCATGAGACAGTTTTCGCTTGAGAAATGGCGTGATATGCCGATTCATCATTTAAGTCTAGGACAAAAAAAATGGCTATCTCTTGCGGTAGCGATGGCTACGCGACCTCGATTGCTTATTGTCGATGAGCCGTCTGCTTACTTAGATGGAGCGCAGAGCGAGCGCTTAGTCATGAAGCTCAATGATTTACATCAAGCAGGAACGACGCTCGTTGTCATTACGCACGATCTTGATTTCGTTTGGCAGTGGGCGGATGAAGTGTTTGTTATGGATGAGGGGCGTATCGTTTTATCCGGAACACCTGCGTTTGTCTTTTCGCAAACGAATATATTTCGCGATTTGCGCTTGCCGCTGCCGCTTTTATTGCGCATATGGATGAAGGAAAACAAGGAATGCACAGGGCAACAGTTATCTGAATGGATTGAACAATGGAAAAAGGGGTGAAAAAATGGCTGGGAAATTGTTTGTTGTTGGCTTTGGTCCAGGAAGTGTCGAGCATATGACAAAACGTGCTCGCGAAGCAATAGAAGAAAGCGACGTCATTGTCGGATATAAAACGTATGTTGACTTAGTCGTTGATTTGATCGCTGGAAAAGAAGTGATTAGCACAGGGATGACCGAAGAAGTTAGCCGAGCACAAGAGGCGATAAAACAAGCGGAACGCGGCAAAAATGTTGCAGTTATTTCAAGTGGGGATGCAGGACTATATGGAATGGCTGGGCTCGTTTACGAAGTGCTCATTGAAAAAGGATGGCGAAAAGAGGATGGAATTGAAGTAGAGATTGTTCCTGGTATTTCAGCTATCCATTCATGCGCCGCTTTACTTGGAGCGCCGATTATGCACGATGCATGTACGATTAGTTTAAGCGATCATTTAACGCCGTGGCATGTCATCGCCAAACGAATTGAGGCAGCCGCAGCAGCTGACTTTGTTATTGCGCTATACAACCCGAAAAGCGGTCGCCGTACCCAGCAGATTGTCGAAGCGCAACGTATTTTATTAACATATCGTTCACCACATACACCTGTTGGTCTCGTCAAAAGCGCGTACCGCGAACGACAACATATTGTATTAACAAGTTTAGGAGACATGTTAGAGCACGACATCGGTATGTTAACGACCGTTATTATCGGGAACTCTTCCACATTTGTTTACGATGGACTGATGATTACACCTCGTGGTTATGAACGGAAATATAAGCTAGCGAGCGCTGTTCAACCGTTAAAGCCACATGAACGGTTGCGACCAGAGGCGGAACCGTGGTCACTCGCAAACGTGCGCACGATTGCCGAAGAAGCGTACGAAAAAGTGAGTGCTCCAAAACAGATAGAAAGATTAGAAATAGCAATTAGTCCAGGGGTGACAAATAAAACGTTAACAACGAAACAAATGATAGACATTGCACGCATCGTTGGTGAAAAAGGAACGATTACGTACACACCAGATCATTATCTTAAAGTGACGATGGAAACGGAGCGACCAGACGAAGTTGTTCGTGAGCTTTTAGAAGCTGGTTTAACCGTCGCCCCAACAGGAAATGTATTTGTTATGAAAGCATGTGATTTTTGTGACGGAGAGAAAAAAGACGCCATTCCTTATGCTGAACAATTATACAAACAATTTGGCGGGATGGAATTGCCAAAAGAATTGCGGCTTGGATTTAACGGGTGTGGCATGGCTTGTTATGGCGCTGTCCATGAAGATATTGGCATCGTCTATCGGAAAGGAGCATTTGATTTATTTTTAGGAGGGAAAACAGTAGGAAGAAACGCTCATCCGGGGCAGCTTGTTGCTGAAGGTATTCATCCTGATCAGTTGATTGAAACGATCGCTCGTATCATTAGGCAATATAAAGAGGAAGGATATGCGAATGAACGTTTCCATAAATTTTTTGAACGAAAAAAAGAAGTCGGCGGTTTTGTTTACGGTGAAACGTTAAAAACAGAGCCAGCGGCATGTGGGGAGTGAGGCAAATGAGAGCAATTTTATTTGTTGGGCATGGAAGTCGGGATGAAGAAGGAAACGAGCAAGTTCGCCAGTTTGTTCAAATGCTTCGTCCGCAAATCGATAAAACGTTTTATGTGCATACATGTTTTTTAGAATTTGGTGTGCCATCTGTTATAGACGGTATTGTCCATTGTGTAGAAAAAGGGGCAACGGACGTTATTGTTATTCCAATCATTTTACTGCCAGCTGGTCATTCGAAACTACATATTCCAGCGGCAATCGATGAGGCAAAAAAACGATATCCACACGTGTCGTTTACGTACGGACGACCGCTCGGTATTCACGACGCCACGTTTACGATTTTAAACGACCGTCTGCAAGAAGCAGGGATTGTTATGGATGGGCAAACAGCGATCATTTTGCTTGGGCGCGGTGGGAGCGATCCAGATGCCAATAGCGATTTGTATAAAATTGCTCGTTTATTTTGGGAACAAAACAAACAAGCAATCGTTGAGCCAGCGTTTATGGGGGTAACAAATCCATCGTTAGATGAGGCAGTGGAACGATGTGTAAAACTCGGGGCTAAAACAATTGTCGTTTTACCTTACTTTTTATTTACAGGCGTACTTATAAAGCGGTTAGAAAAGCGAGTTTCCGAGTTTCAAAGCACATACTCGGACATTTCGTTTGTGCTTGCGCATTATTTTGGATTTCATCCATCGCTACAGACGATTGTGCTCGATCGGTTGCAAGAAGCAATAAGCAATTCGGTTCGTATGAATTGTGATACGTGTCAATATCGGCTTCATGTCGCCGAACATCATCATCACCATCATCATCACGAACATTGAGGTGAAAGAAATGATCATGATGTTATCTGGAACGAGTGATGCACGACAGTTAGCGCTAGCGATTCGCGATGCTGGATATGATGTGTTTGCGACCGTCGTTACAGAACATGCGGCAGAGCAAATGGCGTACGTTGGACTGCATGCCCATGTTGGCCGTTTAACTGCGAGTGAGATGGTTCAGCTTATTCAACAATATGCAGTGACAGCGGTCGTCGATGCAAGCCATCCGTTCGCAGAAGAAGCATCGCGTCAAGCGATACAAGCAGCAGAAAAAGCAAACGTCCCGTATATTCGCTATGAACGAAAAGAAAGCATCATTACGTATGAGCACGTCACGTTTGTTGATAGCTATGAAGATGCTGCGGAATATGCTGCGGAAAAAAAAGGAGTCATTATGCTTACGACAGGGAGTAAAACGTTGCATATTTTTGCCGAAAAGCTACTTCCGCTTCCTGGCGTTCGCTTAATCGCCCGTATGTTGCCAACAAAAGACAATATGGAAAAGTGCGAACAATTGCGCTTTCCGCAAGAAAACATTATCGCGATGCAAGGCCCGTTTACAAAACAACTAGATATAGCATTCATGAAACATTTCGGTGTGACGCTCCTTGTAACGAAAGAGAGCGGACGTGTTGGCTTTGTCGATGAAAAAATTGCCGCGGCACAAGAGCTTGGCATTGAAACAGTTGTCATTCGACGACCTAAGCTTTCTTATCCCGTCATTTATCATGAATTTTCTGATGTTATTGAAGCGTTAGCGCGAGAGTCAAAAAAGAAGGAGGAGAAATAAATGTTTCGCCCGATTACTGTCCAACCGGAACAAATTGAGCAAAAAAGTTTCCAAATCATCGACGAAGAAATAGGAGAGCATACGTTTTCCGAAGAGCAATATGCTGTTGTTCAACGTGTGATTCATGCGAGCGCGGACTTTGAATTAGGGAAAAGTTTGTTGTTTCATCCACGTGCAATTGAAGCAGGAGTGGCTGCGATTCGTGCGGGGAAAAAGATTGTGGCTGATGTACAAATGGTGCAAGTTGGAATTAATAAAGCGCGTATTGAAAAATATGGTGGGAGCGTTCATGTATACATTTCTGATGAAGATGTGATAAAAGAAGCGAAACGATTAAACACAACGAGAGCGATTGTTGCGATGCGCAAAGCGGTGCAAGAAGCGGAGGGGGGCATTTTTGCCATTGGTAACGCTCCGACAGCTCTACTAGAACTCATTCGACTAGTGAAAGAAGGGGAGGCGCGCCCAAGTCTCATTATCGGGTTACCCGTCGGATTTGTCTCAGCAGCAGAATCAAAAGAAGAATTGGCGAAATTGGATGTTCCGTTTATCACAAATATCGGAAGAAAGGGAGGGAGTACGGTAACTGTCGCCGCATTAAATGCGTTGTCCATTTTAGCGGAGCGAGAATAAGTATGGAAAAAGAAAAGTTGCGTGAAGGATATACGACAGGGGCGTGTGCAACGGCTGCTACTAAAGCGGCGTTATGTGCGCTCATTACTGGCGTGAAACAAACAGAAGCGACCATTATGTTGCCGATCGGACGAGAAGTTACCTTTGCGATCGTTTCTTGTGAAATGGAAGAAGAACGAGCGAGCGCAACGGTAATTAAAGATGGGGGAGATGATCCAGATGTGACACACGGTGCCTCTATTGTCGCAACTGTAAGCTGGGCGAAGGAAGGGATTCATATTGACGGGGGAGAAGGCGTCGGAAGAGCAACAAAACCGGGTTTACCTATTCCTGTTGGCGAAGCAGCGATTAATCCCGTGCCGCGGCAAATGATGATGGACGTTGCCAATGAGTTGATGACAAAATACGGTATAAAACGTGGTGTGCGCATTATTATCTCTGTTCCAAATGGGGAAGAAATCGCAAAAAAAACATTAAACGGCCGTCTTGGTATCGTTGGAGGCATTTCGATTTTAGGGACGCGCGGCATCGTTGTTCCATTTTCGACATCAGCGTATCGAGCAAGTATTGTGCGTGCGCTTGAAGTTGCGATCGCTTGTGGCTGCGATCATGTTGTTGTCACCACGGGTGGAAGAAGTGAAACATATGCAATGAAACAATATCCTCATTTGAAAGAAGAAGCATTTATTGAAATGGGGGATTTTGTTGGATTTACATTAAAACAATGTAAGCGGCTCGGGATAAAAAAAGTGTCGCTCGTTGGGATGATGGGAAAATTTTCGAAAGTCGCCCAAGGCGTTATGATGGTTCATTCCAAAAGTGCACCTGTTGATTTTCAATTTTTAGCAGACGTTGCGAAACAATCAGGTGCTCCGATGCACGTTGTTGAAGCAATTAAACAGGCAAATACCGCATCGCAAGTTGGCGATATGATGTATGAAGCTGGACATTTGTCATTCTTTCATTTGTTATGTGACTATTGTTGCCAACATGCGTTGCGGGAAGTGAATGGCGGACTGACTGTCGAGACGACGTTATATACGCTGAAAGGGCAATGTTTAGGAAAGGCGGTGCGAAGCGATGGAGCGAATGAAGTTAATCGGGATTGGTGCTGACGGAGCGGCATCCCTCCCTACGCTATATAAACAATGGATTGATGAAAGTGAACGGCTTGTTGGTGGGGAACGGCAACTATCTTTTTTTCCTCATTACAAAGGAGAAAAAATCGTTATTCGGAACAATTTATCATCGCTTGTAGCGACATTAATGAATGAACGAAAAAAAACGGTCATTTTAGCTTCGGGGGATCCAATGTTTTATGGAATCGGTAGTTATTTAGCAAAAAAAGTGCCGATTGAAGTATATCCTTCTGTAAGCTCGCTACAATGGGCGTTTGCGAAAATGGGAGAAAGTTGGCATGATGCATACATCGTTAGTTTGCACGGGCGTACGATGAAAGGATTGGCACAGCGGATAGATGGGAAAGAAAAAGTGGCGGTTTTGACGGATGATACGAATGATCCACGAGCGATCGCTTCGTACTTATTGTCATACGGAATGACGGAATACGAAGCATTTGTTGGAGAAAATCTCGGAGGTGAAAACGAGCGCTGTCGTTTTTTGACGCTAGAAGAAATGAAAGATGCTTCTTTTGCTCCGTTAAATATCGTTATTTTACGTCGTGTGAACAAAGGACCGAATTGGGCATTTGGAATTGATGATGATGAATTTTTGCAACGGAAACCAGAGAAAGGGCTCATTACGAAAAAAGAAGTGAGGGTATTAAGTTTGCAGGCGCTTCATCTTCATGAAAAAAGCGTTGTATGGGACATTGGCACATGTACAGGATCGGTAGCTATTGAAGCGGCAAAAATTGCTCGTGAAGGAGCAGTATTTGCAATTGAGAAAAACGCCTATGATATCGAGATATGTCAGAAAAATATGAAAAAGTTTCGCGTAGATTTTACACTCATTCACGGCCGCGCGCCAGAACATTTGGAGCAGTTTCCTGATCCAGATGCGATTTTTATTGGCGGCACATCAGGGAGTTTGCGTGACATTATTGCTGTTTGTTGTATGCGATTAAAAAAAGGTGGGCGCATCGTCATCAATGCAGTCACGGTCGAAACGTTATATGAAGCGATCGATGCATTACGAAGCTATGGATATACTGTTGATATTTTGCTCGCCCAATTTTCACGTAGCAAACCGATTTTACAATTGACGCGTTTTGATGCATTAAATCCAATATATATCATTTCAGCATGGAAGAGGGATACAGAATGATTGGTACGTTATACGGCATAGGAGTTGGTCCCGGGGACCCAGAACTACTAACAGTCAAAGCGTTTCGTAGATTGAAAGAGGCGCACGTCATTGCTTATCCAAAAAAGGCGAATGGCAGTAAAAGTTATGCGCAGCAAATTGTCGATGCGTACTTTTCGCCAAAAGAAAAACAGATGCTTGGTCTCGTTTTTCCGATGACGAAAGACGAAAATGTGTTGCGAGAAAAATGGAATGAAACAGTCGAAACGGTATGGACTTATTTGCGTGAGGGGAAGCATGTTGCGTTTGTGACGGAAGGCGATCCGCTTTTATATAGCACATGGATTCATTTTATGCGCACGATGCAAATGAAATATCCGGACGTTTCGATCGAAATTGTACCTGGCATTTCATCTATAAATGGAGCAGCCGCACGTTTGCAGTTGCCGCTAGCGGATGGGGATGAGACAGTTGCCATCGTCCCAGCACGAGATGATTATTATGCGATGAAAAAAGTGATTGAAACGCACGATTGCGTCATTTTTTTAAAAGTCGCAAAAGTGATGTCGCTGCTTCTTGCCATTTTAAGGGAGATGAATATAACAAACAAAGCAGCAGTTGTGACAAAAGTGACATCTCACGAAGAGGTCATATGGAATATTGAACAGTTGGAGCAAGTGTCATTACCTTATTTAACATTAATGGTGGTGAGAAAGTGAAAATATATATTGTCGGCGCTGGTCCGGGAGCGAGCGATTTAATTACAGTCAGAGGAATGAAGCTGTTGCAGCAAGCGGATGTCATTTTTTACACGGATTCGCTTGTTAACGATGGGTTGCTTACATATGCCAAAAAAGACGCGCGCATTTTTTGTACTTCGGGCATGCATTTAAAGCAAATCGTTTCACTTATGTGTGAAGAAGTGAAAAAAGGGAACATGGTCGTCCGTCTTCATACAGGAGACCCATCCGTTTATGGAGCAACGATGGAGCAAATTGTGCTGTTGAAAAAAGAAGGGATAGATGTCGACATTGTGCCTGGGGTCAGTTCTGTATTTGCAGCCGCAGCTGTTGCGCAAGTGGAATTAACTGTACCGAATGTCACACAAACGGTCATTTTAACGCGAGCAGAAGGAAGGACACCTGTTCCAGAAAAAGAACAGCTTGCATCGTTAGCGCAACATCATTGTACGATCGCTCTTTTTTTAAGTGCAACGTTAACGAAAAAAGTGACTGCAGCCCTTCTTGAAGCAGGGTGGAGTGAGCATACTCCTGTCGTTGTTGTGTATAAAGCAACGTGGCCGGACGAAAAAATTGTGCGTTCTACTGTTGGTACGCTACATGAAGATATGCAGCGTCACGGTATTCGGAGACATGCGCTTATTTTAGCGGGGTGGGCGCTTTCTAATGAACTCGATGAATCATGTCGTTCCAAATTGTATGATGAAACGTTTACACACGGCTATCGAAAAGGTGGGGAATAACATGTATGCCGTTGTAGCCATTACGAAGCACGGAGTAGAAATTGCACGAAAACTACATGAAACACTCCCAAATACACACGTGTATTACACAGATAAATTTGCAAAAGGTGATGAAAAGCAAAAAGGTATTTATTTATTTTCAGGAAATGTTCGCTCTCATTTAGGAAAATGGTTCGTCACGTACCGCGGTCTTATTTTAATTATTTCCCTTGGGGCAGTTGTGCGCATGATTGCCCCGTTACTAAAAGATAAAAAAACAGATCCTGCTGTTGTTGTTATTGATGATAAGGCGGAACATGTCATTAGTGTATTATCCGGTCATTTAGGCGGAGCGAATGAGTTGACGCGAAAGGTGGCGGATTTGCTTGGCGCTCGTCCAGTCATTACGACAGCGTCTGATGTGCAACAAACGATTGCGGTAGATTTATTCGGTCGGTCGTTCGGATGGGAATGGGAGAATGAAGAAAACTTAACTCCTGTGAGTGCAGCAGTTGTAAATGAACAGCATGTTGCCGTCGTGCAAGAATCGGGTGAACGGAATTGGTGGACATATGATACCCCGATTCCGTCAAACATTCGACAATATGCTTCGATCGCTGAAGCGCTTGAAGCGAAGCCAGATGCAGCGCTCGTTGTTACGCATCGTTTGCTTGAAAAAGAGGAAGAGGCGGTTTTACAAAACGGAGTGTTATACCGTCCAAAAGTGATCGTCATCGGTATCGGTTGCAATCGTGGGACAAGAGCGGAAGAAATCGAACAAGTGATTTGTGATACGTTACAACAGCTACGTTTCTCTATAAAAAGTGTGAAAGCATTATGCACAATTGATTTAAAAAAAGATGAAGAAGGGTTGATAGCCGTAGCAAACAAATATCAATGGCCGCTTATTTTCTACACGCCAGAGCAGTTGAACGCCGTTCCGATTGATGAACCGTCTGAAACAGTATTTCGCTATACTGGGGCATATGGTGTAAGCGAACCTGCAGCAAAGCGATATAGCGGACAACAAAAGCTTATTTTAACGAAAAAAAAGAGTGGGAATGTGACGATTTCCGTTGCGCTATGGGAGGGAAAAGAGTGAGGCGAATTGTCGTGGCTGGGACTGGGAGCGGTGTTGGAAAAACGACGATAACGCTCGGCTTAATGAGTGCGTTTAAACAAAAAGGCTATGTTGTTCAAGGGTTTAAATGCGGACCTGATTACATTGATCCGACATATCATACGGCGGTGACAGGGAGGCGTTCGCGCAATTTAGATAGTTGGATGGGAAATGAAGACATTGTGCGCCACGTATGCAAGAAAGGAAGCGAAGGAGCGCATCTTTCCATTATTGAAGGGGTAATGGGGCTATTTGATGGGAAACGAGCGACGACAGATGAAGGTTCCACTGCAGAAATTAGCATTATCACGGAAAGCCCGGTGTTGTTAGTCGTTGATTGTTCAGGAATGGCGCGAAGTGCGGCGGCTGTCGTACGCGGATTTCAATTGTTTCACAAAGACGTTCGCATCGTTGGTGTCATTGCGAATCGCGTTGGGAGCGAAGGACATTTTCGGCTTGTGAAAGAAGCGATTGAGCAACAATGCGGTATTCCTGTTGTCGGCTATTTACAAAAAACAAACGATTTAACAATTCCAGAACGCCATTTAGGGCTCGTTCCATCTGTGGAGCGTGGTGAGCTTCAGCCGTTTTTCGATCGGCTTGGTGAGCGCATCACGCAAACGTTCGATTTAGATATGATATGGGAGTTAGCGGAAGCGACTGAACTTCAAAGCAAGCCGCTTTTTACATTAAAACAAACGTATGATGTACGCATCGCTGTGGCAAAAGATGCCGCATTCCATTTTTATTATGAAGAAAATTTAGAGATGCTTCAGTCGTATGGAGCAGAACTTGTTTATTTTTCACCGCTTGCTGGTGAATGTGTTCCACATGATGTACATGGGCTATATATTGGTGGGGGATTTCCAGAAGAATTTGCAGCGGAACTTGCACAACATGAACAAGTGAAACAGTCGGTTGCGGAAGCGATTCAACGCGGTTTACCGACGCTTGCAGAGTGCGGGGGATTTATGTATTTAACAGAAGGCATTGAGACGACCGATGGGCAATATTATGAGATGGTTGGTGTGATTCCGGGACATGTGCGTATGCAGCGAGCGCTTGTAGCACTTGGGTATCGTGAAATGACGGGAATGTCTGGAAATTTTCTGTTCGAACAAGACAAAGCGAAAGGTCACGAATTTCATTATTCAACGTTCATCCGACGCCAAGAAGAAAAATTTGCATATGAAGCGAAAGGTTTGCGCGGATGCAAGCGAGACGGGTATATGGATAAGCGGCTCGTCGCTGGTTACGTTCATTTTTATTTTCTGTCGAATCCTTTGCTTGTTGAGCGATGGCTCAAGGCGTGTAGCGAGGTGAAAAAAGATGCGTAGGGCGCTTCCGATTATGTTTCAAGGAACACATTCAGATGCAGGAAAAAGTGTGATCGCAACGGCTTTTTGCCGTATATTTGCTCGCAATGGTTGGAAAACGGCCCCGTTCAAATCACAAAATATGTCGCTTAATTCATACGTGACGCTCGATGGAAAGGAGATTGGACGCGCGCAAGGGGTGCAGGCGGAGGCAGCGGGTGTTGTCGCGACGACGCATATGAATCCGATTTTAATTAAGCCAAGCCGCGATCAAGAAGCGCAAATTGTTGTACATGGAAAACCGTATGAAAATATGAAAGCTACTACTTATCGCAACGAGTTTTTTCATCTCGGATTGGAGCTGATTCAACAATCGCTTCATGTGTTAATGAACGAGTACGATCGTCTTGTCATTGAAGGAGCGGGAAGCCCTGCAGAAGTAAATTTAAATGATCGCGAACTTGTGAATATGCGTGTAGCACGCATGGCAAATGCTCCGGTCGTTCTCGTTGGCGACATCGAGCGAGGAGGGGTGTTTGCGAGTTTAGTTGGCACGTTGCAATTATTAGAGGAACAAGATCGCAAGCGTGTGATTGGCGTCATCATTAATAAATTTCGTGGCGACCTTTCGCTTCTTCAGCCGGGATTGCGCTGGTTCGAACAATATACAGGTGTGAAGGTACTTGGCGTTGTTCCGTATACGCACGTGCGCATCGATGCGGAAGATTCGGTTGCACTTTCTCGTTATGCGACGAAAAAAGACGATGGGAAAGCGATCGATGTAGCCGTCATTCAATATCCTCGCATTTCCAACTTTACTGATATCGATCCGTTTTTTGCGGAGCCGGACTGTTCGGTACGGTTTGTGTCGGACGCGTCGTTGTTAGGTGAGCCCGATATACTCATTTTGCCGGGCAGTAAAAATACGATTGAAGACGTTCACTTTTTAAAAGAGACGGGTTTATTTGTAGCAATCCGCCGTTTATATGAACGAAGTGATACAATCATGTTCGGTATTTGTGGTGGCTACCAAATGCTCGGCGAACGTATTAAAGATCCGTTTCATGTCGAAACACCACTTGATGCTGTTGCTGGATTAAGCTTGTTGCCGGTTGAAACGACGCTCGCTTGTGAAAAAACGACAGTGCTATGTGAAGGGATGTTGGTGTACAAAAACGAAATGTTTGATGTAAAAGGGTACGAAATTCATATGGGGCGTTCACTTGTGAAACAAGGTGAGCCACTTATTTTGTTAAGCGGAAAAACGGATGGTTGTAAAACGAAAGATGAGCGCGTCATCGGAACATATATGCATGACTTGTTTCATAACGATATGTTTCGGCACCATTTATTAAATAGTGTGCGAAGAAAAAAACAACTTTCACCGTTAATGGAGCGTCCACATTATCGGCAATTGCGTGCGCAAGCATTTGATGACTTAGCTGATTGTGTTGAAAAACATGTCGATGTGAAAGCAATTGAACGAAAAATGATTGAATTTCAAGGGGGAGAACATCATGCTTTATGAACAAATTGGGGAAGAAGTGCGCAATTATATTGACCAATTAACAAAACCGCGCGGCAGTCTTGGGCGTCTTGAGGAATTAGCGATCGAGATTGCAAAAATGACAGGGGAGCGTTTTCCACGTGTGACACCGCCTGGCGTGCTTGTATTTGCAGCTGACCATGGCATCGCAAAAGAAGGAGTGTCTGCGTATCCGCAAGAAGTGACCGCACAAATGGTGCTAAATTTTGTGCGTGGCGGGGCGGCCATTAACGTATTCAGTCAACAAATTGGCGCTATATTTGCGGTCGTTGATGTTGGTGTGGCGGTTGATGTGGATGAAGAAGGTGTCATCAATGAGAAAGTGGCATATGGAACGAAAAACTTTGCCCATGAACAAGCGATGACAAGGGAAGAAGCTGAACGAGCGGTACAAGTTGGACATCGACAGGCGAATGAAATGATAGATCAAGGAATTCGCTGTTTAATCGTTGGTGAAATGGGGATTGGCAATACGACGACGGCTAGTGCGCTATTAGCAGCAATGAGCGGTCGCTGCGTGGCTGAACTTGTCGGCAAAGGAACAGGCATTCATGATGAAGCCATTGCACATAAGCGAGCGGTTATTGAACGAGCACTTATGCTTCATCAGCCGAACGCGTCCGATCCGTTCGATTTATTAACAAAAATCGGTGGACTTGAAATTGCAGCGATGGCTGGTGCGATGCTTGCAGCAGCAGAACGGCATGTTCCGATTTTGCTTGACGGTTTTATTTGTACGGTTGCTGCACTTGTTGCGCAGCGGTTGAATGAGCAAGTTGTCCATTATATGATTGCTGGTCATGAATCTGTCGAACCGGGACACCGCGTCGCACTGCAGTTATTAAACAAAGAGCCGCTCGTTCGTTTGCATATGCGTCTTGGTGAAGGAAGCGGGGCAGCGGTAGCATTTCCAATTGTCCATATGGCGATGGCGATGCTTCATATGGCAACATTTTCCTCTGCGAACGTATCAACAGGGAGTGATCATCATGAATAAAGGAAAAGTGTACATTGTCGGGGCAGGTCCGGGGGATGAGAAGCTTATTACCGTATATGGGCGCGAATGTATAGAGCGGGCGGATGTCATTATTTACGATCGGCTCGTGAGCAAACAGCTGCTTGTATATGCGAAAGAAAAAGCCGAGCTACTATACTGCGGTAAAGAACCGAAAAAGCATGGAAATATTCAACAACAAATTCACGAATGGCTTGTACAATATGCGTTGCAAGGAAAAACAGTCGTACGATTAAAAGGCGGCGATCCGTTTATGTTCGGTCGCGGTGGCGAAGAGGCGGAACATTTGCGGAAACATGGCATCCCGTATGAGATCGTTCCAGGTGTGACTGCTGGTGTGGCTGCGCCAGCATACGCCGGCATTCCGGTGACGCATCGCAACTATGCGGGCGGGGTGACGTTTATTGCGGGACACCAAAGCGGAGAACGTGATCGTATTCGCTGGTCTGCGCTTAGCCATGCGACAGATACGCTCGTATTTTATATGGGGATGGCAAATATCGCTTACATTTGTGAACAACTACAACGTCATGGGAAAGATGGGCATACGCCAGTGGCCGTCATTGAATGGGCAACGACAAATAAGCAACGAACAGTTGTCGGTACGTTACAAACGATCGTTGATATCGTCAATGAAAAACAACTTTCTTCCCCTGCCATTATCGTTGTCGGAGACGTTGTACGTTTACACGATCAATTAAAGTGGGTGGAAGAAACATGGTGATTGTTTATACAGGGGACGGAAAAGGAAAAACGACTGCAGCGGTCGGTCTTGCTGTTCGGGCCGCGGGGCATGGGAAAAAAGTGATTGTCATTCAATTTATTAAATCGCCGCATCGTCCATATGGTGAGGCGAAAATATTCCAACAACTTGGCATCGCCGTACACCAAACAGGTGTTGGTTTCACATGGACGAAAACACCGGCTGAGCATCGCGAAGCATTGCAAAAAGGGTGGGCGCTAGCGAAAGAGTGTGTGCAATCAGGTATGTATGATGTCGTTATTTTAGACGAATTAAATGTTGCGTTAGCGATTACATCTTTTCCGATTGATGATGTTTTGCCGCTTCAAGATGTTGTGTACACATTGGCGAATAAGCCAGCACACACACATGTCGTTGTGACAGGAAGAGGGGCAAAAGAGGAAATGATCGAACTTGCCGATTTAGTGACGGAAATGAAAGAAGTGAAACATTATTACCGTGAAGGCGTTCATGCGATAAAAGGGATTGATTTGTAGATGATATTTCCCATGTATAAAAACGATCGATAAAGAAGTTGTGTTGCAAGCGATAGCGAGTTATGGAAAGCATCGTGTTGACTTTGCGGATGCTTATCTTAGCTCGCTTATGAAACATTCTCCTACCGTACAAGCGGTCGTCACATGGAATGAAAAGGATTTTAAAAAACTAGCATGTGAATATTATTTACCCGATCGTATTGTATGAAAAAGCTGACTTTAGTCAGCTTTTTCACAACACGTTAAAGTATCTTGCTTCCGGATGAGCGAAGACGATGGCGGAGACAGACGCTTCCGGTTCCATCATATAGCCTTCTGTTAAATGAATGCCAATTTCTTCTGGACGTAATAGGCGGAACAGTTTTTCTTGGTCTTCGAGATTTGGACAAGCAGGGTAGCCGAAAGAAAAACGTTGTCCTTGGTATTTTGCCGCAAACCGTTGCTCCATCGTAAAATCGGGCGAATCTGGAAAGCCCCAGCGGTCGCGCATAATTTGATGCACGCGTTCCGCCAATCCTTCCGCTAGTTCAAGCGCTAACGCTTGAATGGCGTGGCTTTTCAAAAACTGCCCTTCTTCTTTGAACCGTTGTGCTAAATCGCGCACGCCTGCGCCAGCGGTAACGGCAAATAGCCCGACGTAGTCGATTTGTTCGCTAGAAAGATAGTCTGCTAAACATAAATACGGTGCTTTCGTTTGTCTTGGAAACGTAAACGTCTCAATGACCGTTTGTTGATCGCGTGGGTCGTAAATGATCACCGTATCGCCGTCGCTTGTTGCCGGGAAAAACTGATATACCGCTTTTGGCGCAAGCGAGTTCGTTCGTTTTGCCTCGGCAAGTAATTCATCGATGAGCTCTTTTAACATGATCGCTTTTTCATTTCCTTCCGCCAACAGTTGTTTGACGTTTCCTTTTAAGCCAAGATGGTGACCAAGAAGCATTTGCCAATTGACGTACGGTTCGATATGTGAAAGCGGAATGTGTTGTAATATATGCCTTTCTGTATCGGTCGGAACGTAAATAGGTGCTTGCTTCACATTGGACTTTGTCATGACGGCGACAGCGTTTTGCTGTTTTGTTACATGTTCCACTTTTTCTTTTTTCTCATAGACGATATCTTGTTGAACGATGCGATTGGCTAGCGTCAGTCCTTCCATCGCATCTTTGGCGTACAAAACGATACCGTCATATTCAGGGGCAATTTTCGTATCGGTAAATTTGCGTGACAGAGCCGCTCCGCCAACTAAAATCGGTAACGAAATGCCGGCTTGTTTTAAGTCTTGGGCGGTAAGCACCATTTGTTGTGCGGATTTAACAAGCAGTCCTGATAAGCCAATCATATCGGGCTGTTCGTGTCGCACCGCTTCGATGAGTTGTTGTGGTGTCACTTTAATGCCTAAGTCAACGACATGAAACCCGTTATTGCTTAAAATAATGTCGACTAAATTTTTGCCGATGTCATGTACATCTCCTTTGACGGTTGCAAGCAGCACTTTTCCTTTCACGCTCGTTTCGTTTTTCTCCATATACGGCTCTAAAAAGGCGACCGCGGCTTTCATCACTTCCGCACTTTGCAACACTTCGGCGACGATGAGTTGGTTGTCGTTAAATAAACGACCGACTTCGTCCATTCCGTTCATAAGCGGACCGTTAATAATGTCAAGCGGGCTGTACGTTTGTAATGCGAGCGTTAAATCTTCAATGAGCCCGTCTTTCGTTCCTTCAACGACATATGCGGCGAGCCGTTCTTCTAACGTCATATGAACGTTTGTTTGTTTCGGTTGCTTCGTTTTATCGCGATAAAATTGAATAAAAGCGTTTAACGTTTCATCGTTTGTGTCAAATAACAACGCCTCGGCTAAACGTACTTCTTCTTCAGGAATGGAAGCGAATCGCTCTAATTTTTCGGTATTGACGATCGCATAGTCGAGACCAGCTTGTGTGCAATGGTATAAAAAGACGGAGTTTAACACTTCGCGTCCGACAGGTGGCAAACCGAATGAGACGTTGCTAATGCCGAGCATCGTTAAACAGTTCGGCAAATGTTGTTTAATGAGGCGAATGCCTTCAATGGTTTCTTTCGCTGCACCAATATATTGTTCATCTCCTGTGCCGATCGGAAAAACGAGCGGATCGAAAATGATGTCGTGCGGTGAGACACCGTATTTGTTGACGAGTAAATCGTATGAACGAAGGGCGATATCAAGTTTTCGTTTCGCTTCGATCGCCATGCCTTGTTCGTCAATCGTGCCGACGACGACCGCTGCTCCGTATTGATGAAGAAGCGGAACAATTTTTTCAAATCGTTCTTCGCCGTCTTCTAAGTTAATCGAGTTAATAATCGCTTTTCCTTGCGAATACGACAAGGCGCAAGCGATGACGTCTTCATCGGTCGAGTCGATGACAAGCGGCACTTTTACTTTTTTCACGACTTGTTGAATAAATTGCTCCATATCTTCTTTTTCATCGCGGTCAGGGTCGGCTAAACAAATGTCGATGACGTGCGCCCCGTTTTTGACTTGAGCGCGAGCAATTTCTGCCGCTTCTTCATATTTTCCTTCCGCAATGAGCCGTTTAAACTTGCGCGAACCGATGACGTTCGTTCGTTCCCCAACAAAAAGCGGACGCATCGTTTCATCGTAAATGAGCGCATCAATGCCTGACACAGCATGCATCGCAAACTGTTTCGGAATCGAGCGGGGCGGGATGTCGCGAACGGCTTCGGCGATCGCTTGAATATGTTGTGGTGTCGTGCCGCAACAGCCGCCGACGATATTTAGCCATCCTTTCTCGGCAAATTGGCGAATTTTTTTCGCCAGCATCTCGGGCGTTTCGTGATAATGTCCTTCTTCGTCAGGAAGACCGGCGTTCGGATAGCAGCTGACGGCGGTGTTCGCTAATGAAGCGAGCGATCGTAAATGATCGGTCATAAATTCCGGCCCTGTGGCGCAGTTTAAGCCGATAGCAAAAGGTTTCATATGTTGAACGGAAATAAAAAACGATTCGATCGTTTGCCCGGCAAGCGTCGTTCCCATCGGTTCGATCGTTCCAGAAATCATAAGCGGTACTTGTTTTCCAACCGCTTGAAACGCTTTCGTAATGCCGAGAAACGCAGCTTTCACGTTTAACGTATCTTGGCACGTTTCTAACAACAACAAATCGACGCCGCCAAGCAATAAACCGCGCGCTTGTTCTTCATAGGAAGAAATGAGTTCGGCAAATGTCGCTCCGCCTGTGACAGATAGCGTTTTTGTCGTCGGACCCATCGAACCGGCAACGAAGCGAGGGTGATCGCTCGTTGTATATTTTTCAGCCGCTCGTTTGGCGAGTTTCGCTGCTTCAATATTTAATTCAAGCGCTAAATGCCCGAGGTTGTATTCGTCTAAGACGATGCGGGTCGCGCCAAACGTATTTGTTTCAACGATGTCCGCCCCTGCGGCGAAATATGCTTCGTGAATATGTGAGATGACATGAGGGGCGGTGAGCGTTAAATATTCGTTACATCCTTCGTACGCTTCCCCGCCAAAATCGTCCGCCGTTAAATTGGCCGCTTGAATCATCGTCCCCATCGCGCCGTCAATAATTAAAATTTTTTTCTCAAGCTGTGCAAATAAACTAGCCATAGTAAACCGTCCTTTCTTTTGCGAGCCGTTCTTTTTCATGAATGTAGCGAACGAGTTCGACTGTCATGTCGTAGCGTAAAAACGGTGTAATTAAATAAATGCCTTGGAATAAATCGAATGCTGCGTCGATAAGCGATTTGGCGATTGCCAATCCTTCTTTTGTTGCTTGAATCGGGTCGTTGGCACAAGCGGCCATGCGAGCGCGAATGTCATCAGACAATGTAATGCCCGGCACTTCATGGTGTAAAAAGTCGGCGTTGCGCGCGCTTGTCAAAGGCATAATGCCGATGTAAATCGGTGTTGATAAATGCTTTGTCGCTTCATAGACGTCTTCAATTTGTTTTTCGCTATAAAGCGGTTGTGTTAAAAAATAATGGGCACCACATTCAATTTTTTTCTCGAGCCGTTTCACCGCTTTATCTAAATGGCGCACGTTCGGGTTAAAGGCAGCGGCGATCGAAAAGTTCGTTTTTTGTCCGAGCGGTTTGCCCGAATACGAAAGCCCTTCGTTAAATTGCCGAATTAACGAAATAAGGTCAAATGACGATAAATCGTATACGGACGTTGCCCCCGGAAAGTCGCCGACTTTCGATGGATCGCCGGTTAAAGCAAGCACATCGGTCATGCCGAGCGTATGAAGCCCCATTAAATGCGACTGTAGGCCGATTAAGTTGCGATCGCGGCATGTAATGTGAATGAGCGGGCGCATGTTCAGTTGTTGTTTGACGATCGTTCCGACAGCGACATTGCTAATGCGTGGTGTCGCCAGCGAGTTGTCGGCGAGCGTTAGCGCATCAATATGTGCTTCTTTTAACGCTTTTGCGCCTTCTAAAAATTTCGTTAAGCCGAGTTTTTTCGGCGGGTCAAGCTCGACGATAATTGACCGACGCATGCGCGCGATGTCAGCTAGGGAAGGTGCAGATGTTTGTTCCGCTTCTTGAACGGTGATTGTATGCCGCTGTTTGACTTCCTTTTCATATACAGGTGTGCGGTCAGAAAGGGCGCGAGCGATGGCGGCAATATGTTTTGGCGTTGTGCCGCAACAGCCGCCGATGAGGCGCACCCCTTGATCGCGAAACGCCCGAGCGGTTTCTTCAAAATATTGTTCGCTCGTTTCGTAAACGAATCGCCCGTCGCGATATTGCGGCAAGCTTGCGTTTGGGTATACAGATAAAAAGGCGCGCGATGGAATCGGCACTTCTTCAAGCGAGCGTAACATATGGTACGGACCGAGATGGCAGTTTAAGCCGACGACATCGGCGCCAAGCTGTTCGAGTTGATACAGCGCCTCGGCAAGCGGCATGCCATGTTGTAAGACGCCAATGTCGTGCAATGTGACGTGGGCGATGATCGGCAACGTCGTTTCTTGGCGAGCGATGGACAGAACAGTTTGCAATTCTTCAAAATCGTAATACGTTTCAAGTAAAAGCCCATCAACATTTTCGTTTAACAAGACGTACAGCTGTTCACGAAACGTTCGTTTCACTTCTTCAAGGGAAATCGCACTTTTGTTTGTGCTGCGCAATCCTCCGATCGTACCGAGCACGTAGGCGCGTCCTTTTGCGGCTTGTTTCGCAAGACTGACCGCTGCTTCGTTTATTTTTTTTACGTCATCTTGTAGCCCGTAACGCGCCAGTTTGACGTAGTTCGCGCCGTATGTGTTCGTTTGAATGATTTCAGCACCTGCATCAATATACGCTTCATGAATATGAACGATTTCTTCAGGTTTTGTGACGTTTAATTCTTCAAAACAACGATCGATGCCGTGTGCATATAATAACGTGCCCATCGCTCCGTCCGCGATGACGATGCGTTCTTTTAAGTCATTTAACAATCCCACGTCCATTCCTCCATTTCTCCGTTTAAAGTAAAAAAGTCTTCCTCATAAGAAGAAGACGTGACGCGCTCCTTCTTATCTTCCAAGCGAATCGCTTGCTGGACTTAGCACCTTGACGATCGTCAGGTTGCTGAAGGTTCATCGGGCCAGTCCCTCCCCTTCTCTCGATAAGATGTTGTATGAAGTTACTCATAAATGTAACTGATTTTTTAGAAATATTCAACTATTTTTAATTAGAAAAGAAAAAGAAGGCAGCGCGCCTTCTTAACGGTAGTTGACGAATTGGACGTCGATCGGTAAATCTGCTTCGCGAATCGCGGCGATTACTTTTTGCAAATCGTCTTTACTTTTGCCGCTGACGCGAATTTGGTCTTCTTGAATTTGACTTTTTACTTTTAACCCTGTATTTTTAATGATTGTGTTAATTTTTTTCGCGTTGTCTTTGTCGATGCCTTGAACGAGTTTCGCACGCTGGCGCACCGTTCCGCCAGACGCAGCTTCCACTTTTCCGTATTGAATGTTTTTTGTAGGGACGCCACGTTTAATAAGTTTGCCGATGAGCACATCTTTCAGTTGTTCAAGCTTAAATTCATCGTCAGAAATGAGAATAAGCTCATCTTTTTCAAGCGAAATGTCGCTTTTGCTCCCTTTAAAGTCGTAGCGGTTTTGAATTTCTTTTAACGCGATGTTGACGGCGTTTGTGACTTCCGACAAATCGACTTTTGACACGATATCAAACGAACTTTCTTTCGACATGACGATCACCTCAATTATAAATTCGTTGTGCTTCCATTATAGTCGATTGTTGTCATACGAACAACTTTACAAAATTTTTATATATAAAAAGTAAACAAAACGTCGAACGATGTCGATATAATAAATGAAGTGAGATTTAATTGAATAGTAAGGAGATGAGGAAATTTTATGAAAAAAGTATTTTCACTCATCGTGGCAATCGTTTTACTCGTTGCCGCGGGGTGTTCACAAACGAGTTCCTTTCAACCGAAAGAGCGAATAAAAGTGGGCATTATGTTGTCGGACGTCGGACTCGGTGATCAATCGTTTAGCGATTCGGCGTTTAAAGGATTGATGAAAGCGCGTGATGAACTTGGCGTCTTTTTTGACTATCGCGAGTTAAAAGAAACGGGAACGTATGAAAAAGGGCTAACGGAACTTGTTGAAGCTGGAAACGATCTCGTCATCGGACTTGGGTTTATGGTGCAACAAGATTTAGAAAAAGTCGCGAAAAAATATCCGAAACAGCAATTTATATTAATTGATGCGGTGTCTGATTTGCCAAACATCACTTCGATTACGTTTAAAGAAGATGAAGGAAGCTTTTTAGCGGGCGTCGTCGCTGGCATGTTGACGAAAACGAACAACGTTGGCTTTGTTGGCGGAGCGGATGTGCCATTAATTCGCAAATTTGCAAACGGCTTTATTCAAGGGGTAAAAGCGGTGAAGCCAGAAGCAAGCGTGCAAGAAGTGTATGCCGGCAATTTCGGTGATGATAAACTTGGGGCACAAATCGCGAAACAAATGATCGGAAACGGTGCCGACGTGTTGTACGCAGCAGCAGGGTTTACAGGTGTTGGCGTATTGCGCGAAGCGGAGATGAATAAAAAATATGCGATCGGTGTCGACAGCGACCAATATTTTTATGCGGAAAAAGCGGTTGTGACATCGATGTTAAAAAATGTCGATGTGGCGCTATATACGGTCATTCAACAATATGTCGAAAAGAGAGAAGTGCCTAAAGGGACGGTCGAACTCGGCTTAAAAGAAAACGGTGTTGATTTAGCACCGATTCGCGTTGTGACATTCACTCCAGAACAACAAGCAACGCTTGAAAAATGGAAAGAAAAAGCGACGAACGGCATCGCAAAATAAAGGAGGGGTACGATGTCCATTAAACAGCGATTGTTATTTCATTCATTAGCTACGCCAGTTATTGCGGGCGCCATTATTGTGTTTATTATTATGAATATGCTTTCGATTCAATCGTCAAACCAAGATTTTGTGCCACTCATGATGAAGGCGCAACATTTACAAGCAGAATTGAAAGCGACGAAGCAAAGTTTAAGCAACTATGCGTATAGCCCGACAGAAGGAAATAAACAAGAAGTGCTTGTTCATTTAGCGGAATCGGAAAAGCTACTTCAAGCGTTAAATAAAGGATTAACTCAACCGTATTTCCGTTCTGCACTTGAACAGGCGAATAAAAAATTTGCGGCGCTTGATGCGGAAGCAACAGCGGCACTTGATGCGCGAAATGTAGCGGAAATTCGCCGTCAGTCGATGCGTGCGGAAGGGGTGTTAAACGACGTATACGTTGTGAACACATATGTCGCTGAATATTATACGTATATGCAACAAACGTTACAAAAACAAATTTCAGGTGTTATTACCATTTCGCTCGTTGCGATCGTCATCGTGTTATTGTTTGCTGGATTTAGCGGATTCCGTTTAACACAAAAAATTACGACGCCGCTCAAAAAAATTGCTGAAAACGCGAAGCAAATCGCAAGCGGCAATTTGCGCATCGAGCCTGTGAAATATAACGGGAAAGATGAGCTTGCTGATTTAAATGCAGCGTTTACAACGATGGCTGATCAACTGAACGGTTTGCTTCAGTCGGTCGATACAGTAAGTAAGCAAGTCGAGACGTTTGCGAAAGAAATTGATGAAGAAACAAAAATGTTAACAGAAATTAACAATCAAGTCGCTGTCTCGACGAATGAATTATCCGCTGGGGCGCAAAGCATTTCGGAAGACTTGCAAAGTGCAGTACAGCTCATTGAACGCATGGAAGGAACTGTACAACAAAACGTTGCGCGTACGGAACAAGCGGCGCGTTATAGTGACGAAGCGGTAGAAGCGATTGTGCACGGTCAAGCAGCGTTAGCAGAACAAAAAACATTTATTGATGAAAATGCCAAGGCGACCGCCTCAATCGAACAATCGACGGAACAGTTTGCGGCGTATGCAAGCAAAATTGAAGATATGGCGAAAGCGGTATCTGATATTGCGACACAAACGAACTTATTGGCGTTAAATGCAGCGATTGAAGCGGCGCGAGCAGGAGAAGCAGGCAAAGGGTTTGCCGTCGTCGCTGAAGAAGTGCGCAAACTTGCAGAAGAATCGTCGAAAGCGACAAATCAAATTTTTGAGATGGTGCAGCTCATTCAATCGGGATTAACGAATGTGACCGAGGCGGTTCGCCGTGGGGTAAATATTGCGGAAGCGCAAACGAAAGCGATTGAGACGACAACCGATGCGTTTGCACAAATTGAAAGTAAAGTACAACATATTACAACAGACATGCAAGCGCTTGTGATCGGTATGGACGAATCGAAAGAGCTTGGTAAAAACGTCTTGCAAAATGTCGAAAGCATTAGTGCCGTTGTCGAACAGTCCGCAGCAGGTAGCGAAGAAATTGCTGCGTCGATGGTTGAGCAATTAGAAGCGTTCAAAAAAATGAGCGAAAAAGTAACGACGTTGCGCCAACTAACAGACGACTTGCAAAAAATGATGGCAAAGTTTCAAATGAAGTAAAAAAGATGCTCCGCGCGAGCATCTTTTTTACAAATGGTTCGTTTCTTTTGAATAGGCGCGTTTGCCAGCTTGGCGGTTTTTTTCGCGTTCCATATTTTTCTCGTGTCGTTTCGCGTTATTGTCTTTTGCTTTTTTGTCGTTATCGCTCGTCATATGTTCGCCCCCTTTAAGGGGTAGTGTAGTCATTGCGCAAGCTGTTTATTCAAGAAAAAGAGGGCAATTGTACCTGGGCCGGAATGTGCACCGATGGCGCCGCCGATTTCAGAAATGAAAAATTGTTTGCAGCCGAACGTTTCTTCAATCATCGCTTTTAGTTCGAGCGCCGTTTGCTCATCGTCGCCATGGCTAATACCGATGAGCTGGTTTTGCACGTCTGCTCCGCGCTCTCGCATGATCTCAACCATGCGCTTTAGTACTTTCTTCCGCCCGCGCACTTTTTCAATCGGAATCAACTTCCCATCTTCGACATGAAGAAGTGGTTTAATGTTTAGTACCCCGCCGACAAATGCTGCTGTTTTGCTGACGCGACCGCCGCGCGCTAAATATTGTAGGTCATCAACGGTAAAAATATGTTCCATATGGCGACAATACGTTTCAATGGTCGTCACGACATCTTCGTATGCGATACCGCTTTCTGCAAGCTCAACGGCTTTTTTCACGACAAGCCCAAGACCGAGCGATGCGCATTTCGAGTCGATAACCGTTAACTTCGCGTCAGGATATCGTTCAAGCACATCGTTTTTTATCATGACCGCTGTTTGATATGTACCGGATAAAGCAGAGGAAAAGGCGATATAAATGGCAGGAATGTTTTCTTTGGCGAGCGTCGTAAATAGCTCTTCCATTTGCGCTGGTTTTGCTTGCGACGTTTTCGGTACATCTCCGTTACGCATCGCGTCGTACACTTGCTTTGGTTGAATCGTTAGTTGGTCGTCGTAGTCGTGACCGTTTATATGAACAGCTAACGGTAAAAAAGCAATTTGTTTTTCTTTTATAAAAGAAAGTGGCAAATCGCACCCGCTATCCGCTATAATTTTAATATTCATTTCAATCACCCCTATGTACATACTTATTTTAAGTGTAGCGGTTATAAGGAAAAAAAACAATTTTAGTGCTTTGTAGGAGGATGTTCTGTGGACGTAAAAAAACTGTTTGTCGTCGTCATTGGCGGATTATTAAACGCCATCGGCATGAATTTATTTTTAATTCCAGCGAACGTATATACGAGTGGATTTGCTGGAGCGGCGCAGCTTATTTCGAAAGTTGTCGGCGACTACACACCTTATGCGCTTTCGACAGGTTTGTTGCTTTTTTTATTCAACATTCCGGTCGCTATTTTAGGATGGAAGAAAGTAGGGAAATCTTTTACGTTTTATAGCTTTTTAAGCGTTGTAGTCATGTCGCTCTTTCTTGAGCTTATCCCGGTTCGTTCACTTTCTGAAGATATTTTACTGAATGCAGTATTCGGCGGGGTGATTGCGGCAGTCGGAACGGGTTGGACGTTAAAATGGGGGGCGTCAACAGGCGGCTTAGATATTATTGCCCTTGTGTTGTCGCGCGTAAACGATCGCTCTGTTGGGACGTACATTTTTGCACTCAACTCCATCATTATTTTAACCGCTGGATATATGTACGGTTGGGAAAAGGCGTTATATACGCTTGTGACGCTGTATGTGACGACGCGTGTCATCGATGCGATTCATACGCGCCATCAAAAGCTTACCGCACTTATTATTACGACAAAAGGGGAAGAGATGAAGCAAGCGATCAAGTCACAAATGATTCGCGGCATTACCGTCATTCCGGCCAAAGGGGCATTTTTAAACGAAGATAAAGATATGCTAATGATCGTTATTACACGTTATGAGTTGTTTGATTTAAAACGAATTATTAAAGAAGTCGATCCAAAGGCGTTTACAAACATTATGCAAACGACAGAAGTTGTCGGGTTTTTCCGAAAAGATTAAAGCTGCGCGTGACGCGCAGCTTTTTACAATGTATCGAGCTCATCTTGCAAATCGTGCAACTGTCTTCGCTCCGCATCGTTCGCATTCGCAAAGGCGGATGAGAGCGCATTTTTCGCCACAGCGATGGCGCGTTCTGTTTTTTCTTCTTTTGCTTTAGCGACCGCTTTTTTTGCTTGTTGAAATAACGGATTACCCATATTAAAATCCCCCGAGATTCGTATGATCCGCCTTTTCTGCTTTGCGTCGTTCCGCTTCTTCATACGTCATATGATAAGGAATGCGCTCATCATGTTTATAAACCGCATCAGCACCTTGTTGAACGAAACGTTTTGATTTATTTCGTTTGCCCACACGACATGCCCCCTTGTTTGCCGCTTGTGACGCATATGGCGTCGATGATAGTTTGTTCATGTTTACGTCACAATACGTAAGGGAATTTTTTATAACTTTAATAATGATTGCAAATAAACAGCGATCCCGTCTTCTTCGTTCGTTTTTGTCACATCGTCTGCGACCGCTTTTAGCGGTTCAATCGCATTGCCCATCGCGACACCTAATCCAGCCCATTTTAACATCTCGATATCGTTATCTTCATCGCCAAAAGCGATGACGCGCTCGCGTGGAATACCGTAATAGAAAGCAATTTTTTCAAGACCGACTGCTTTATGGATGCCGCTTCGGACGATTTCAATGACGTGCCACGGGGCTGTCCAACTGCGGTGGTCGATGACGTTTGCGTGCACTTCAGACAAATATGTGCGGATGCGCTCGACGTTTTGTTCGTCAGATAAAATTAAAATGCTCGTTGGATCTTTTCGTAAAATGTCACGTAAGTTTCCGATATATACATTTGGATTTCCTAAATTAAACAAATCAAGTAATTGCTCGTCATGTTCGTGAAAATAAACATCGTCCATCACTTCAGCTAAAATGTTGCGCACGTTGTACTTTCGGCTCACTTCAACAATTTCTTTTACTGTTTCTAACTGAAGTGGCGTATGGTACATTCCCCAGCTGTCATCTTTCGGATGATGAACGAATGCACCGTTGAAATTGACGATCGGCGTCGTTAAGTCGAGTTGTTCATAATACATTTTACTTGCGCGATACGGGCGACCTGTTGCGATGACGACGACATGTCCCGCCTCTTTTGCTTTTTGAATAACATCATAAGAACGTGAAGAAATCGTTTTATCATCTTTTAACAACGTCCCATCTAAATCAATTGCAATTAAATGTTGTTCCATAACCGTTCCCCTTTTCGTTAAAATTATTCCTCATTCAGTGTATCGTTTTTCCAAAATATTTGTCTATATGGTAATATAATGTTAAAACATCATATGGGAGATGAGAACATGGTATCCATTATTCGCGAGTCGATCGCAAACATTCCTTGCTTACATGTCGTAAAAGAAGATGATATCCATCATATGCGTCCACTTGTCATTTTTATTCATGGATTTACGAGCGCAAAAGAACATAATCTTCATTTCGGCTATTTGCTTGCCGAAGCTGGATATCGCGTCGTGTTGCCGGATGCGCTGTATCACGGGGAACGTCCAAATCCGCTTTCTGACGCTGAACTTCATTTGTCGTTTTGGGATATTGTGTTAACGACTATTCGTGAATTAGAAGACATAAAAAATGAACTAGTCGAACGAAACCTTGTCGATCGTGAGCGCATTGGCGTCGTTGGTACATCGATGGGGGGCATTGTGACGTTCGGGGCACTTACGCAATACGATTGGATTCGCGTCGCCGGCTCATTGATGGGAAGTCCGTGCTATCAAACGTTTTTTGATTTACAATTGCAATTTGCAGAAAGAAAAGGGATGACGTTACCGCTCTCTAGGCAGCAACTTGAATCGTTGCGCAACACGTTAATGACATACGATTTGTCATTGCAGCCTGAAAAATTAAATGGCCGTCCGCTTTTTATTTGGCACGGAAAACAAGATGATGTCGTTCCGTTTGATTATACATACGCCTTTTATAAACAAATTGAGCCGTTTCATCAGCCGCTTACGATGCGAATTGATGAACATGCGGGACATAAAGTGACGCGCGAAGCGTTTTTACAAACGATTCAATGGTTTGTCACACATTTATAAAAATGTGTGATAAGCGTCACAAAGAAAAAAGAAGGAGAGTGGTACAATCGAAGATGAAGGAGGGGGTATGATGATTCCAAAACAACATGGCGCTTGGGCGATGTTACTTATTCCGTTTTTATTCGGCATCGATATCGGTCAAGCGACATGGCTTCATTTTCCGTTATTTGTCGCATGGTTTTTCCTATATTTAGCCACATATATATGGACGTTAATGATAAAAAAACAAGCAACTGTTCGTCATAAAAAATGGTTTGCAACATATACGTTGCTCGCGCTTATTTTTGTCGCGTTTCCACTTGCTTACAAACCATCGCTCATTTATTTCGGTTTAGCGATGCTTCCGTTCTTTATTGTAAATATGTATTTCGCGAAAAAGAAAAAAGAGCGTGCGTTTGTAAACGATGTCGCTGCCATTATCAACTTTTCCATTGGTGGACTTGGGAGTTACTACATCGGTACAGGACATATAGATGAAAAAGCGTTGTTTTTATTTATTGCTTCTGTTTTGTTTTTTATCGGAAGTACATTTTACGTGAAAACGATGATTCGCGAAAAAAACAATCCACGCTATAAGTGGGCGTCATGGTTGTTTCATCTATTTATCATTGTCGCATGTGTTGCAACGGGAAACGGTTGGCTTGCCTTCGCGTATGTGCCAAGCGCCGTACGGGCGATTTATTTTTATGGAAAAGCGTTGTCAATTAAAAAAGTAGGGATTTACGAAATTGTTAATGCTGTTTATTTTGCGCTTGTTGTGATGATCGTTTATTAATATGATGCAAAACGGGTGTCTTCATTTTTCGGACACCCGTTTATTTCATGTTGCATATGTCGATTGGACAACCTTCGCAACGAATATCATCTTTTAAAAATTGTATATCGTAAATCGTCATTTTCCCTTTCTCGAAAGAAATGACGCCACGCTCTTTTAATTCTTTCAACAGGCGGCTGACGACTTCGCGTGCACTGCCACAAAAATTGGCGAGTTCTTGTGTCGTCATCGGAAGATCGATAAAAATACCGTCTTCTGTTTCAACGCCGTAGCTATTCGCTAAACGAATGAGTGTGGAATAAAGCGCGCCTTTTTTTCCGTGCAAAATTAAATCGCGCACTTTCGTTTGCATCCGTTGCAATTGTAAATGAATCCATTGCATAAACTGCAACGCAAACGCATGGTCTGTCGTCAATTTTTCTTCGAGTTGTTGCTTGTTGATGACAGCTAACGTCCCCGCCTCCATCATTTTAGCGCTAACGGTACAAACGCATATCGGTTGAAACGGTACGATCTCCCCAAACGCATCCCCTTGCTCACAAATGCGCAGCAATAGTTCGCGTCCTTCATCGGTTGTTTTACTCAATTGTACTTTTCCTGTACATACAACATACAGCTCGCTTGTCGCTTCTCCTTCACGAAAAATATATTCTCCTTTTTGAATGTCGATCGTATGGTGAGGGAGGGAAAGAAGCTCGGATAAGGAGATCGGTTGAATTGTCATATGCTAACCACCTTTTGTTGTTATCTAATTCCATTAAAAAGAAAAACAGATGTGGCGTCAATAAATGAATGGGAAAAACGAAAAATATTTAAATATACATTTGATTTTATTTTTATGCAGTATTATAATGATAACTAAATTTATAAAATATACAGAAAGTGGGGAACAGGTTAATGAAAGTCTCCGTTATTGGAGCGACAGGATACGGGGGAATTGAACTCATTCGCTTATTGCAACAGCATCCGCATATGCATGTCGCTTCTGTTCATTCATCTTCACAAGCAGGTGTTTCGCTACATGACGTGTATCCGCATATCGAGGAGCGTTTCGTCTTGCGTGATATTCGAAGCGACGATATCGAAGGCGAGCTTGTGTTTTTAGCGACGCCACCTGGCGTATCGAGCGAATGGACGCCGAAATTGCTGGCAGCAGGGCATAAAGTTGTTGATTTATCCGGAGACTTTCGTTTGCGTGACGGGGACGTATATGCGAAATGGTATAAAAAAACGCCACCGGGTGAAGAAATGCTTAGGCAGGCTGTATACGGTTTAACGGAATGGAATCGTGAGCATATTGCGAAGGCGAATGTCGTTGCCAATCCCGGCTGTTACCCGACAGCGACGTTGCTCGGATTAGCGCCACTTGTCATTCAAAAATGGGTTGTTTCTGATTCGATTATTGTCGATGCGAAATCAGGTGTGTCTGGTGCAGGGCGCGGGGTGTCGCTTGGCGTTCATTTTGCAGAAACGAATGAAAACGTAAAAATATACAAAGTGAATACGCATCAACACATTCCTGAAATTGAACAAATGTTAGGCGATTGGAATGACCAAATTGGGCCGATTACGTTCAGCACGCATTTAATTCCGATGACGCGCGGCATTATGGCGACGATATATGCGGAAGCGGCATGTATCGTATCGGTTGATAGAATAATAGAGTTATATGAAGAAACGTACAAACATTGCCCGTTCGTGCGCGTGCGGGAAGCTGGATCGTTCCCATGTACGAAAGACGTATATGGCTCAAATTATTGTGATATTGGGATTGCTTATGATGAGCGCACGAATCGCATTACTGTTGTGAGCGTGATCGATAATTTAATGAAAGGAGCGGCAGGGCAAGCCGTTCAAAATGCAAATGTGATGTTTGGATTCGACGAACAAACGGGACTGACGGCGATGCCGATGTATCCGTAAATGGGGGGAGAAAAGTGAAAGTGAAAGAAAAAAAAGTAAAATATATAGCCGATGGAACGATTGTTACACCGAAAGGATTTCAAGCCGCTGGTGTGCATGCGGGACTGCGTTATACGAAAAAAGATTTAGGGGTGATTGTTTGCGACGTGCCGGCAACATGTGCGGCAGTGTATACGCAAAATGTGTTTCAAGCAGCCCCTTTGCAAGTGACGAAACAAAGCATTGCGGTAGAACAAAAACTTCAAGCAGTCATTGTCAATAGCGCGTATGCGAATGCATGTACAGGAGAACAAGGATTACAAGATGCGTACGAAATGCGGAAGTTGTGTGCGGAAACATTTGGACTTCATGAGCATCTCGTAGCGGTCGCATCGACAGGAGTCATTGGTGAGTATTTGCCGATGGAAAAAATTCGTGCGAGCATTCCAAAATTGAAACCGAAGGCGGAATGGGATAGTGCAGTTGATTTTCAAACTGCCATTTTAACGACTGACCTTGTTATGAAAAAGACGTGTTACGAAACGGTTGTAGACGGTCAAGTCGTGACTATTGCAGGGGCGGCAAAAGGTTCGGGGATGATTCATCCAAATATGGCAACGATGCTCGCTTTTATTACGACGGATGCGAACATCCCATCGGACGTATTACAAGATGCGCTGCGCTCCATTACAAATGTGTCGTTTAATCAAATTACGGTCGACGGAGAAACGTCAACAAACGATATGGTCATCGTCATGGCAAGCGGATTGGCAGGCAATGAGCCGCTTTCCCCGCAACATCCGGATTGGGAAAACTTTTATGAGGCGCTTCGCCAAACGTGTGAACATTTAGCGAAGCAAATTGCACGCGACGGTGAGGGCGCAACAAAATTAATTGAGGCGCGTGTAAAAGGAGCAAAAACAGACGAAGAAGCGAAATGGGCGGCGAAACATATCGTCGGATCGAATTTAGTGAAAACAGCAGTATATGGGGCAGATGCAAATTGGGGGCGTATTATCGGTGCGATTGGACATAGCGGAGCATACATCAAACCAGATTGTGTCGACGTATGGATCGGTTCGATTCACATGTTAAAACAAAGCCAACCGATGCCGTTTTCAGAACAAGAAGCGAAAGCCGTTCTAATGGAAGATGTCGTGGTGATTACAGTCGATTTGCATGTCGGCGAAGGAGAAGGGATCGCATGGGGATGCGATTTAACGTACGACTACATTAAAATTAATGCGAGCTATCGCACATAAGGTGGGATCGTTGTGATTGTCATTAAATGCGGCGGCAGTGTGCTTCATGAGTTATCTCCATCGTTTTTTACGAGCGTTAAACAACTAAGAGAAAGTGGACTTGATGTTGTCATCGTTCATGGTGGTGGACCAGACATTGGGCATTTGTTACAGGCGCTCAACATTCCGTCCGAATTTGTCAACGGCTTGCGAAAAACGACAAAAGACGTGCTAGACGTTGTTGAAATGGTGTTAAACGGAAAAGTGAACAAAACGCTCGTTTCACTTTTGCAAACAAACGGCATTCGTGCGGTTGGTTTGTCCGGTGTCGACGATCGCTTGTTACAAGCGAAACCGATCGACGTACAAACGCTCGGCTATGTAGGAGAAGTCGTACACGTTCATGCGAAAATGTTGCATATGTTGTTGCGTCACGGATACGTCCCTGTCATTGCGCCAATCGGTGTGGATGAACGTGGACAAACGTACAACATTAACGCCGATACAGCCGCCTCTGCCATTGCGCAGGCGCTTTCGGCTGACAAACTCGTTTTTGTCACAGACGTCGCTGGTATTTTAAAAAATGGAGAAGTTGTTAAAGAAGCAACTGCTCAAACGATTGAGGCAATGATGGCTGATGGAACAATTTCAGGTGGAATGATTCCGAAAGTAAAAGCTGCTCTTCACGCGCTCCATTCGGTTCAAGAAGTGGCGATTGTGAGCGGAAAGGCTTCATTTTATAAAGAAGGAACGTGGCATGGAACGATGATGAAGAAAGAGGTGTACGTATGATTTTTCCAACGTATCAACGATTCCCGATTACGGTGGCAAAAGCTGAGGGGACGAAACTTATCGCAACAGACGGAACATCATATCTCGATTTTGTCGCAGGGATTGCCGTATGCAATCTCGGTCATCGCCATCCTGCAGTGCAACAAGCCCTCGAGGCGCAACTAAATGAAGTATGGCACGTGTCCAATTTATTTCATCTCCCGATTCAAGAAGAAGTCGCTTCTCTTCTCGTTCAACATTCTGTTGGCGATGCAGTATTTTTTTGCAATAGCGGAGCGGAAGCAAACGAAGCGGCGATCAAGCTTGCACGCAAACATACGGGACGTTCGAAAATCATTACGTGTGAACAATCGTTTCACGGGCGTACATTTGCGACGATGTCAGCAACAGGGCAAGCGAAAATTCATGACGGCTTTGGCCCGTTGTTGCCGACGTTTGTGTATGTACCGTTTAACGATATCGATGCCCTTCAGAGAGAAATGGATGAAACGGTAGCGGCTGTCATGGTGGAAGTCGTGCAAGGTGAAGGCGGCGTTGTCGTCGGAGAAAAATCATTTTTACAGGCAGCACAACAGCTTTGTCAAACGTATGGAGCATTGTTGATTGTCGATGAAGTGCAAACGGGCATCGGTCGGACAGGAACGTTATTCGCTTACGAACAGTTTGACATTTCACCTGATGTTATTACGATGGCGAAAGGGTTAGGAAGCGGATTTCCTGTTGGTGCGATGATCGGAAAAAAACATGTCGTTTCAACATTTAGCGCTGGCGTACACGGTTCTACGTTTGGGGGCAACGCTTTGGCGATGGCAGCAGCAAAAGCAACGCTTGAGATCGTAGCACAGCCGTCATTTTTACAACAAGTGCAGGAAAAAGGAATATATTTCAAGAGTAAATTAGCCGAGCAATTAAAAGACGTTCACATCGTTCAAGAAGTACGCGGTTTAGGGTTAATGATTGGTATTGTATGTCGCGAACCAGTCGCAAACATCTTACCACATATTCACGATAAAGGATTGCTTGTTTTAGCCGCAGGGCCGAACGTGATTCGTCTGTTACCACCGCTCGTTGTCACGAAAGAAGAGCTTGATGAAGCAGTTGATATGTTACAAGAAGCGTTAACGTTATATGAACGCAATTTTTTATACGCATAAATGAATAAAAATTCTTTTTGTTTAATAAACATTCGGTTGGGGTGTTGAAATGGAAGCGTATTTACATTTACAAAACGGCAAAACGTTTGTCGGCAATTTAGAAACGGCGTGGACGGGAGATATTGCGGGAGAAGTCGTCTTTTTTACAGGAATGACAGGATATCAAGAGGTGTTAACAGACCCGTCGTATAAAAATCAAATGATTGTTTTTACGTATCCGCTCATTGGAAATTACGGGATTAATGAAGTCGATTTTGAAAGCAAACAGCCGCATGTAAAAGCTGTCATCGTTTATGAAGCAGAAGAGACGGGACATCATTACGAAGCGGCCTATAGCCTCAAGCAATATTTGCAAAAATGGAACGTCCCCCTTCTTACGCACGTGGATACGCGAGCGGTTGTGAAACAAATTCGTGAACATGGGGCGATGCCTGCTGTCATTTCAACGAGCCGACAGGCGAGCGTGCAAATGGAGGAACGAGCGCCTGTTCCACTCGTTAGTACATCGGATGTACAAACGTACGGAGACGGTCATATGCATGTTGTTTTATTTGATTTTGGCTACAAAAAATCAATCGTTCAGTCGTTAATCGATTATGGGTGTCGTGTCACCGTCGTTCCGTACAATACGCCGTTCCAAACGGTTGAGCAACTCGATGCTGACGGGGTGTTGTTATCGAACGGACCGGGGGATCCGAAACAGTTGTCGCGTGAGCTACCAAATATTTTAGCTGTCATTGAACGGTATCCGACGCTTGCGATTTGTTTAGGACATCAGCTCGTGTCGCTCGCTTACGGGGGGGATACGGAAAAATTGCCGTTTGGGCATCGCGGGGCGAATCAGCCGGTATATGATGCGAAAACGAAAAAAGTGTTGATGACGTCACAAAATCACGGCTATGTCGTGAAAGCAGAAAGTTTAGCTCATACGCCGCTCTCTGTTCGGTTTATTAATGTGAACGACGGTTCGGTCGAAGGCGTTGTCCATGAAACGAAACCGATTTTATGTGTGCAATACCATCCCGAAGCGCATCCAGGACCGAATGATACGCAATTTATTTTTGCAGAATTTGTCGACATGATGAAAGCAGCAAGAAAGGAGAAAGTGTATGCCTAAAGATACAACGCTTCGCTCGATTCTTGTCATCGGTTCAGGGCCGATCGTCATCGGGCAGGCAGCGGAGTTTGACTATTCAGGAACGCAAGGTTGTTTAGCATTGAAAGAAGAAGGATACCGCGTCATTTTAGCAAACAACAATCCTGCGACAATTATGACCGATGAAGTGCATGCGGATGCGGTATATTTTGAGCCGCTGACCGTTGAAAATATGGAAAAAATTATCGCAAAAGAGCGACCCGATGGGCTGTTGGCTACGCTTGGCGGGCAAACCGGACTGAATTTGGCTTTTGCGCTCCATGAACGTGGTATTTTACAAAAATATAACGTTCGTTTGCTCGGTACACCGATTGAATCGATTCAACGTGGTGAAGACCGCGAAGCGTTTCGAGCGTTAATGTATGAATTAAATGAACCGGTGCCAGAAAGCGAAATTGTAACGACAGTTGAAGAAGCGGTGCAATTCGCAAAACAAATCGGGTTTCCGATCATCGTCCGTCCGGCATATACGCTCGGTGGAACAGGTGGTGGCATTGCCGAAACGATGGATGAGCTTGTTGACATTGTCACAAAAGGATTGCAGGAAAGCCCGATTACGCAATGTTTAGTGGAACGGAGCGTCGCGGGTTTTAAAGAAATTGAATATGAAGTGATGCGCGACCATACGAATACGTGCATTACGATTTGTAATATGGAAAATATTGATCCTGTCGGTATTCATACGGGCGATTCGATCGTTGTTGCCCCGTCGCAAACGTTGACGGATGTCGAATATCATATGTTGCGTTCCGCTGCGATTAAAATTATTTCGGCGCTTGGCGTTGTTGGTGGATGCAACATTCAATTTGCGCTCGATCCGAAAAGTAAAAAGTATTATTTAATTGAAGTCAATCCGCGTGTGAGTCGATCGTCTGCACTCGCATCGAAAGCGACCGGTTATCCGATCGCTAGAATGGCGGCGAAATTGGCGGTCGGCTATACGCTAGCCGAGCTTATTAATCCGGTGACGGGACATACGTATGCGAGCTTTGAGCCTGCACTCGATTACGTCGTCGTCAAATTTCCGCGCTTTCCGTTTGATAAATTTTCGTTTGCTGATCGTCGTCTCGGGACGCAAATGAAAGCGACAGGAGAAGTAATGGCGATCGACCGCAATTTCGAGCGAGCGTTGCAAAAAGCACTTCATTCGCTTGAGTTAGACCATATTGGCTTATATTCACTAACAATGGCGAAACAGCCGACGAAGGTGTTAATTGACATCGTAAAAACGGGAGACGATCGGCGCTTTTTTGCGATCTTAGAGCTGCTTCGGCGCGGCATGTCAACGGAGCAAATATATGAATGGACGAAAATCGATTTGTATTTTTTAACGCGTTTTGCTCAGCTCATTGCGCTTGAACAACGAGCGAAAGAAACGACGCTTCATTCGATTGATGAACAAACGTTTCGGACGTTAAAAGAAAAAGGATTTTCTGATGCGTATTTAGCTCATATATGGAACGTCGCTGAAAAAGATGTGCGCGAAAAAAGAAAAACATATGGCATTGTTCCAGCTTATAAAATGGTCGATACGTGCGCAGCAGAATTTTCAGCTGAAACATCATACTATTATTCAACCTATTTTGGCGAAAGCGAAGTGCAAACGAGCGACAAACCGAAAATGCTTATTCTCGGTTCAGGACCGATTCGCATTGGGCAAGGGATCGAGTTTGATTACAGTTCTGTTCATTGTGTGTACGCTTTGCAACAAGCGGGTTATGAAGCGATTTTAATCAACAACAATCCCGAAACGGTAAGTACCGATTTTACGGTAGCGGATCGTTTATATTTTGAACCGCTCACCGTCGAAGACGTATTAAATGTGGTGGAAGCGGAAAACGTTGAAGCGGTCATCGTGCAATTTGGTGGGCAAACGGCCATTAATTTAGCAAGCAAACTTGAAGCGTATGGCGTTTCCATCATTGGAATGAATAGCGATACGATCGATCAGTTGGAAGATCGGGAGCGTTTTTATACGTTGCTTCAATCGCTTGACATCCCGCACGTGAAAGGGGCGATGGCAAACGATGAAACGGAATTATGGAGAAAAGTAGAAGAAATTGGATATCCACTTTTACTTCGCCCATCGTATGTCATTGGCGGACGAGGAATGCATATTGTTCACGATAAACAACAGCTTTCTGCCCTTGTAGAGCAAGGCATCGTTTATCCTGTATTAATTGACGAATATGTGCGCGCAAAAGAAGGCGAGCTTGATGCGATTTGTGACGGATATGACACGTTTGTTCCGACGATCATTGAACATGTCGAAAAAACGGGGGTGCATTCGGGCGATAGTTATGCGTTGTTGCCTGCTCAATCGTTTACGAAAGAAGAAAAAGAAAAAATGATCGACTATACGAAACGAATCACAAAAAAGCTTTATTTTAAAGGATTAATGAACGTTCAGTTTATCGTACGAGACGGCGAAGTGTACGTATTAGAAGTGAATCCGCGGGCAAGTCGTACCGTTCCAGTTGTTAGTAAAGTGACAGGGGTACCGATGGTTCAACATGCGACAAACGTATTGCTTGGGAAATATTTGTCGGAAGACGTCAAACAAACGGTTTGTATTCCGTATGTTGTCTTAAAATATCCGGTGTTTTCGACATACAAACTGCCGGGTGTCGACCCGCTCGTTGGGCCAGAAATGAAATCGACAGGCGAAGGCATTAGCATCGCCAAAACGATCGAAGAAGCGGCATACAAAGCGTTTTATCCATATCTCGTGAAGAAAAAAGAGGCGCATGAAATATACGTCGATGCGCCAGCGGATGCGAAGTCGTTTATTGAACAAGCGCAACAACAAGGAGTAACGATTGTAACAGATGAGCCGTTTGAACAATGGATCGCGAAAAAAGAGGCGCTTGCGTTCGTTAGCTTTATGCGTGATGAACAAAGTGCGGGGCGAAGAAAACAAGCGCTCGCTCGCCATGTGCTCGTGTTAACGGAAGAAGAAACAGCGAAATTGTTTTTACAAGCATGGTCAAGTAAAGATTTTTCCGTTTGTTCGATTCAAGATTGGTTAAAAACAATAAGTGAAGTGGTGAGAAAATGAACATGACAGCAACCATTCAATTAAAAGGAAAAGATTTTTTAACGTTAGCGGATTATTCAAAAGAAGAAATTGAATATTTGCTTCATTTAGCTGTTGAATTAAAAGAAAAACAACGAAATGGGGAGCGGTATACGCCGTTGAGCGGCAAAACGTTGGCAATGATTTTTGAAAAGCCGTCAACGAGAACGCGCGTCTCGTTCGAAGTAGGTATGGTGCAATTAGGCGGACATGCGCTTCATTTAAGCAGTCGCGATTTGCAAATTGGGCGCGGGGAAACGATTGCTGATACGGCGCGCGTATTGTCCGAATATGTCAACGCCATTATGATTCGCACATTTGAGCACGAAAAAGTCGAGGAACTTGCTCATTATGCGACGATTCCAGTTATTAACGGGTTAACTGATGACGATCACCCGTGTCAAGCGCTTGCTGATTTATTGACGATTTATGAAGCGAAAGGAAAACTACAAGGACTAAAGCTAGCCTACATTGGCGATGGAAACAATATGGCACACGCATTAATGCTGGCTGCTGCAAAAGTCGGCATGCATTGTGCGGTCGCTTCACCGAAAGGATATGAGCCGAAAGAAGCGATTGTTAAAGAAGCGAAGCAGATCGCAAACGAAAGCGGAGCGACGATCGTTGTCACAAACGATCCGTACGAGGCGATTACTGATGCGGATGTCGTATACACTGATGTATGGGCAAGCATGGGGCAAGAAGCAGAAGCGAACGAACGGATGCACATATTTGCACCGTTTCAAGTGAATGAAGCACTCGTCCAAAGAGCGAAACAAGATTTTATGTTTTTACATTGCTTGCCAGCCCATCGTGGAGAAGAAGTGACGGAAGGTGTCATCGATGGAAAACAGTCGTACATTTTCCAACAGGCAGGCAATCGTCTTCATGCACAAAAAGCATTACTCGTTTCGTTGCTGTAGCATTTGGATGCCCATCCGTTATTTCTCATCATGTTTCCGAAGCCAAACGGACATATTATAAAATGATGAGACGATGAGGAGGGATACGGATGGGACAAAGTCGACATTTTCGTCCGGGACAAAAAGCACCTAACAACGGGATATATATTGAAATTGGTGAAACAGGGGATCAAGTAAAAAACCCGAAAAAATTAAAGCTAAAAGCAGGTGACCGTTTCCCTGAGACGTCAAATCATAATCGCATTTGGACGTACTTTCCAAAACCGTAAGCCATCCTTGCATAAGGGTGGCTTTCTCGTTATAATACGTAATAGATAAAGGTCAAATAAAGTCAAAGTCAAAGGGGTGAGAACGATGGAAATGACGGAAAAAGTGCAAGAGGCGTTCGGGCGTGCACAAACGCTAGCAACGGAAAATCAACATCAAGAAGTCGATGTTGAACACGTATGCATCGCGCTTTTTGAACAAGAAGATGGGCTTGCACGGCGCATATGCGAGAAAATGTCCGTTCCTGTTGCGGCGTTGTTAGATGAATGGAAAAAACAGCTGAATAAGAAGCCGCAAGTCATTTCGAGTTCAGAGGCGGGAAAAATATATGTAACAAATCGTTTACAACAATGGCTTGTGCGGGCAGAACAAGAAGCGAAACAAATGAAAGATGAATATGTATCGGTTGAACATTTGTTGCTTACGCTCGTTGATGATAAAGAAGCGAAACAAATATTGTCGCGCTACGGTATTGACCGAGAAAAGCTACTACAAACGATTATGGGAATAAGGGGGAATCAACGCGTGGTTAGTCCAAATCCGGAAGCTACATACGAAGCGTTGCAAAAATACGGTCGCGATTTAGTCGCAGAAGTAAAAGCGGGAAAAATAGATCCGGTCATCGGCCGAGATAGCGAAATTCGCCGCGTCATTCGCATTTTATCGCGCAAGACGAAAAACAATCCGGTCTTAATTGGGGAGCCGGGCGTTGGTAAAACGGCAATTGTCGAAGGACTCGCGCAGCGTATCGTCCGAAAAGACGTGCCAGAAGGATTGAAAGATAAAACGATTTTTGCGCTCGATATGAGTGCGCTTATTGCTGGTGCGAAATTTCGTGGTGAATTTGAGGAACGGTTAAAAGCGGTATTAAATGAAATAAAGAAAAGCGAAGGTCGCATCATTTTATTTATTGACGAACTGCATACGATTGTCGGTGCAGGGCGAGCAGACGGTGCGCTCGATGCTGGAAATATGCTAAAGCCGATGCTTGCGCGCGGGGAATTGCATTGTATCGGAGCGACGACGCTTGATGAATATCGTCAATATATTGAAAAAGATCCAGCGCTCGAACGTCGTTTCCAACAAGTGCTCGTCGAAGAGCCGACGGTCGAAGATACAATTTCAATTTTGCGCGGATTAAAAGAGCGATTTGAAATTCATCACGGCGTCAACATTCACGATGGGGCGCTTGTGGCGGCGGCAACGTTATCAGATCGTTACATTTCTGATCGGTTTTTACCTGATAAAGCGATTGACCTCGTTGACGAAGCGTGCGCGATGATTCGCACAGAGATTGACTCGATGCCAACAGAGCTTGATGAAGTAATGCGAAAAATGATGCAATTGGAAATTGAAGAAGCAGCGCTTAAAAAAGAACAAGACGAAGCGAGCAAACAACGCTTACAGGCGCTATCGCAAGAGCTGGCGAATTTGCGCGAAAAAGCAAACGCGATGAAAGCGCAATGGGAAAAAGAAAAAGAAGCGATTCAACACGTGCGCACGTTGCGTGAACAGTTAGAAAAAGCAAAGCGTGAGTTAGAAGAAGCAGAAAACAATTACGATTTAAATAAAGCAGCAGAACTTCGTCACGGACGCATTCCACAGCTTGAAAAGCAATTGAAACAATTGGAACAAAGTGAAAACGAACGACGCCTGTTGCGTGAAGAAGTAACGGAAGAAGAAATCGCGACAATCGTGTCAAAATGGACGGGCATTCCGACGACAAAACTCGTGGAAGGCGAGCGAGAAAAGTTATTGCGGCTTTCAAATATTTTACATGAACGCGTTATCGGACAAGACGAAGCTGTTGAGCTAGTGAGTGATGCGGTGTTGCGCGCGCGTGCAGGCATGAAAGACCCAAATCGTCCGATCGGTTCATTTCTTTTCCTCGGTCCGACAGGTGTCGGAAAAACAGAATTGGCGAAAGCGTTAGCGGAAGCGTTGTTTGATAGCGAACAACAAATGATTCGTATCGATATGTCGGAATATATGGAAAAACATGCAGTATCTCGTTTAATTGGAGCGCCTCCAGGATATGTTGGCTACGAAGAAGGGGGACAACTAACCGAAGCGGTGCGCAGAAAGCCATATTCGGTTATTTTGCTTGATGAAATTGAAAAAGCGCATCCAGAAGTGTTTAACATTTTACTGCAAATGTTAGACGACGGTCGCATGACGGATTCGCAAGGAAGAACGGTTGACTTTAAAAATACAGTCGTCATTATGACGTCCAATATTGGCTCGCACACGTTGTTAGAAGCGGTCGATGCGCATGGGGAGGTAAACGAAGAAGCGCGCGAACAAGTGTTAAAACAGTTACGTGCGCATTTTAGACCAGAGTTTTTAAACCGCATCGACGATATTGTCTTATTTAAGCCGTTAACTGTACGTGAAGTAAAAGGCATTGTAGAGAAGTTTATCAAACAATTAGAAGAACGGTTAGCGGAGCGTCACATCACAGTCACGTTAACGGACGAGGCGAAAACGTACATTGCGACACATGGGTTTGATCATGTATATGGTGCTCGCCCGCTCAAACGGTTTATTCAAAAACATATCGAAACGAAGCTTGCGCGTGAAATTGTCGCTGGGCATATCGGAGACTATAACGCGGTGACGATCGATGTCGAAGGTGATCAATTAGTTGTAAAAAAAGGATAAACGGACAGATGCCGTTTATCCTTTTTTTAATGATGGACAGGGTCGTTTGGAATAAGTTGCGCGATTAACAAAATGAGAACGGTTGCAATGACTGCCAATGTTGTACCGGTTGCGAAATGGTACGCCACACCGATCATGGAGCTAACGACGTATGTCAACATGTTGACTAATAAAAACGTCCAAAAAAACGTCCAAAAAATGCGCATATAACTCCCTCCTTTGCACTCTTTTTTTATCTTAACATAAATGATGGATGTGCGAAAACGAAAAATTATAACGCCTAGTACACGCAAAAGAAAATCGCATACGATATATTGTACAATGATGTGCTTAAGGTGGACGATTATGACAGATAAGCAACGATTTTTCCAATTTAGCGAGCAATGGTGTGCGATTCATGTTCCAGATCGACCGAACGGATTTGGTTTACTTCTTTTAGGGGACGTTTCTCACTTTGTCGACGATAAAACGAGCTTATGGATGCAACATGTTGGAAAAAACAAGTTGTTGCACGATTTATTACAACATGGATATACGATTTTTTATTCGCATTTGTACGGTGCCAATTGGGGAAGTCCAAAAGCGGTGAAACTAGCGAAGCAGCTAATTTATTATGTGCTAAAAACAGAAATTTTAAATGAACGCATTTATGTGTTGGCGGAAGGAATGGGGGCGCTTGTCGCTTTGCAATTAATGAACGATTTGCATGATCAAATACGTGCAATTGCGCTATTAAATCCTTGTTTACATTTACAGGCGCAACTGCAATATGAAAAAGAACATAAATTTTTTTATAAACGGTTGTTGCGTCAACTCAAGGAAGCGTATGGGCAAGAAGAAGTTGAACGATGGCTTCCACCACTTTATCCGCCGATTGTGCCGATGAAAATTTGGCAAGTATCAGGCATAAATCCATATCCACCAACGATTCATGCACGATCATATGCGCAAACATACGGTGTTCCTGTGTCCTATCACTTGCCGGAAAAAAAATATACGTTTGCCCAAGCGATTCATGCATTTTATGCACGATATAATGACGTATAGTCCCCATACCCGTGGGGATTTTTTCTTTACCGATCAGAAAGAAAGCAAGTAAAATAAAAAATGAAACAGAAAAAGGAGTGTTGCATGTTGATGTGGCGATATACATATTTCATTTTTGCACTACTTTTTATGTTAGTTTCTTGCGCTCCTGCTCAATTATCATCGGGACATGTACAAAAGGTTGGTTTGCTCGTTTCGGATACGATCGACGATCAAGTGTGGGGAACGAAAGGATATAAAGGGTTGCTTCGTATTCAAGCGAAGTTTGGAGCGGACGTGTTTTATCGTGAAGGGGTCAACTCGAAGGCCGCTACGGCACATGCGGTGAAAGAGTTTCACCGAAAAGGAGTCAATTTAATTTTTGGGCATGGAAGCGAGTATGGACAATATTTTCATGATCTTGCGGACAAATATCCAGATATTCATTTTGTATTTTTTAACGGAGAGGCGAAAAAGAAAAACGTCACAAGCTTCAATTTCCAAGGACATGCGATGGGCTTTTTTGGCGGCATGGTCGCAGGACATATGACGAAAACGAATAACATTGGCGTGATTGCTGCATTTGAATGGCAGCCGGAAGTGGACGGTTTTTTCGAAGGAGCGTTATATGAAAACGAAAATGCCCATGTCGACGTTGAATATGTGCAAAATTGGGATGACATAAATACAGCTTTGGCGATTGCTGAGCGGATGATCGCAGATGGCGTAGATGTCATATATCCCGCTGGCGATAAATTCAGCGTGCCGATTATTGAAAAAATGAAAGAATATGGGCTTTATGCGATCGGATATGTAACAGACCAAGCAGATCTAGGGGAACGAACAGTGCTGACAAGCACCGTCCAACATGTCGACGAACTGTATGAACTCGTTGCGAAAAAATTTATAGATGGAAAGTTAAAAGCTGGGACGACATATGTCGACTTTCAAGACGGTGTCATCGAACTCGGCACGTTTAGCCCATTTGTCGAGGAATCGTTTCAGCAAAAAATAAAAAAAGCGATTACGCGATATAAAGCAACGGGAAAATTGCCGAATGAGTAAATGAGGTGTCGAGTAAGCACCTCATTTTTTTATTGCACGAAACGAAAAAAGAAAGTAAAATTAGTACCAAGTAATAAAGTTTGATAATAAAAGGAGACGATATTTCCGTGAGTGCAGGAATTATTGGAATTGGACGATACTTGCCGGAACGTATTGTGACGAATAAAGAATTAGAACAACGTATGGATACGTCCGATGAATGGATTCGGACGCGCACAGGCATTGAAGAGCGGCGCATTGCGTCAGACGATATCGATACGTCCGATATGGGCTATATCGCAGCAAAGCGCGCGCTTGATGATGCGGGCATTTCGCCAGAACAAATTGATCTCATTTTAGTAGCAACGGTGACGCCAGATCGCGCTTTTCCATCTGTCGCATGTATGTTGCAAGAAAAGCTTGGGGCGGTGCGTGCGGCAGCGCTTGATGTGAGCGCAGCATGCGCAGGATTTATGTATGCGATGGTGACCGCGAAGCAATTTATCGAAACGAATACGTACAAATATGTGCTTGTTGTAGGTGTGGAAAAATTATCAAAAATTGTTGATTGGACGGATCGCAACACAGCGGTGTTGTTTGGAGACGGCGCAGGCGCTGTCGTGATGGGAAAAGTGTCTGAAGGTCGTGGTATCGTGTCGTTTGAGCTAGGAGCGGACGGTACAGGCGGAAAATATTTATATCAAGACGATTTTGTTGTGATGAACGGACGAGAAGTGTTTAAGTTTGCGGTGCGTCAAATGGGCGAGTCGTGCATTCGCGTATTAGAAAAAGCAGGATTGACGAAAGCAGATGTTGACTTTTTAATTCCGCATCAAGCGAATATTCGCATTATGGAAGCGGCGCGCGAACGGTTAGAGCTCCCAATCGATCGCATGTCGATTACGGTCAATAAATACGGAAATACGTCCGCTGCATCGATTCCGATTTCGCTCGTTGAAGAAGTAGAAGCTGGACGCATTCAAGATGATGATCTCATCATTATGGTCGGCTTTGGCGGTGGATTAACGTGGGGAGCTATTGCGTTGCGTTGGGGCAAATAACGATGTATGATGAAACAAAGGAGTGATGTGTGATGGAAAAAAGACGAGTCGTCGTCACGGGATTAGGGGCTGTCACACCGTTAGGACATGATGTGGAAACGACATGGAAAAACATCGTGGCAGGACAATCGGGCATCGGTCCGCTTACACGGTTAAATGCGGACGATTTTCCTGCGAAAGTGGCGGCAGAAGTGAAAGATTTTCAAGTCGAACAATTTATTGATAAAAAAGAAGCGCGCAAAATGGACCGTTTCACGCAATATGCGGTCGCTGCTTCGATGATGGCAGTAAAAGATGCAAATTTACAAATTACGGAGGATAACGCTGCGCGCGTCGGCGTATGGATCGGTTCAGGTATCGGCGGGATGGAAACGTACGAAGAACAACTGAAGACATTTTTAGAAAAAGGGTATCGTCGCGTCAGCCCGTTTTTCGTTCCGATGATGATTCCAGATATGGCGGCCGGACAAGTGTCGATTATGCTTGGAGCGAAAGGAATAAACTCATGTACGGTGACCGCCTGCGCCACAGGAACGAACTCGATTGGCGATGCGTTCAAAGTAATTGAACGTGGCGACGCCGATGTGATGATTACAGGCGGAACAGAGGCGCCGATTACACATATGGCGTTTGCAGGATTTAGCGCTGCAAAAGCGCTCTCGTTTAACCCTGATCCGAACACAGCATGCCGTCCGTTCGATCAACATCGTGACGGATTTATTATGGGCGAAGGGGCAGGCATTATTATTTTAGAAGAACTCGAACATGCGTTAAAACGTGGTGCACGCATTTATGCAGAAATTGTCGGCTACGGTGCGACAGGCGATGCGTATCATATTACCGCGCCAGCACCGGGCGGAGAAGGCGGCGTCCGCGCGATGCGCCAAGCGCTTCATGATGCGAACATGCGACCAGAAGACATCGATTACATTAACGCACATGGAACGAGCACAGAGTATAACGATAAATACGAAACGATGGCGATTAAAGAAGTATTTGGTGAACATGCGTATAAACTAGCGGTCAGCTCGACAAAATCGATGACAGGGCATTTGCTCGGGGCAGCAGGGGCTGTTGAAGCGATTTTCTCCGTGTTATCCATTTACGATGGCGTTATTCCGCCAACGATTAACTATGAAACACCAGATCCAGAATGCGATTTAGATTACGTACCAAACGTTGCCCGCAAACAAAATGTGCGTGCTGTATTAAGCAACTCGCTCGGTTTTGGTGGCCATAATGCGACGATCATTTTCAAAAAATATGAAGGATGAGGCTTTCCTCATCCTTCAAAGTGTTGAAAAAGTGGGGAGTCAAGAAAAAGTTCACTTTCCTCGTGAATTTTTTCTTCTTTTCTTTTT
>NZ_JAIWYK010000109.1:0-296 GCF_022030075.1 Anoxybacillus sp. LAT27
GATATATGACGTTACATTTATTAGGCGCACGCATTCGGTACGATCGAGTACATATAAAGGACGGGGTTGAGCCATTTTTCCGTGAAATAGATGAGGAAGCGTTGCGAGTGACGCGTTTATTGATCGAGTATATGTCGAATCATATGGATGATCGATTACTCAATGACCAAGAGTTATTATTTGGATTGACAATTCATCTCCATTCTACGTTGAATCGTTTGCGAAATGGATTGGCGATTACAAACCCGATGTTGTGGGAAATTAAACGAATGTATCGCTATGCATTTGAAATGGTT
>NZ_JAIWYK010000110.1:0-295 GCF_022030075.1 Anoxybacillus sp. LAT27
TACCCACTTTATCTTCCGAGAGATTGGGCGCGGCAAAATTACTGTCAACGAATTCGACCCCGAGTGGGCCGATCCAACCTATAAAATTGCCCGCTTTCTAATCATCGCCTTTGCTTTAGTTCTAATCTTTCCTTATCTTCCGGGCTCAGGTTCCCCTGCTTTCCAGCAAATTTCAATTTTTCTTGGTGTGCTGATATCGCTCGGCTCAACAGGAGCTGTATCAAACATCATTGCCGGTGTGTTCCTTACATACACCGGTGCATTCCGAATCGGTGACCGTGTGCGCATCGCAGAC
>NZ_JAIWYK010000111.1:0-295 GCF_022030075.1 Anoxybacillus sp. LAT27
CCCGCGTGTTGGCAAACGGCTCTTCCAGCAAGGTGCTGCGATCGGAGCCGGCTACGTCGATAGCGAGGCCGGTCTGGTGTTCGCTTTTCCCCGGCAGGGCGCTGTAGCGGGCCGCGTGCTCCGCTCCCTGGGTTTTCACGTAGCCTTCGTACAGGACCTTTTGCGTGTGGTACGAGCGGTAACCGGAGACGCCGTACAACTGGATGCCTTCCTGGTTCGCCTTGGCGAACAGCTCCTCCAGGGCACGTGCCGCTTCTTCCCGCAGCAGGCGCTTCTCCGCCTTGCCGGAAAACGT
>NZ_JAIWYK010000112.1:0-293 GCF_022030075.1 Anoxybacillus sp. LAT27
TCCGCTGGACGGAGATGCACACCTGGCCGGAGTAGGCAAACGCGCCGAAAATGCAGCGCGGGATCACGTCGTCCAGATTGGCGTCGCGGTCCACGATCACGGCCGAGTTGGAGCCCAGTTCCAGCGTCACCCGCTTCAGGCCGGCGCGGTTGCGGATGTTGATGCCGACAGCCGGACTGCCCGTAAACGTGATCACCTTGACGCGCGGATCGGTCACCAGCAGGTCGCCGACGGTGCCGCCGCTGCCCGTGACGACGTTGAGCGCGCCGGCCGGCAGCCCTGCCTGCTCAGCC
>NZ_JAIWYK010000113.1:0-290 GCF_022030075.1 Anoxybacillus sp. LAT27
GTTGAGTGAAAAATCATCATTGCCGTAGAACGTAAACATATGGCCATGCTCTCTGGCGCATTGCTCGCAAAGATGGAACTCCGTTTTCTCTCCGTTTACAATTTTCGTAAAGTGCATCGTGGCCGGCCGCTGCTTGCATTCTTGGCAAATCAATGCCTCCCCCTCCCCCTATTTGTATTTCAGTGACGTCAGCATCGCTTTTAACATGCGGGCCCGCAGTTCGTCCCGCTCGGGCAAATCGATATATAAAACAGAACGATCCATAGCGCTTAACATAATTTTCGCTTCCC
>NZ_JAIWYK010000114.1:0-290 GCF_022030075.1 Anoxybacillus sp. LAT27
TATAAGAGTAGTATACCATCTTTGACTACGTCAAAGCAATCGGTTCATCCCATGTCTAAAGACGGGCTACGCCCTGTATGGGCTTTCTCCGATTCTATTTGTAAACCTCAATTCGCAAAGCAAAAGCCAATTTATAAAACGCCTTCTCACGGATCCGATAAAACCTCGATTCACTGATTCCCATGTCGTTGTATACCTCGTAATCGTATGGCTCTTCCAACGTCATATATCGCCTAATAATCAATTCCCGTTCCATTTTGTTCAGTCGATTCACCGCGCGACGTATTCTC
>NZ_JAIWYK010000115.1:0-290 GCF_022030075.1 Anoxybacillus sp. LAT27
TTTTGCTTGTGTTTGCCGCGTTCGGCATGATTATGCTGCAGCCGGACTTAGGAACGGGCACCGTTATGGTTGGTACGTGCGTGACGATGATTTTCGTCGCCGGCGCCCGTCTCAGCCATTTTGCCGGGCTTGGCGTTTTGGGGCTCGCTGGGCTTGCCGCCCTCATCCTGTCGGCTCCATATCGAATCAAGCGGATTACATCGTTTTTAAACCCATGGGAAGATCCACTTGGAAGCGGATTTCAAATCATCCAGTCGCTGTACGCCATTGGGCCTGGCGGCTTGTTCGGC
>NZ_JAIWYK010000116.1:0-290 GCF_022030075.1 Anoxybacillus sp. LAT27
CCTGAGTACATGATCGTCTCGCGCAGCTCGTAGTTTTCTAAATCGTTGATCAGTTTGGGCGCCGTTTCGATCACGGTTTTCAACACCGCTTCGCACATTCGGTCTTGCAATGGCGTGTTCGGCGTATGGTGGAAATATTGCTCAAACACATGGGACATCATATCAACGATGCCATACACCGTGTGATCTTTCGGAACGGTCATCGTATACGTTGGATCCAAAATCGAAAATTGCGGGAACGTAAACGGACTGCCCCATCCGTATTTTTCTTTCGTCTCCCAGTTTGTAAT
>NZ_JAIWYK010000117.1:0-289 GCF_022030075.1 Anoxybacillus sp. LAT27
GTGCTCGGCAGCCTTTTTGCATGGGCGGCAGCCTTTTTCGGCTTCATCCGCCGGGTCCATGCAAAGACCCAACCGGACGGATGCCTCTGCGCTCACCTTACATCGACAGTCTCGCGTCCAACCGATTGGACAAACGCCCGGCACCGTTCGTTACACGCATCGGCGCCCCGGGTGACGACCTGATGCGTGACGCCGGGAATCAGGACCAGCCGGGCATGGGGCAGGCGCTTGGCCAGCAGCCGGCCGTACGCGTGCATCCGCTTGTCCTGCTGGCCGTAGACGAGCAGCG
>NZ_JAIWYK010000118.1:0-289 GCF_022030075.1 Anoxybacillus sp. LAT27
GCATCCGCTTCATGCGCGGCCGGGGCGTCGTCGCCCGACAAGACGAAATCCTTGAGCGTCGCGAACGCTGCCATTGGCGGGTCCTGCTCGAGCAGCACGACGCGGGTGCCGGGCACGATGGTGCGGCGGCCTTCATCGGCCTCGATGCGCCCCACAATCAGCTTCATCAGCGTTGTCTTGCCCGCGCCGTTGCGCCCGATCAGCGCCAGCCGGTCGCGCGCGCCGATATGCAGGTCGAGCCCGCGGAACAGCCAGCCCGCGCCCTGGACGAGGCCGAGATTTTCATAAG
>NZ_JAIWYK010000434.1:0-86737 GCF_022030075.1 Anoxybacillus sp. LAT27
GAAGGAGGATAACATCCGCTTGCACTTCTGGGGAGTTGCAAGCCCACGACTTTAGTCGTTGGGTAGTTGACACTAAATGAAAAAGTATGGAGGATGCGTATGTTTTTATCATTATTATTATCGGTTATGACAGCGCTTTTGTTCAATGGGGATACTTGCACAAAAAAATTAGAGGAAGCAAACGTACAACTATGTGGCAAAGAAGATGGAGATTGGGTGCGTCATTTTACGCTTCACGTCGGTCAACAGACGTATGCGTTTCCGGAATGGGAGCATGTCAATGATCCGAAGGCGATTCCGCAATTGCATTCGGTAGATGTCACAAAAGATGGAAAAGAAGATATTGTCGTTTTTCTCGTGAAAGCGCGCGGCAACGGCACGTATAAAAACGAAGTGCACGTATTTGCCCATCACGAAAACGGGATAGAAGAAATGATCGTCGAAGATCCGCGCACCGTTGTTTTGAAGAGCGTGAAGATGAGGGAAACAGACGAAGGAACAGAGCTGATTATCGATCATGTGCACGCGCTCATTCCGTATAACCGTCAAGGCGAGAAAGGCGTCAAAGTGACGTTCGATCGCTTTTTAAAATACGCGCTCGATAAACAAAAACTGAAGGCCGTATTACTTCTCGAACGAAAAAAAGGGGAATACATCGGCAGTTTAATCGTCACATACGAATATAAAGACGGTCTTTTCCAAGGCACGCATATCGACTTTATCCGTCATTAGCCATTGCCTAGGCAATGGCTAAAAAATTTTTCAAAAAAAATATTTGACAATGTGGGGGGACATCAGTATAATAAAAAATGTGTTCGATAGGACAACAACATACGATTCCGTAGCTCAGCTGGGAGAGCGCCACCTTGACAGGGTGGAGGTCGCTGGTTCGAGCCCAGTCGGAATCATCGGAAAACCCGAGTTCTGTAAAAGAGCTCGGGTTTTTTGTTTGTGGAATGGCGAGATGACTAAGGACATTTTAAAATTATTATTATGAAAAATAGAAAAATTTGATACAATGAAAAATAACCATCGTATAGGGGTGAAGAACATGTATATGTACTTGTTTGAGAACGATCAACCAGTTGCTTGCTTCTAAGACGGGGCAAGCGCACGTTCCGTCTTGTAGAAAAAAGAAAAAAGACGGAGGGAAGCTAGATGAGAAAAACGTTTTTCGGTTCGTTGTATTTGTCGCTTGCGGCGAGCATTTGGGGTGGCATGTATGTCGTAAGTAAATATGTGCTCGATTATGTTCCGCCATTTACGCTCGTATGGCTTCGCTATGCGGTTGCTTTTTTTGTATTATGGGCAATTTTACAGGTGCAACGTGTTCCGGTGCCAAAAGAAAAAGAAGATTGGAAGCATATCATATCGATTGGGATCGTCGGGTATGTCGTTTCTATTTCATTACAGTTTGTCGGGACGAAATGGTCGGATGCGCATACGGCTTCGCTCATTACGTCAGCCACGCCTGCCTTCATTGTCATTTTTGCTCGTTGGATGTTAAATGAAGCGCTAACGTTACGAAAACTAAGTGCGCTTTTGCTTGCGACGGCAGGGGTTGTTGTCGTTGTTGGATTTGGTAAAGGGGAGACGACCTCGTTTTTTGGAAACGTGCTACTCGTTGGAGCGGCAGTAACGTGGGCGCTTTTATCGGTGCTTGTCAAAATCGCATCGGATCGTCTGTCGGTATTAGTCATGACGACTTATGCGATTTTTGTCGCATGGATTGGTACAACACCGATGATGGTATGGGAATGGTGGCAAGTGGCGTCTGTAACTTTTTCGTTTCCTGTTGTGCTTGGGGTCATTTATCTCGGCGTTGTGTCAACCGCAGGGGCGTTTTTTCTTTGGAATAAAGGGATGGAAATGATGGATGCTAGTATCGGTTCGCTCTTTTTCTTTTTCCAGCCGCTTGTCGGTTCTTTGTTCGGTTGGCTGTTTTTACATGAGCAATTACATGTTTCATTTTGGATTGGTGGGGCGCTTATTATTGTCGGAGTTATTGTTGCTGTGTTTGAGAAAAAGTAAAGAAAGACAGCGTGAATGAGAGGAGTTTCCTCTCTTTTTGCGTATTATGAGGTGAGTGGCAAGATAGGTCCTGTGTACTAAATGGTTTTGGGGCAAATTTCTAATTTTTTTAGGAAAAAAGGGATTTGAAAAGCTGAGATATTTTTTCGATACTTAAAGTAAGAGACTTATCACATAAAATGATGCGAGGTGAGGAAAATGAAGCCGTTTTTTCGTGTTTTATTTGCAGTCGTATTTTCTCTCGCTTTTATCCAATTAAACAGTATTGATGTACAAGCTGAAGGAGAAGAAACACAAATAGAACAAGAAGTTGAACAATCATTCGAAGGGGAATCAGCACCTTCGGAAGAGAAGGGAGATTGGACAGAAGTACAGGTAGCAGATGTAATGGACGAATCGGAAAAGCCAACGATAGTCCCTGGTGAATTCCTTTACTTTTTCAAAACATTTGTTGAACGGATTCAGTTAGCACTTACATTTGATGAAGTGGAGAAAGCGAAACTATTAACAGATTTGGCGAAGGAAAGAATATTAGAAGCTAAAGTTTTGTTGGAAAATGGGAATGAACAACTTGCGAAAGAAACGTTAGAAAAAGCGTTTGAGCAGCAGGAGCTTGCGATCGAAGTAGGAAAATCAACAGAAGATCAAGCGGTTGAAAATGAAGAAATGGAAGAGAAAGTAGATGGAATGGATGAAAAAGTAACAAAAAATATTCTCGTTCTTCAACAACTCGTTGAAAAAATAAAAAACGAAAAAGCGAAAGAAGCGCTTACAGCAAATATTGCGAGAATGACAATGAAACTCGAAGAAAAACTTGCGAAGAAACAGCAAAAATACGAAGAGAAGAAAAATGAAATAGCTAAGCAATTGAAAGAAGGAAAAATTACACCAGATGAAGCAGAGATAAAGTTGAAAGAGTTAGAAGAAAAATATGAGAAAAAACAACGAGCGACACAAACAGCATTTGTCAAACAATCAGGAGAAATGATCGCTCGTGTTGAAAAGAAAGTTGGAACGGTTGAATCTTTGAGTACGGAAGTGGTCGATTCGGAGTCGAACAAACAAAATGAAGAAAATGTAGTCGAACAAGTAGCGCAAGAAAAGGGACGAAAACAGATTGAGAAAGAGATAAGAGAAAAAGCACAAGAACGTAAGGAAGAGATAAGAGAAAAGGCGCAAGAGCGTAAAGAAGAGATAAAAGAAAAGGTGAAAGAACGTAAGGAAGAGATAAAAGAAAAAGTAGAAGAACGAAAAAAGAAATGGAAAGAGCGTAAAGAAGAGATAAAGGAAAGAGAGCGAAAAAACATAGCGAAAAAAGAGCAACAGGAAGATGAAAGTGAACAGTATAACGAAACGAATGACGAAAACCACGAAGAAGATGATGAATAAACAAAATGGTTGAATAGTTACGAAAGTCAGCGTCTAGCTGGCTTTTTTTCTTTTTGGTGACATAAAAAATTTTACCACTTCTTCGTTGAACGTGATGTACAAAAACGGATCGGCTTATGAGATTTCTCTTAGGAATACAAGCGACGCTTGTTATAAAAAACGTAACTTTTGGTGAATGATTAATAAATTGGGAATTATCTCATAATTGTTTGACAATTTTCTAGGTGTATATGTTATTATAGTATTGTGTTTTTATAAAAAAAGAAAAAGGGGTGTTATCATTGAAGAAACTACGCAGTCGAGTTTTATTCGCCTTGTTGTTAGCGATTACAATGATTGTTGCAGCATGTGGTAACAATGACACAGGCGGTAGCGAGGGAGAAAAAGAGAAAGTTACAAGCATTAGCATTTTAACAGGGGGAACAGGTGGTACATACTACCCGCTCGGTGGAGCGATGGCGAGCATTATTCAAGATGAGACAGGTATTAATGCGAATGCTCAATCTTCAGGTGCTTCAGCAGAAAATATGAATACATTAAAACAAGGTGAAGCAGAAATTGCGTTTACACAAACGGATATTGCCTCTTACGCATTAAATGGAGAATTAATGTTTGAAGGAAATAAAGTAGAAAACGTGCAAGCTATCGGTACACTTTATCCAGAAACGGTTCAAATCGTCACAACAAAAGATAGTGGCATTGAATCGGTTGAAGACTTAAAAGGTAAAACTGTATCGATTGGTGCACCTGGCTCAGGTGTAAGTGCGAATGCACAACAAATTTTAGAAATTCACGGTATTTCGTTAGATGATATTAAAGTACAAAACTTGTCTTTCGATGAGTCTGTAGACGGTATTCAAGCTGGAAACATTGACGCTGCATTTGTGACAGCGGGTACGCCAACTGGGGCAGTAGAAGCATTAGCGGCTCAGAAAGAAGTAAAAATTGTTCCGATTGCTGCTGATAAAGTAAAAGAATTAATCGCAAAATATCCGTTCTATGCGGAAGATACGATTCCGGCTGGGACGTACGGCATCGATTCTGATGTGACAACGGTCGCGGTAAAAGCGATGCTTGTCGTCCGTAAAGATTTAGACGAAGAAACAGTATACAATATTACAAAAGCGATTTTTGAAAACACAGATAAAATTACACATGCGAAAGGAAAATTAATTAAAGCAGAGACAGCACTTGATGGAATTGGCGATATGCCATTGCACCCAGGAGCAGAAAAATACTTTACTGAAAAAGGTGTAAAATAACGATCAGATGGATGCATGATAGACCGACGTTGCTCGGTCTATCGTTTCGTTTGTTTAAAGGTGGGGTCTCACGTGCTTTCATGGAAACGTTTCTTTTTTTTGCCCCTTTTCACCGTGATCGCTTTCGTGTTCTTTTTTCCATATAAACTGGTCATTGCTTTTTACTTGGAAGATTCTGATAAACTCATCGCCTTTCTTCCAATACATGAATCGCCATCCTTTCAAATCGTTTATACGCATTCCATCCACTTAACTGACGTTGTTGAAACGTACAACATAACTAATGAAGAATTTGTGTTAACAGAATTAACGTATGAAAATTTCGGGATTGGGATGCCTGCAGACGCCGAAGGAGATGAAGTATTTGAAAAAAGAGATGGCAAATATGTGATTACGAACATGAACCGTCATTTTCCAGCGATCCATCTTCGTATCGGACAAGTGCGAGCGAACCATCGCCTCGTCTATGAAGGAAAGCAAATCATGCTCGGTGAAAAAATTGGACAAGGGGTATGGGTGCGCATTGTTCCGATTCGAATGAGCGTATGGCAACAAATGAAAGGAGTGAACATCGATGGATAAAGAGAAGTTTGAAACGTTGTCGGCGGAAGAGCAACAACAAATATTAGAAAAATACGATCCTGAATCGAACACACGTAAATTGACGGGTGTTTTTCAAAAGGTTACGTTTGTCGGATTGCTCGCTTTCTCGTTATTCCAATTGTACACGGCGATTTTTGGTGTGTTTACAGCCCAAATTCAACGTTCCATTCATTTAGGTTTTGCTTTAGCTTTAATCTTTCTTTTGTTTCCTGCTCGCCGCGGAAAAAGGGAGCGTGGAAAACTGCAAATTGCTTGGTATGACATTGTGCTGGCGTTGTTAAGTATCTACGTCGGCGCATATTGGCCGATGCATATCGATGAGATCGTTATGCGTGCCGGTTTGTTGACGGACTGGGATTTCTATGTGGGAGTAATGGCAATCGTACTCGTATTAGAAGCGACGCGACGGGCTGTTGGATTGCCAATTATGATTATCGCCATTTTATTTTTGTCGTACGGCTATTTTGGCGAAATGATGCCAAACTTTTTGCGTCATAGTGGTTTAAGTTTGCAGCGTTTAGTTCAAACGATGTTTTTTACGACAGAAGGTATTTTAGGTACACCATTAGGGGTATCATCGACGTTTATCTTCTTGTTTTTACTGTTTGGTTCGTTTCTCGTCAAAACAGGTGTCGGGCAATATTTTAATGATTTAGCCGTCGCCATTGCAGGTCGAAGCACAGGCGGTCCGGCGAAAGTAGCGATTTTTTCAAGTGCTCTCCAAGGAACGATTAGCGGAAGTTCAGTGGCGAACGTCGTCACCTCTGGATCATTTACGATTCCGATGATGAAAAAACTTGGATACAAAAAAGAGTTTGCTGGAGCGGTAGAAGCGGCGGCGTCCACGGGTGGACAATTGATGCCACCTATTATGGGAGCAGCAGCGTTTCTTATGGTTGAATTTATCGGTGGGGGATTGACGTATTGGGATATTGCGAAAGCAGCGACGATTCCTGCGCTTTTGTACTTTGCGGGCATTTGGATTATGACACATTTTGAAGCGAAACGGATCGGATTAAGTGGATTGTCTAAAGAAGAAATGCCTGACCGAAAAGAAGTGCTTAAGAAAATTTATTTATTAGTGCCTATCGTTTCAGTCATTGCGTTATTGATGGCAGGTGTAACTGTCACACATGCTGCGTTATACTCAATTGTCATTGCTATTGTAGTCGGGTTTTTGAATCGGGCGTCAAAAATGAAGCCTGTAGATCTCATTTATGCGCTTGTAGACGGGGCGCGCACAGCTTTAGGTGTAGCAGCAGCGACAGCTTCAGCGGGAATTATTGTTGGGATCGTCACAAAAACAGGTTTAGGGTTAAAGCTAGCGAACGGCTTGCTTGATATTGCGGGAGGACAATTGTTGCCGACGTTATTTTTAACGATGATTGCGGCCATTGTGTTAGGAATGGGTTCACCGACGACTGCCAACTATGTCATTACGTCAACTATTGCGGCACCGGCAATTATTTTACTCGGTGTTCCTGATTTATCAGCACATCTATTCGTCTTCTACTTCGGTATTATTGCGGACATTACTCCTCCAGTTGCGCTTGCAGCGTTTGCGGCAGCGGGAGTATCGGGGGGAGAGCCGATTCGAACGGGGATTCAGTCTGCTAAATTGGCGATTGCAGCCTTTATCATTCCGTATATGTTCGTTTTATCTCCACAATTGTTGATGATTAATACAACAACAACAGAGTTGCTTTGGGTCATTTTTACGGCCGTGACAGGGATGATTGCGATTGGAGCAGGAATGATTGGATATTGGCTCCGTAGTTTACATTGGGTGGAACGAATTCTCTCTGTTACAGCTGGGGTTATGCTCATTAATCCGACATTTTGGTCAGATGTCATCGGGCTCGGTAGTTTTGCGATTTTACTTGTTTTACAATTCATTTGGAAACGCGATGCCCATCAACATACGAAAGGAAAATAAAAGGAATCCTTTGCGACAAGCAAAGGATTCTTTTTTGGATCGACGGGAGTGGTGTTGCTTTAGGTGCCATCAGTATCATGCGTTCTATCTTTTCTTTTGGTAGCAACATGCTAGAAAGATCCCACGCCAATTGAGGGCTTTCCCAAACTAAAATCCGCGGTGTGGGAGATGGTCTACACCAAGCTCAGCGAGTTTTTCTTTTGCTTCCTCGATCAATTCTTGCGCTTTTGCTTTTGTATTTTCATCTAAGTTAGTGAGTAATTCGTTGAGTTTGTCCCCTTTTTTAGGGAAGGAAATGCCGAGTGCTTCAAGCTGTTGTCTTGCTTGTTCACGAGTAATCTCTCCAGCTTTTTGTTTTTCGAAAATGGCTTGCGCTTTTGCTTTTGTATTTTCATCTAAGTTAGCGAGCAGTCGGCTGAATTTATCGCCTTTTTCAGGGAACGTGACCCCTAAGCTTGCTAAGTTTGTTTTCAATTCTTCCATAATCCCCTGTACTTTTTGTTTTGTCGCTTCGTCTAACATATGTTTCTCGTAAACTGGGGTTGATGAAGATGTTGTTGCAGCGAACGCGTGAACACCTCCACCGATGATTCCAATTGATAAGACGCCAGTCATCGCATAGCCGAATAATTTTGTTTTTTTCATCGTTTCATCCTCCTTGTGTGATGTAAGTACATTTTTACTTTATCCAAGTATGGTGAAAAAAAGGTGAAAAAATACGACTGTAGAAAAAAAATGAGGGGAGTTGAGGATGAAAAGAAAAGGTAGGGGGAGGCTCCCCTACACGATCGTATACAACGTTAACGCAAGAACAGAAATAAAGACGACACCCATGACGTTTGCGCCGAGCCAAGAGGCGAGAACAGCGCTTGTAAAACCAAAGATACCGAACCACGGATCGTCTTGAATAAGAAATATACCCGGAATGATTAAAGCGCCAAGCGTAGCGTACGGGACGTTGCGCAATACACCGCGCCAAAACGGTGGCAAGTTGATGCGATGAAAAACGGTTAACGGAAGCATGCGCGGAATGTATGTGACGATGCCCATGCCGAGAATAATGAAAAAAATGTCACTGTACATATGTTGTCTGCTCCTTTCTTCTTTCTCCAATCCATTGAATGAATATCGCTGACACAATCGTTGCGATGACGATTGCCCATCCTTTTGGAACATGAAGCCATAATAAAAGCATGCAGTTGATGGCGCCTGCGCAAACCGCAAGCCAAAGCGCTTTACGCTCTGTTTTAATAGCAGGAATTAACAGCCCGACAAACATCGCATACAAGGCGACAGATAAGCTCACTTGCACACTTTCAGGTAAATAAGCGCCGACGATATGCCCGATCGCAGAGTTGATTACCCAACTGCTGTAGGAAATGAAAATGAGCCCGAACATATACGAAGCAGAGACTGTTCCTTCTTTCATCGCAGCGACAGAAAACGTTTCATCCGTAATGCCGAACGCATATAGCGCTTTTTTCCAAAGCGGATCGTGTTCTGCCTTTTCATTGAGTGATGCGGACATTAAAAAATGCCGAATGTTTAAAATAAACGTCGTTAAAATGATTTCAAATGAACCGGTGCCAAGAGATAGTAAATTGAGCGAAATGTATTGGGCTGCCCCTGCAAATACAATCATGCTCATAAGCGTCGTTTCTACGATGGAAAGCCCTGTGGACTTTGCTAACAAACCGAACGTGAGCGCTACAGGCGCATATCCGATCGCGATGGCGACTCCTGATTTCATACCGTGCCGAAACATATGTATTCCCCCTTCTTTTGTATTTTCATAAAATTTTTTCTATTTCGCAAGGGATATGTAGTAAACGGTGAAACTTTTTTTCTTGCTTCTCGTATAGTAAGCTATCTGATTTAAAGGAGATGATAACAATGTTAAAAAAATTGCTTGAACTGCTTTTACACAAAAACATGCATAAACACCGTTACAGCAGTAGTGATCGTTATACGTACCGTCCGCATCGCCATCCATCGCAATACGGTTATAAGCATTATAAAAGAAAACATCATAGCCACAGCATCTTCTCAAGCTTTTTTAGTAGCTAATGATTCATTTGTTTCAAAAGCCGTATCGGGAAGGCGCAGTCGTGAATGGACGGTATGTTATTGAAAGACAAATTGGCGAAGGAAGTTACGGGGTAGCATACGTGGCACGTGATGAACAAACGAATGAGCTCGTCGTTTTAAAACAAATGAAGCGGACGAAAACAAAGAAACGGCGGGCATCGTTTGAACGAGAAGCGCATATCTTAAAAAAGCTCAATCATCCACAAATTCCGAAGTTATATAATTCGTTTGACGTGCGCGGCATTCCGCACTTAGTGATGGAGTACATCGATGGAGATACGATCGAGACGCTTATTTTTCAAAAAAATAAAACGTACGACGAAAAAGAAGCGTTTTCGTTATTGGCGGATGTGTTACGTGTCGTGCAATACATTCACGCGCACGGCATTGTGCATCGTGATTTGCGCATTCCGAACATCGTTTTTCGTAATGGGGTTGTGTATGTCCTTGATTTCGGGCTTGCGCGCTTTTTACACGAAAAAAACGAACGGTTGTTTACACTTGAACAGCGGCTAAGGCGAAGCATTCATGTAAAGAGTGACATATACGCTCTTGGCCATTTTTTATTGTTTTTGTTGTACTCTTCCTATGAGCCGACAGCGGACGAAGAAAAAAGCTGGGAAGACGAACTGTTGCTATCGGAGAAAGCACGCCACGTGTTGCGACGCATGTTGCAGCTAGATAGACCATATGCGTCTGTTGATTCATTAATGAGAGATGTGTCGGCGATCATTTAGTGTTGAATGAGACAGCTTCATGCGATTCTGGATATGTCTCAATTGTTCGATGGAATCATGAAGCGACAACAACTCAAAAAAAACAACAGCTTTTGGAGAAAAATGAGTATGCTTGTTCTCTGTTTTTTTCGTTTCCCAAAAACGTTGTTCTAGTTGATCGAATAGCTGTGTATGATGTTCTGGAAATACCGTACATTTCGATTTTAAGATGGTGGCGATGGAAGTAGCTAATTCGCGCAACAGTTCTTTTTCTTCGTTGTCCCAAGAAAAGTGAGCGTGAGACATACCGATGAAGTTCCCGACATGAAAATGCATATGTTGCAACATGTTCAGCATTTTACGCTCGTAATAAAACTGGCGTGCTTCCGCCATTGAGTGACGATGGTATTTCCAATCTTGTTGTTGAAAGTGTGCAAATTGCATCGTTTGATGTAAATCGTTTGCTAGTTGTTCAAAGCGCTTTTCGCTTTTTATTTGACCCTCTTTCTCGATCATTTCTTGGATCGACAGTTGGAGGACGTCTCCGAATTCTTGAAGCAACACTTCTAATCGTTTTGAAATAAAAGGAATGTAGTTTGGTGGCAAAATAAAAAAGTTGACAAGCGTAGAAACAAAAATGCCGATGGACGTTGTCACAATTCGCATGACGAATGCGTGAAAATAATGATGGTCGGTCAATGGAATCATGGCAACGGCTGTAATCGTTGCGACAAGCGTTCCTGCATGTAGGCGAAGCTTTTGACATGTCACAATAGTAAACATGGCAGATAGTGCATAAGCAATTGCTGAGTGACCAAACATATATGTAAGAGTCATCGCATAAGCCGAACCGATCGTAGAAGCAGGAAAGCGAATCATCCCCTTTTTTATTGAATCATGAGCGGTCGGTTCAATTGTGACGATTGCTGTCATAACAGAAAAAATCGTTGGGAGATGAAGTAAGTCGCAAATGATGACTGTCACAAATACAGCGATCCCTGTTTTCAGCACTCTTCCCCCGATGAGCGGTCCTTTCATGAAACGCTTAAACATAATCATCACCAACATTTCATTTTTCTTTTTGTGTGGATAGATCTCTTTTTACGCGAATAAAAGCGATAAGTTGCATCATTTCATCTTCCGTCACTCGTTTTCCGTCTACCGTTATGTAAGCGGTTGGATGCGTCAGTTCCACTGTCGGTTGTTCTTCATTTGTTACTCCGAGTAAATAGTCGGTCGTCGTTTCAAATAATAGCGCAAGTTCTTTCACTGCTTCTAACGACGGTTGGCGATACCCTGATTCATAGCCAGCATATGTACTTTTAGCAATATTTAGCCGGTCGGCAATATATTGCAACGACCATTGCCTCTTTTTTCGCAATTCCGATAATCGTTTAGAAATCATCGCATGTCTCTCCCTTATCGTTCTTCTCGCTTCGTTCGCGAAACGAATAAAAATGCTTGTTATTTTTTGTTTTTCTGAATATAATTGAAATGAAGGTACGCGAATCGCGAACGATTTTATTTATAGTTTACACTACATGACACAAAGAATACAATAGATGACTTAAAATCGCCATATTTGAGGTGACGATGATGAAAAAAATTTTGTTGCTTGCGACAGGCGGCACAATTGCTTCGGTGCCAAGTGAAGAGGGATTGACGCCGAAGCTGTCGGCAGAGGAATTAACAAGCTACATTACGATCGAAAATCAGCCGTATCGGTTACATAGTCAAATTTTAATGAACATCGATAGCACGAATATGCAGCCAGAACATTGGCGAGACATTGCGGAGGCGATTTATACACATTACGACCAATACGATGGGTTCGTCGTCACACATGGGACAGATACGATGGCGTATACGGCGGCCGCGTTGTCATATATGCTTCAAAACAGCCAAAAACCGATTGTGTTAACTGGCTCACAAGTGCCGATCGGTTTTCCGAAGACGGATGCGAAAAAAAATATACGCGATGCGCTCCGTTTTGCGTGTGAAGACGTCGGAGGGGTGTTTGTCGTCTTCGATGGGCGCGTCATTTTAGGAACGAGAGCAGTCAAAATGCGGACGAAAAGTTATGACGCATTTGAAAGCATTAACCATCCGTACGTCGCCTATATTCACGGGGAAACGATTCATTATCAATACGAGCTACAAAAGCCAAATGGGCACGTGCAGTTTGATTCGTCGCTTTGCCCAGACGTGTTTTTATTGAAGCTTCATCCAGGGACAAAACCAGAAATATTCGATTACATTCGCCACTTATACCGCGGTGTGATTATCGAAAGTTTCGGAAGCGGGGGCGTGCCGTTTCAAGGGCGCAACTTGCTGCCGAAAATCAAAGAATTGATCGACGATGGAAAAGCGGTCGTCATTACGACGCAATGTTTAGAAGAAGGGGAAGATTTAACATTATATGAAGTTGGGCGGAAAGTGGCGCAAAACACAGTTATTTTATCGGGGGATATGAATACGGAAGCGATCGTACCGAAACTGATGTGGGCGTTAGGAAAAACGACCAATTTGATGGAAATTAAAAACATGATGGAAACGCCAATCGCAAACGACATAACAGAAAAACATGAAGAAAGTTGGGATGCATAGATGTTGCAAACGAAAGCAGTACGACTGGAACGAGATTTGCTTGGCGAAAAAGAAATTCCATACGATGCGTATTACGGCATTCAAACGATGCGCGCCGCAGAAAACTTCCCGATTACCGGGTATCGTCTCCATCGCGAACTCATTCAAGCGATGGCGATCGTGAAAAAAGCGGCGGCGCTCGCGAACATGGAAACGGGGCAACTTGATCGTCGCATTGGTGAAGCGATCGTAAAAGCGGCAGATGAAGTGATCGCAGGACAATGGCACGATCAATTTATCGTCGATCCGATTCAAGGTGGCGCAGGAACGTCGATTAATATGAACACGAACGAAGTGATCGCGAATCGCGCACTCGAATGGTTAGGAGAGCGAAAAGGAAGTTACCATATCATTAGTCCAAATACCCACGTCAACATGTCGCAATCGACAAACGACGTTTTCCCGACGGCCATTCATATTGCAGTGTTAAAGATGATGAACCAATTGCTTCAGACGATGGAACATATGCACGATGTGTTTGCCGATAAAGCGAAACAGTTTGATCATGTCATTAAAATGGGGCGGACGCATTTACAAGATGCTGTTCCGATTCGGCTCGGACAAGAATTTGAAGCGTATCGTCGCGTCGTAAAGCGCGATATGGAGCGCATTGCCCATTCGCGCCAACATTTGTACGAAGTCAATATTGGTGCAACGGCGGTCGGAACGGGATTAAATGCCGATCCCGCCTATATTGAGCGCGTCATTTTTCATCTCGTTCGTTTGACCGACTTGCCGCTTGTGCGGGCGGAACATCTTGTTGATGCGACGCAAAATACAGACGCCTATACGGAAGTGTCAGCCGCTTTAAAAATATGTATGATTAATATGTCAAAAATCGCAAACGATCTTCGTCTCATGGCGTCTGGTCCGCGGGCAGGGCTTGGAGAAATTACGTTGCCTGCTCGTCAGCCGGGATCGTCGATTATGCCGGGGAAAGTGAATCCGGTTATGGCGGAAGTCGTCAACCAAGTGGCGTTTCAAGTGATCGGTAATGACCAAACGATTTGTTTAGCGTCAGAAGCAGGACAGCTCGAGCTAAACGTCATGGAGCCGGTGCTTGTGTTTAACTTACTTCAGTCGCTCCATATGATGGACAACGTCTTTCGTGTGTTTACAGACTATTGTTTAGCTGGCATTGAAGCGAACGAAGAGCGAATGAAGCAACACGTCGAAAATAGCATCGGCGTCATTACAGCTGTCAATCCGTACATCGGTTACGAAGCGGCATCGCGCATCGCAAAAGAAGCGCTTCACACGGGAAAATCGGTGCGCGAGCTATGCTTGGAGTACGATTTGTTGAATGAAAAGCAATTACATGATATTTTAGACCCGTATGCCATGACAAGTCCGGGCATTACAGGGAAATAACATGAAGCGATAGAGAAAAGGAAGGGTACAACATGTCAAGCGGAGCAAACATGCACATTACGATTCGATTACAATTTGCGAAAAACGTCGTCTCTTTTAGCGACATTGCCACCGCAATTGGACAAGCTGGTGGAGATATTGTCGGCATTGACGTCATTTCCTCAAGCAAAACGCATACAGTGCGCGATATTACGGTGAGCGTTCTTGATTCGAAGCACGCGGACGTTGTCGTCGATACGTTGCGAAAAACAGCGGGCGTGAAAGTTATTCACGTTTCTGACCGCACGTTTTTAATGCATATCGGCGGAAAAATTGAAGTGAAATCGAAAATTCCGATTAAAACGCGTGACGATTTGGCGCGCGTATATACGCCGGGAGTGGCGCGCATATGTACGGCGATTGCCGAAGATCCAACAAAAGCGTATTCGTTAACGATTAAACGAAATACGGTGGCGGTCATTTCAGACGGAACGGCAGTATTAGGACTTGGTGACATTGGACCGTATGCGGCGATGCCGGTCATGGAAGGAAAAGCGATGTTGTTTAAACAACTCGCGGGCGTCGATGCGTTTCCGATTTGTTTAGATACGAAAGATACAGATGAAATTGTGCAAATCGTCAAAGCGATCGCCCCGGCGTTTGGCGGCATTAATTTAGAAGATATCGCCGCCCCACGTTGTTTTGAAATTGAAGAGCGGTTGAAACAAGAGCTCGATATTCCTGTTTTTCATGATGACCAGCACGGTACAGCTGTTGTCTTGCTTGCCGGTTTATTAAATGCGTTAAAAATTGTAGATAAAAAGATTGAAGATATTAAAGTTGTTTTAACAGGCATCGGCGCGGCAGGCATCGCCTGCACAAAAATATTGTTAGCAGCGGGTGTGAAAAACATTATCGGTGTTGATCGCCAAGGGGCGATTCATCGTGGCGTACAATACGACAATCCGTATTGGAACGAATATGCGCAACTCACAAATCCAGAAAATATAAGCGGTTCACTTTCAGATGTGATCGCTGGAGCGGACGTCTTTATCGGCGTATCGGCACCAGGTATTTTAACGGTAGAAGATGTGAAAAAAATGGCGAAAGACCCGATCGTGTTTGCGATGGCAAACCCTGTTCCAGAAATTGATCCAGAGCTTGCCGAACCGTATGTGCGCGTCATGGCGACAGGACGTTCCGACTATCCGAACCAAATCAACAACGTCCTTTGCTTTCCTGGCATTTTCCGCGGGGCGTTAGACTGCCGCGCTATCGAAATTAACGAAGAAATGAAGCTCGCCGCAGCCGAAGCGATCGCTTCTGTCGTCACCGAAGAAGAATTAAGCGAAACGTACATTATCCCAAGCGTCTTTAACAACAAAGTGGCTGAACGCGTTCGCGAAGCCGTCATGAAAGCCGCATACAAAACAGGCGTCGCCCGAAAAGACGATATGATGTTTCGATAAAAACATGGCGTGATTGCGCCATGTTTTTTTTGTTGCAAGTTTAAGGCATAAGCTCCCGTTGCTTCTTCGTTGTGTTTGAAATAGAATGATAGAGTGAAACTTTAGAACGGATGTGAAAAGAGGTTTTATCATTGGGTGCAACATGGAGGAATCGGCTCGTATCATTATATACCTCGGGCGTTTGTTTAAGTGGATTGATCATTTTTTTCTATTCTTTTTCCTTCGATCAAGGACGATTCTTTTTTACGATGTTGTTAACGATTGGAGTTATTCTTCTTAATTATTATGACATTAAACTTCCACCAAACGGAAACGGAACATCATTTGATTCCTCGCTACATTTAGCAGTGCTCGTTGTATTTGGAATGAAATATGTTTTATTCAGTTTATTATTGAGTACGATATTTATTTTTATTTTTCAATATAAAAAAATGGTTTGGTGGAAGCATATATTTAATTTCTCAATGTATGTCCTTATGATTTCTAGTGCTTATTGTGCGTTCCTTTTTTTCGGCGGGAAGATTGGGGCGTTCAATTTTGCATATGCCTTGGCGTATATTGCTTCTTTTGGCGCGTATTACACAGTCAATGCGTTTGTTATGACTTTTTATTTCTTCCTTAACTCATCGCAACGAATGCATGTGATCGTAACGAATATTGTTAAAGAAACGTTTTTTGAGTATATGATCATACTAGGTGGAGCCGTCATTTTGACGCTCTCTCTCCCTTTCTATCCGATGTTCGCATTAACGATGTTTACTTCCATCCTTGTTGTTTTGTCGATCATTTTTAGAAAGTATTCATATTTGTATGAAGAAGTATTGAAAGATAAAGTATTTATTGAACAATTGCTGAATGCTTTACCGAGCGGAATTATTATGAATGATAAGTTGAAAGGGAGTTATTTTATTAACGAATCCGCAACAACGTTACTTTCTTTAGAAAAAAAAGATATAGAGCACATGCTGAATGAAAGGCAGAAGCCGAAAGAAAATAAAGCGTTCTGGGAGCTTCTTTTAGCGAATGCTCCTGTGACAAACAAGAAGATCGTTTATAAAACATTAGAGACGAAGACTTTTTTGATTTCTAAAGTAGAGTTAAAAAATAGGTATGATGAACGTATTGGGGAAATTACTTATTTTCTCGACATCACCGAAATTGAAGAACTAACAAAACGTATGCATCAGTCAGAAAAGCTTGCGTTAATGGGGGAAATGGCAGCGAAAGCGGCGCATGAAATTCGCAATCCGCTTGCGGTCATTCATGGCTTTTTAGCGTTTATGAACGAAAATTTACATGAACGCGATCGCGAACAATATCATATTCCGCTTTTATTACAAGAAATTGATCGCATCAACGCGATTGTGGAAGATATGCTTCTTATCGCAAAACCGAGCGCTCCGGTGATGAAAGAGGCGTATATCGAAACAATCGTTCAAGATGTTCTTTCTCTTTTTCAACAAACGTTAGAGGCGAAAAATATACGCGTGCACGTGCGCCTTGATCACGTGCCGTTACAGCTTGATTCGAAACAAATGATGCAAGTGTTATACAATTTGCTTCACAACAGCATCGAAGCGATGGGAGAAGGCGGAACGATTTGCATATATTCCGATGTCGATGAAACGTACAACATGTACATGTACGACTCTGGAAGCGGCATTCCGACACATATGCAGGAGATGATTTTTGAACCATTTATCACAACGAAGTCATCAGGGACCGGATTAGGATTAACGATCGTCAAACGAATTATTGAAAACCATGGCGGAACGATTGCGCTTCACGACAGTTCAGAGAAAGGAACGACGTTTGTCATCCGCTTGCCGATTAGGCGATAAAAAGCCAGCTCGCTAGGAGTTGGCTTTTTATTATGACATGCAGGAAAAGAGATGATATTGTCGAATAAAAACGTCAAAAAAGTATGCGAGGTGAATGTATGTCCATTGACCACGATCGTCTGTTTAAAGAGTTAATTCAAACGTTTTTTGAGGAGTTTATCATTCTCTTTTTTCCAACGATGCATGAGCATATTGACTTTCAACATGTATCGTTTTTGTCGGAGGAGCTGTTTACCGATGTAACGGCAGGGGAGAAGTATCGCGTTGATTTGTTGGTCGAAACGAAATTGAAAGGGGAGGATAGCCTAATTATTGTCCATATCGAAAACCAAAGCTACGTCCAACCATCGTTTCCCGAACGAATGTTTATTTACTTTAGCCGTTTGTTTGAAAAATACCGCAAACACATTGTACCGATTGCCGTCTTTAGCTACGATCCGATTCGTGATGAACCATCCGCATTTACGCTCCAATTTCCTTTTGGCAAAGTCCTCGACTTTCATTTTTTCACTGTGGAACTTCGTAAACAAAACTGGCGCAACTACATTCGCCAAGACAACCCGATCGCCGCTGCACTGCTGAGTAAAATGGGTTATACTGAAAGTGAACGGGTAGAATTGAAAAAGCAATTTTTACGCATGCTTGTTCGGATGGAATTAGACGAAGCGAAACAACGGTTGCTGTTTGGCTTTTTTGAAACGTATGTGAAACTATCAGACGAAGAAGAACGAAGACTGCGAAGCGAGGTGAATGAAATGGAGACGAAGGAAAAAGAACAAGTGTTGGAACTCATTATTTCGTATGAACAAAAGGCGTTGGAAAAAGGAAGAGAAGAAGGAATGAAACAAGGGATGAAGCATATTGTACAAACGATGGCCAAAAAAGGGATGAGTGCAAAAGACATTGCGAACGTCACGGATCTCTCTGAAGAAGAAGTACGGGAGTTGTTAGAAAAGGAATAAATAATTTGTGCATAATTTCACAACCGTCGTCGACCTCCAATCTTGCAAAAACCCCGGGGGATCGACGACAATTTGTTTTTTGCAAATTTTTTAGACGTATCAACGCATCAAGACGATTGACAGAATTTTCGGATGTATAATAATGTTGTATAGCTTTTCCATGTGTTGATTTATCAACACTTTTTGGGATTTGTATCGTACCTATGAGGAATTGAAACTACTCGCAACTGTCGCACTCATCGAGCAATCGTATATTTGTATCGTACCTATGAGGAATTGAAACGCCAGCTTTTATGTGCTGGCTTTTTTCGTATAGGTTTGACAGGTACCGTTTTACTTTTTCTTCAAAATTCGTTATAATATGAGGTAGAAGACATCTTTCTTTCCGATTATGGTAAAGTAAGATGTTTTTTTCATGGAGATATTGATTTCACAACGAAATGGAGGGATTTCTTGTGAAGAAATACGCCATTGTGTATTGTGAACATCAATTCGGTTCCATGGATGGAAAAACAGCGAATGGGCTTGTGCGCGATTCGGGATTGTATGAAATCGTGGCAGTTATTGATTCAACAAAAGCTGGTCAAGATGCTGGGGAAGTGCTTGATCAAAAGAAAAATGGCATTCCAATTTGTAAAAACCTTCAAGATGCAATGGCCTCCGCAAAAGAAAAACCGAACTACTTCATCTTAGGAATTGCTCCAGCGAACGCTTTTCTTCAAAAAGAGGAACGTCAAGTGATCATCGAAGCAATGGAAGCAGGCATGCATATTATTAATCCACTTCAAGAGTTTTTGACAGAAGATGAAGAAATGATGGCGCTAGCGAAGCGCTACGGAGTCACGATTCGTGACATTCGCAAACCGCGTCCGAAAAAAGAATGGACGTTGTTTACAGGACGTATTTTGCAAGTGAAAACGCCCATTGTGGCGGTGCTTGGGACAGACGGCTCGTGCGGAAAGCGGACGACAGCGATGATCGTCGCAAAAGAAATGCAAAAGCGCGGCTACAAAGTGGCATTCGTTGCGACAGGGCAAACAGGCTTAATTCAAGGCGCTTCGTACGGATTTGCGATGGATGCGTTTCCGCTTCAATATATGATCGGCGAACTTGAACGAGAAGTTGTGCGCGCATATGAAACAGAACGACCGGACATTATTATCGTAGAAGGACAAGGGGCGCTTAGCCATCCAGCGTACGTCAGCTCTGCTGGCATTTTAAAAGGGGCGCGGCCACAAGCCGTTATTTTACAACACCCACCGAAGCGAAAAGTGCTTGGTGATTTCCCGTTTGTTGAAATGCCAACAGTTGAAAGTGAAATTGCGTTAATTGAACATTTTGGAAAAACAAAAGTTGTTGCGATTACGTTAAACCATGAAGGCATGACGGATGGCGAATTAAAACGAACAATTGATGAGTACGAACGAAAATTCCGTATGCCTGTGACCGATGTATTAAAATACGGAGCCGACAAGGTCGTTGATCGTCTCATTGACTATTTCCCATCTCTGCAAAAACATGAGGTGGCCGTATCATGACGCCGAGAGTCGAAATTGACTTGCGGAAAATTCGTCATAATGCTAAAACGTTGAAAAAATGGTGCGAAGAAAAAGGAATTCAAATGACCGCTGTCGTGAAAGGGGTAAACGGAGATGTGGAAATTGCCCGCACCCTTGTCGATAGTGGCGTGACAAGCTTAGCAGACACAAAAATTGAGCGCATCGCAAAATTAAAATTAGCGCACATTCCAGCCACATATATGCTTATTCGCACGCCTGCGTTAAGCGAAGTAAGCGAAGTCGTTCGACATGTCGATGTGAGCGCACAATCGGAAATCGACGTCGTGCGTGCCATCTCTGCAGAAGCGGTGAAGCAAAACAAGACGCATGCGATTATCGTCATGGTTGAAATGGGCGACTTGCGCGAGGGGATTATGCCTGAAGATGTGCCGGCGTTTATTGAACAAGTACGTCAGTTGCCGAACATTCAACTTGCTGGGATTGGGGCGAATTTTGCTTGCTTTGGCGGCATTATTCCGACAGAGCAAAAAATGCGTGAGCTTTCGTCACTTGCGAAACATATTCAAAAAGAGTATGCGTTATTTTTACCGTACGTATCCGGTGGCAATTCCGCGAACTATTATTGGTTAAAACAAACGAAAGACGTCGGTTGCATTAACCATTTACGATTAGGTGAAGCCATTTTTTTAGGGCGTGAAACGATTCGTGGCGCAGCCATCCCCGGCCTATATCAAGATGCGTTTTGTTTAGTGGCAGAAGTCATTGAAGTGAAAATGAAACCGTCTGTTCCGTACGGTGTACAAAGCCGCAATGCATTTGGTGAAACACCGACGTTTCCAGAGCGCGGCATGATGAAACGCGCCATCGTTGGCATCGGCCGCCAAGATGTAAACGTCAACGGATTAACGCCGCTTGCGCCCGTTGATATCATCGGCTCAAGCAGCGATCATATGATTATTGATGCCACACGTACCGACATTCAAGTCGGCGACCATATTCGCTTTGCGGTCGATTACAGTGCGATGATTTCGCTTATGACGTCTCCATATGTTCAAAAAACGTATGTACAAACAGATGAAAAAAACGGTCGTCTCCCGACAAAAACATCGGCGTAAAAAGCTAGCGTGTTCGGCGCTGGCTTTTTATATTTTCAACATCTCGATTGTTGTTTCATTTCTTTTTTGGTCATGTCGAAAATGTTTGCAAAGTCCGTCACACTTATGTCTTTTTCGCACATTTTTCAGATCGTTTCTTTGATTTTTTCTTTCAACCCTTTTTTCCGACTGCCGTGAATGTTTGAGAGTTCAACCGCACATCGTATGCAGGAAAATGATTGATATTGTCGAATAAAAACATCGAAACTATTGTATGCGAGGTGAATGTATGTCGATTGACCACGACCGTTTGTTTAAAGAGTTGATCCAAACGTTTTTTGAGGAGTTTATCGTTCTCTTTTTTCCAACGATGCATGAGCATATCGATTTTCGTCACGTATCGTTTTTATCGGAGGAGCTATTTACCGATGTAACGGCAGGGGAGAAATACCGCGTTGATTTGTTGGTCGAAACGAAATTGAAAGGGGAAGATAGTCTGATTATTGTCCATATCGAAAACCAAAGCTACGTCCAACCATCGTTTCCCGAACGCATGTTTATTTATTTTAGCCGCTTGTTTGAAAAATACCGCAAACATATTGTACCGATTGCTGTATTTAGCTACGATCCGATCCGTGATGAACGATCTACATTTACGATCCACTTTCCTTTTGGCAAAGTCCTCGATTTTCATTTTTTCACTGTGGAACTTCGGAAACAAAACTGGCGCAACTACATCCGACAGGACAACCCGATCGCCGCTGCATTGTTAAGCAAGATGGGTTATACTGAAAGTGAACGGGTAGAATTGAAAAAACAATTTTTACGCATGCTTGTGCGAATGGAATTAGACGAAGCGAAACAACGGTTATTGTTTGGCTTTTTTGAAACATATGTGAAACTATCAGACGAAGAAGAACGAAGACTGCGAAACGAGGTGAATGAGATGGAGACGAAAGAAAAAGAACAAGTGTTAGAACTCATTATTTCGTATGAACAAAAGGCGTTAGAAAAGGGAAGAGAAGAAGGGATGAAACAAGGAATGAAACAAGGGATGAAGCATATTGTACAAACGATGGCGAGAAAAGGAATGAGTGCAAAAGACATTGCGAACGTCACGGATCTCTCTGAAGAAGAAGTGAGGGAGTTGTTAGAAAAGGAATAGTTAGTTTGTGCATAACTTCACAACCGTCGTCGACCTCCAATCTTGCAAAAACCCCGGGGGATCGACGACAATTTGTTTTTTGCAACTTTTTCAGACGTATCAACGCATCAAGACCATTGACAGAATTTTCGGATGTATGTATAATGATATTGTATACCTTTTCCATGTGTTGATTTATCAACACTTTTTGGGGTTCGTATCGTACCTATGAGGAATTGAAACAACACATGAGCTTGCTGTGGTGCAACGCCAGCCAACTGTTCGTATCGTACCTATGAGGAATTGAAACCCAAACGCTGTAATGCGTATGAAGTCGGTTTGCTCTTTGTTCGTATCGTACCTATGAGGAATTGAAACCCTGGAGTTTTTCTTCTCCAAGCAAGGAAACACCTTATAGAGTTCGTATCGTACCTATGAGGAATTGAAACCTCTGTTCCTGTTTTCTTTGCAAATCCCCTGCGAATATGTTCGTATCGTACCTATGAGGAATTGAAACTATCCACATCCGTTAATAGTACCATCATTAAGAATGTTTGTATCGCGCCTATTATGCGAAATAAAAAGTCAGCGCTAAGTGCGCCGACTTTTTTGTTTATAGATCCGTTTTTCAAGTATACGACCGTGGGGCAAGAAAAAAGCGTGGAAAGTATGAGGCAATAGCACATGCCCTTGCTTATTCGCAAGGGCATTTAAGACTACTCGTTCAACCGTTCGTGCACATCTTCTTCCGTCATATCGAGTATATGTGCAATCTCTGCCACGCTCATTCCTTTTTCGCTCATTTTTCGGATCGTTTCTTTGATTCCTTCTTCTCGTCCTTTTTTCAATCCTTCTTTCAACCCTTCTTCCCGACTGCTGCGAATGTTTGAAAGTTGGTCAAGGAGCCATTTGAGCCGCATTTCGTAGGCGTAGCGGTTTTCTGGGTCAACGCTTAAACTTTGCCATTCTTCTAACGCTTCTAAAATGTCTTGTTCGGTCATCGCGATTCCCTCCAATTCGCGAAACATGTCTTCATCCATTCGTTTTGTTCGGCTATCCACAGCCGATAACATCGTCAGCCATGGCCATTCCGGCGATTGCTTCACTTCTCTCCGATATTTCTTCCATTTTACCATAAATTGTGACAAATCGAGTACATGAAATTCAAGGTGCTCGCTCCAAAGAAATTGTTCTTCATCTTCACGGATATGAAAGACGGTATGGAAGCGATCAGTTTCATGTGGGAAAAGTGGGTAATTTAAGATGGCGATCATGATGGTCGGAGGAAGGGTGTCGTACCGTTCTCCTTTTGATAACGAAGAGGAAAACAACCGCGCCCAGTAATACAACAGCCGTTCGGGCATGCCGTATTGCGGGATGATTTGAATTTCGACATGAATGCGCTCGCCACGATTCGTGCGGACAATGACGTCTAACCGCCCTGTTTTTCCGTCTTCTGTTTCTTTCGTCAGTTCGGTGTTTTCAAACTGCACATCAACGATGCGGTCATCGCCTGTCCGATGCAAAAGCGCGTTTAAAAACGCCATCGTAATGGACTTGCGGCTCGGGTGACCGAACAGCTGTTTAAACATAAAATCCATTTTTAAATCAAGATACTGCATACACCTCATCCTTTCATAATAGATACACTTTTATTACACTCGGGAAATACGGGAAATGCAAAAAGGGAAAATTGAATATTGAGGCACATTTTTTGTGAAAATCGGCGAAAAAAAACGGTAAGAAGAAAATTTTGTGGACTGAAAAATCAATTTTCGATGAGAAAGGAACATTTTTTCGATAGGTGACTGGAAACGTTTAGTGACGTAAAATGACAGTAGTTTACAGTAGGAATTTTTGTTATAGTTAAAGTTGTAAAAAGGACAACAAGAGATGGAGGCGCCTTGAAATTTCAAGACACCTCTATTTCACCTAAAACCGTTTTGCCATGTCTTTCGCGCGTTCGATCGCTTGTTGTTTAATGGCTTCTGCTTCGTTTGGAAATGCGTTCATACCTTCCACAGCAATCGTTTCGACGTCTGTAATGCCGATGAAAGAGAGGACCGCACGCAAATAGCGATCGCCAAATTCCATTTCTTTTGCTGGGCCTTCGGAGTACATGCCTCCGCGCGCTTGAATGTGAAGCGCTTTTTTCCCTTTCAATAACCCAACAGGACCTTGTTCCGTATATTTGAACGTTTTTCCTGCAAGACAAAGCGTATCAATATATGCTTTTAGTTTTGGAGGGAAGCTAAAGTTCCACATCGGTGTGACGAATACATATTTGTCAGCTTTCATAAATTGTTCGCATAACTCATTGATGCGCGCCACTTTTTGTTGTTCATCTTTGCTTAATTGCTCGAACGCTTGTCCTTGTTGCAGTTTGCCCCAGCCGTTAAATACATCGGCGTCAATGTACGGAATGTCCGTATCATATACATGTAGTTCAACGATTTCATCTTCTGGATGATGTTGTTTGTAAGTTTCTAAAAACGCACGCCCGACTGATAAACTAAATGATTGTTGTTCTTGTTTTGGATTTGCAGTAATATAAAGTACTTTTGCCATGACGATTCCTCCTCGGTATTTTAAGTGAAAAAATATCTGTAACTATATTAAAGTATATTACTTACTTTTGTAAAGTAAAAAACTTTTTTAAACGGATGACAGCCATCGAAAAACGAAGTCCATCCGAGCGTATATGGTATCGTAGTGAAAAAGTAGTCATCGAATTGTCGATGGCTATTTTTTTATCCGTTCGTTTATTCAAGGGATATGCATATTTTTCATTCATTGTTAAAAAATAATGGCGAATGGGGGGACGCTATGAAACTGTTCGCATTTGGCATGATGATCGTTTGTTTGCACGCATTGCCGTATTTTCTTCTTGGTGAAGATGCCCATATGCGCGTGCACGATAATTTAGATTCAAATATCGCTTGGTATCGTGTGCTTGCACGAAGCGGTGAGTTGTTCGGTTCCGTCCATGCGACGATTCCACAAGTCATTAACGGATTGCCACGCAACGCGTACGGAACAGAATTTAGCGGCATCGTCTGGCTTCATGCGCTTTTTCCTTCCGTTTATGCTTACGGGCTTAGCCAGCTGTTGACGCGCGTATTTGCGTTTATCGGCATGTATATGTTGTTGAAAACGCACGTATTGAAAGAGCGAGAAGCGACGGCAGAATGGATTCGCGTTGGTGTGGCTCTTACGTTTGCCTTGACGCCGTTTTGGCCATCAGGGATGCTTAGCACGCTCGGCATGCCGCTTGCGTTATGGGCGCTACTTAACATTCGAGCGGGCGATCGTTCGTGGAAAAATTATGTCGTACTCACGCTTCTTCCTCTCTATTCCAGCTTCGTGCTCGGTTTTTTCTTTTTTTTAAGCGCAATGTTTTTGTTTTGGATCGTTGATGCGTGGCGTCGCCGACCGAATATGCCGTTATTGCTGGCGCTCGTATATATGACCGCCCTTTATTTCGCAATTGAATATCGGCTCGTTCATTCATTTTTATTTGCGACCGAACCGACAAGTCGGGATGAATATTTCCATGCCCGTCTATCGTTATGGCGGTCGCTTCGTTTAACATTCAAAAACTACATCTTCGGTCATACGCATGTGATGACGATTCATACGCTTATTATTTTACCGATCACGTTCATCGCCTTATATATCGTATGGAAACGAAAATGGTGGCGGAATGAACGGCTATTTTGGCAGCTTCATGTGCTCAATTTCATTTTGTCGCTTTGGTATGCGTTTTGGTTTTACAAAGGATGGTTTCCTGCGACAGAAGCGTTTCCGTTTTTAGATCGCTTTAATTTTGCACGCTATCATTTTTTACGCCCGATGATCATTTACGTCTTGTTTGCTTTGTCGCTTCGCATCATTTGGTGCGCATGGGATCGGCGCATCGTTTCATTTGCGCTTTTTGCGCAACTTGTGGTGGCGCTGTTGTTTCATGAACAAATCGTCTATCGCGACAAGCCAACGTTTCGTTCCTTTTATGCGGAAAAGCAATTTCAAGACATCAAACAATATATCGGAAAGCCCGTTCATACGTATCGCGTCGTCAGCATCGGCATACATCCAGCGATTGCACAATATAACGGCTTTTATACGTTAGATACGTACAACAATTTTTATCCGCTTTCGTATAAACATCAATTTCGTCAAATCATTGCAAGCGAGCTAAATAAAAATAAAAAGCTAAAGGAATATTTCGATGAGTGGGGCGGACGTTGTTATATTTTTGTTGCGGAACTTGGGAAAAAATATATGTTTACGAAACGATCAAACAAACGCATTCGCCATATGCAACTCCATACGAACGTGTTATACGACATGGGTGGGCGATACGTCTTGTCAGCTGTGCCGATTGACAATGCGAAAGAAAATCGTTTAATGCTATTGCGCACGTTTCACCATAAAGAATCAGCATGGACGATTTATTTATACGAAGTAGAAGGAGGGAAAACGACATGACCGTTTTAGCGATCGTTGTGCCTTGTTATAACGAGGAGGAGATGTTGCCGGAGACGATCGAACAGTTGCGGGCATTGCGGCAACAACTTATCGATGAACAGCTCATTTCTTCGGAAAGTAAAATTGTGTTTGTCGATGATGGGAGCCGCGACAAGACGTGGACGATCATTTATAAAGCGTGTTTGCGCTACGAAGAAATAAAAGGCATTAAACTAGCGGGAAACGCAGGACATCAACACGCGCTGTTAGCGGGGATGATTGCCGCTAAACAAATGGCGCATTGCGTTGTGACGATGGATGCTGATTTACAAGACGACATATACGTCGTTCGCGAGTTTGTGCGCAAATTTCAAGAAGGGTACGACATCGTCTACGGGGTAAGAAAAAAGCGCGACGTTGACTCATATATGAAACGGTGGACGGCTGAGACGTTTTATCGCTTCATGAATCGCATCGGGGTGAAGTTGATTTATAATCATGCCGACTATCGCCTTATGAGCCGGCGTGCTGTCGAAGCGTTAGCGCAATTTCGTGAAGTGAATCTGTTTTTGCGTGGCGTTGTCCCGCTTCTTGGCTTTCCGTCGACGACCGTATATTATGACCGAAAAGAGCGGAAAGCAGGAGTGACGAAATATCCGCTCATGAAAATGATTCGCTTTGCGTTCGATGGGTTAACATCGTTTAGTATGATGCCGATTCGTTTCGTCTCCCTTCTCGGTTTTTGTTCGTTTGTTGTGAGCGTATTATTTGCGTTATATGTGCTATTTTTAAAAATGACAGGTCATACGCAGACGGGCTGGACGTCGCTGATCATGTCCATTTGGCTTGTCGGAGGATTGCAGCTCATGGCGATCGGTTTAGTCGGGGAGTATATCGGAAAAGTATATCAAGAAGCCAAACAACGTCCACGCTACATTGTCGATGTCGATTTGTTAAATGGACCGATGATCGCAAGGCACGAGCGGGAAAAACTAGCTGAGGAAATTAGTTAAGGCTCCGATTATGCGGAGCCTTTTTGCATCATGGTGCGTTGAAATGATTGAAACAGGACGAATGAAACGAACGTAAGCACAATCCCTGTCATATACGGCAAGCTCGGCTTCAATGTAAATAGCCAGCCTGCAATCGCCGGTCCGCCGATGCGCCCGAGCGAATCGAATGATGATAACAGCCCTGTTGCGCTTCCTTGTCCGTCCGTCGTATGTTTCGTTAATAAGGCGGATACACATGGGCGAATGACGCCGTTACCGATGCCGAAAATCGTTAAATAAAGGGCAGCTGTCCAAAAGTTATGGATAAATAAAATGAGCGAAAATCCGAGTGCCGAAAGAAATAGTCCAGCGCGAATGACCGTCCCTTCGCCGAACGACTGAATAAGTTTGCCAAGCAGTCCTCCTTGAATGACCGCCCCAGCAAGTCCCATAATCATAAAAATATAACCGAGTTCAGTAGAAGCAAGTCCAGCACGTTGAGCCGCGAAATACGCAAACGTCGCTTCCAGCCCCGCAAGCGAAAACGTGACGATCAACTGCAATACGTATAGACGCGATACGTCGCTTCGTAGCGCCGTCATCAGTGATGGACGTTTCGTTTCGCCGTTTGCGCGTTTTTCTTTCGGCAGCGACTCGTTTAAGAAAAAGAAAACGAATACCGCCGTCACAAAAGCTAAACTGCCTGCGATCCAAAACGGAACGGTTAAGCTATGTTTCGAAAACACGCCGCCGATGGCTGGTCCGAAAATAAAGCCGAGCCCGACCGCTGCCCCGATGATGCCCATGCCTTTTCCGCGATTTTCTTCGGTCGTCACATCGGCAACGTACGCCATCGCTGTCGGCATCGTTGCGGCCGATAAAAAGCCGCCGATGATGCGCGCTGCAAACAACATCCAAAGTTTTGTTGCTAAGGCGAATAAGAAAAACGAAAGCGCTAGACCAAAAATGCCGAGCAGTAAAAACGGCTTGCGTCCGTAACGATCAGACAGCCGTCCCCACATCGGCGCAAATAAAAATTGCATAAACGAATATACCGCCATTAACCAGCCGAGCTGTGTTGGGGTGGCACCGATGTTTTCAGCGTAAAACGGAAGGACAGGAATAATAATTCCGAATCCCATCATGACGAAAAACATGACAATAAATAAAAGCGGCAAATAACGCCGATCGTTCATATGACCATCTCCACTATGTAGTTTGCATCTTTATCATAATGGAAATGTGACCATTTTTCAAAGATGTCGCTGCATTGACAACGGAAAAAGTTTTCGCGAAACTGAGATTGGATGAACGATGTGGGAGAGTTGAGAAAGATGACATATATCAATCAACATGTGTTAAACAACTTATTTTACATTTTAGTAAGCATTTTTTTCTTTTACTTTTTGTACGATCACGTCCGCTTTTTTCAACAAAAAAAGGCGCATCAACATGTGTTGCTCATCGCATGTTTAAGTGTCCCCCTTATTTTATGTATGAAATATCCAATTTATATCGCACCAGATTGCGTGCACGATTTGCGACAAGTGCCGTTTTTGATCGGCACGTTTTACGGCGGTTGGGCGGTGAGCGTACCGCTATTGCTTATTTTGCTTGTGGCGCGCTTTATGATGTATGGATATCAGTTTATTACCGTTGCGGTATATGTGATGATGTGCCTATGCGGCAGCTTGTTTTCTCCGTTGTTTCAGCAGCTTACAAGAAAGCAGCGGCTCGTTGCTTCGGCGGCGATGACGTTTCTTTTGGCGATTGCGGCAACGGTGTTGGCGGTCGCCATTTCCGATTTTCAAGTGACGGAATCGTACGTTGTCGATTTTATTCTCGTTCCTCCTGTTGCGGTGTTGTTCGTTGTATTTATCATTGAAACGTTGCGAGAGGCGCTGCTTATTCGTTCAAAAGCGATCAAGTTGGAGAAAATGGAAGTCGTCAGTCAGCTTGCCGCCAGCATTTCCCATGAAATTCGCAATCCCCTTACAGTCGTCAAAGGTTTTATGCAACTGATGAAAGCAAAAGACATATCAGCGGAAACAAAAGAGCAATATATGAATATCGCCCTCGAGGAGTTAAACCGCGCCTGCATGATCATTGACGATTATTTAACGTTTGCGAAGCCGTTTCCTGAAAAAATTGAGACGCTTCATGTGGAGCGAGAGTTAGAAAAAGTGATCGACATGTTGCGTCCGTTTGCGAACATGTATGGCGTACAAATTGTCGCAACACTCATGCCTGCCACGATGGAAGGAAACGCACAATATTTTCGGCAATGTTTTTTAAATATAATAAAAAATGGCATTGAAGCAACTGAAAATGGCGGTAAGGTATATGTCGATGCCCACGCCGATGAAAAAACGGTTACGATCGTTGTGCGCGATGAAGGGGAAGGGATGACGAAAGAGCAACTTGCTCGTTTTGGTGAGCCGTATTTCAGCACGAAAGAAAAAGGAACAGGGCTCGGGGCGATGGTGTCGATTCGCATCATTGAAATGATGAACGGAACATGGCGCATTCAAAGTGAAAAAGGGCGTGGAACGACGATGACAGTCAGCTTCTCGTTATTAGAAAAATAAAAATATTGCGAAATAGCGAAAAAGTATTGTCTTTAACGATTTTGGGCGTTAAAGTATAAAATGAACATAACGAGTAAGGGGAGTTTACATCGATGAGTTTGTTTAGGAAAAAGTCGATTGAAGCGCTGATGAGCGAATCAGGAAAAAATGGGGCAACGCTCAAAAAGGAATTAGGCGCATTTGATTTAACGATGCTTGGCATCGGTGCGATTATTGGAACAGGCATTTTCGTTTTAACGGGGGTAGCGGCTGCTGAACATGCGGGACCAGCGCTTGTTCTTTCGTTTATTTTATCTGGATTGGCGTGCGTTTTTGCGGCGCTTTGTTATGCGGAGTTTGCATCGAGCGTTCCGGTGTCAGGGAGCGCGTATACGTACAGCTATGCGACATTTGGGGAATTAATCGCTTGGATGCTCGGTTGGGATTTAATTTTAGAGTATGGTGTGGCAGCTTCGGCTGTTGCGGCAGGCTGGTCTGGTTATTTCCAAGGATTGCTTGCCGGATTTGGCATTGAGTTGCCGAAAGCATTAACGAGCGCTTACGATCCAGCAAACGGGACGTTTATTGATGTGCCCGCCATTGTCATCGTCTTGCTTATTACGTTTTTATTGACGCAAGGGGTGAGAAAATCCGCTCGTTTTAATGCGGTGATGGTCGTTATTAAAGTTGCGGTTATTTTATTGTTTATTGCGGTTGGCGTATGGTATGTGAAGCCAGAAAACTGGACGCCGTTTATGCCGTTTGGATTTTCCGGTGTTGCGGCAGGAGCGGCGACGGTGTTTTTCGCTTACTTAGGGTTTGATGCGGTATCGACAGCGGCAGAAGAAGTGCGCAATCCGCAGCGCAATATGCCGATCGGGATTATCGCATCGCTTGCGATTTGTACGCTTCTTTACATTGCGGTGTCGCTTATTTTGACAGGCATTGTGCCGTATGATCAGTTGGGAGTAAAAAATCCAGTTGCTTTTGCGTTAAACTATATTCAACAAGATTGGGTGGCGGGATTTATTTCGCTCGGTGCGATTACAGGCATTACGACGGTGCTTCTTGTCATGCTTTATGCACAAACGCGCCTCTTTTATGCGATTAGCCGCGACGGCTTGCTTCCGTCATTGTTTGCGAAAGTGAGCGAACGGAAACAAGTGCCCCTTGTCAATTCATGGGTAACAGGCATTGCGGTTTCCGTTTTCGCAGGGGTCATCCCGTTAAATAAATTAGCGCATTTAACAAATATCGGAACGTTGTTTGCATTTACGACTGTTGCGATCGGCATTTTAATTTTACGCAAAACAGAGCCGAACTTAAAACGAAGCTTTATGGTGCCGTTTGTACCGGTCATTCCGCTTCTTGCGGTCGCGTTTTGTACGTATTTAGCCCTTCAGCTTCCAGCAACAACATGGTTAAGCTTTGGCGGCTGGTTAGCGATTGGTCTTGTCATTTACTTCTTGTACGGTCGCAAACATAGCAAATTAAATGAGGCAAATGCCGCACAAAAACAAGTGAGTTAACGATTGACAAAATGAACAGCCACTTTTATAATGAAAATACAATAACATCGTTTTCCTTCACAAAGGGGAGTAGCGTTCAGGCGTTGCCTGAAAACAAAGTCGTCAATTCATGGACCTTGTCCATCGGCTTTGTTGGCACAATTACGTGTCTAGCGAGACCTTTGCCGTTCGGCAAAGGTCTTTTTTGCGTTCTCATGATTTTTGCCGGCGGACGAGGGAAAACTACATATTACAGGAGGGATTATCGATGGATGTATCATTATTGTTAGAGTACGGTTGGGTGCTTCTCGTTTTAATCGGTTTAGAAGGTATTCTCGCTGCCGATAACGCTGTCGTGATGGCGGTCATGGTGAAGCATTTGCCAGAGAAAGAACAAAAACGGGCGCTCTTTTACGGGCTTGCTGGGGCGTTTATTCTTCGCTTTGCGGCGTTATTTGTTATTTCGTATTTAGTGAACATTTGGCAAATTCAAGCGCTCGGTGCGTTGTATTTAATGTTTATTGCGGTGCATCATTTTATCAATAAAAATCGCGATGGTTCGCATAAAACAGAGAAAAAGCAGTCAGGTTTTTGGATGACGGTATTAAAAGTCGAGCTTGCTGATTTAGCGTTTGCGATCGATTCGATTTTAGCGGCTGTCGCTTTAGCGATGACGTTGCCGGATACAAATTTACCAGCGATCGGCGGCATGGACGGCGGAAAGTTTTTAGTCATCTTCGCCGGTGGATTAATTGGCGTCATCATTATGCGTTTTGCGGCAAATGCGTTCGTGAAATTGTTGCATAAACGCCCAAGCCTAGAATCGGCCGCATTTTTAATCGTCGGTTGGGTTGGGGTGAAATTGGCAGTATATACGCTTGCACATCCAAGCTTAGCAGTCGTTTCCGAACATTTCGCGCATTCGGCGTTATGGAAAGCGATTTTCTGGATCGTTCTTTTAGCGATCGCAGCTGGCGGCTGGTTTTTCTCAGGAAAAGAAACACAACAACAGAAAGAAGCGATTCAAACGTTGAAAAAAGCGCAAAACGAGTAAAAGGAGGCACGTTCCTCCTTTTTTTGTTATAATGAGAAGAGGAGGAGTGAGATTTATGTTAAGTGAAAAATTGTTAAACGGACTGAATGAACAAATGAATTTTGAATTTTATTCCGCACATGCGTATATGGCGATGGCGGCATATTGCTCAGCGGAAGGATTGGATGGTTTCGCAAATTTCTTTTTAGTGCAAGCGGAAGAAGAGCGATTCCATGCGATGAAGTTTTACAACTTTATTAATGCGCTTGGCGAACGGGCGATTATGACAGGTTTTCCTTCACCGAACAACGAATTTACGTCCGTTCGTGACTGCTTCGAAAAAGCGCTCGCTCATGAAAAAGAAGTGACGCGCCGCATTTACAAACTATCTGACTTAGCGTTAGATGAGCGTGAACACGCGACGATGAACTTTTTGAAATGGTTTATCGACGAACAAGTGGAAGAGGAATCGCTATTTGACACGCTCATTCAAAAGCTCAAGCGCATCGAAGGCGACAGCAACTCGCTATTTATGCTCGACAACGAACTTGCACAACGTACATTTACACCAGAACCATAAAGGGAATGCATCGGCATTCTCTTTTTCTTTCCGCCTAACCAACGATCGCGCATCAAGCGATAGTTGGATATAGGAGGGATGGAAATGAAATGGCTAGTCGATGATGATCCGTTGTTCGTATTGCCGACGGTGGCGGTAAAGCTCGGATTGAATGAAAGTATTTTTTTACAACAGCTTCATTATTGGCTCACGAAAAGTACGCATACGTACGATGGATATACGTGGGTATATAATACGTACGAAGGATGGCAAAAACAGTTTCCGTTTTGGTCAGAAAGCACGATTCGGCGCACGATCGTCCGGCTTGAGAAAAAAGGGATCGTTGTGTCAAGGTATCGTTCGAAACTGGATAAAACGAAATGGTATCGCATTGACTACGATGTGCTTGCCGAAGTGCTTGACACAAACGTTGTACATGACGAGCAAGTGACGGAAGATGGCGAGAACATGTGTATCGAAAAAACGAACGGTCAACATGACGAGCGGACGATGCAACATGACGCATCGCACGCGTCAACTTGCCAAGACGGACAGCGCAATATGAACAGACAAACAAATATAACGACAGATGATACATTACAAAACATAATACAATTTTATGAACAAAACGGTTTTGGGACGATCAGTAGCTATGTCGGTGAACAGATGGCGCTATGGATCAACGAAACGTCAGCGGAATGGGTGCTCGAAGCGTTAACGATCACGTTAAAAAACGGAGTGAAAACGTGGAAGTATGCCGAGGGAATTTTGCGCAATTGGAAGAAGCATGGTCGCATAAAAAAAGAAAAACGAGCGGTGCGAACGGAATTGATTCCAGAGTGGTTACATATCGATTATTCACAATATGAACGAAAAGCTTGCAGTGAAGCCGAGCTCGAACAAAAAAGAAGGGCATTAGAAAAACGGCTAAGGGCTGCCCCTTAGCCTGTTCGTTTCACCTGATCGGTCGCTTCTTTTGTCGCTTCTACAGCTTCTACAAGCAATTCAACGAGATGGACGGCGCGTACGTTTGTGAGTCCTTCCCGTTCAATGCCGAGCTTCATTTGTAGTAAACAGCCGGGATTGGCGGTTACAATCGTCGTCGCTTTCGTTTGTTTTACTTGTTCCATTTTGTAGTCGAGCACTTGCATCGACATATCCGGTTCGATGATGTTATAAATGCCTGCAGACCCACAACACCGGTCGGCATCTTTCATTTCACGAAATTCGACGCCTGCAATCGACTGAAGCAATAGGCGTGGTTCTTTTGCGGTTTTCATGACGTTGCGCAAATGGCATGAATCTTGATACGTCACCGTTTGGTTTGGCAAGCGCCATCCTTGCTTATGAAAGCCGAGTTCCACTAAAATGACGGACACGTCTTTTATTTTTGCGACAAACGCTTTCGCACGATCCGCCCAAACAGGATCGTCTTTTAACAAATGGTCGTATTCGATTAAAAAGGCGCCGCACCCGCCAGCGTTTGTAATGATGTAATCGACATCGAGTGTTTCAAACGCTTCGATGTTGCGTTTCGCTAACGTTTTTGCGTCCGCTTTTTCACCGCTATGTCCATGAAGCGCACCGCAACACGTTTGCGTTTTAGGAATGACGATGTCGCAACCAACAAGCGGCAACAGTTTCATCGTCGCATCGTTTATGTCCATAAACATCGTATCCATTAAACAACCGCGGAAAAAAGCGACGCGCCGCTTGCGTGGAGCGAGCGCTTCAACGTGCGACGGACGTTCGTTCATTTGTTTCCACGTTGGCACGTTCGGTAGCACGTTTTCCATCATCGCTAAATGGTTCGGTAATACGCGCAATAGCCCAAGTTTACGAGCGAGCGCTTGCAATCCTGAACGTTGATAAAAGCCGATAAGTGCCGTCAACATACGCATCCGTTTTGGATGTGGAAACAGTTGTTTAAATACAAGATGGCGAATGAAACGGACGATCGGTGAATACGTTTTATGTTGCGCAATAATGTCGTGCGCTTCTTCAAGCAAATGACCGTAGCGCACGCCAGAAGGACAAACTGGTTCGCATGCGCGGCAGCCAAGGCATAGTTGAAGGGAACGTTCGACATCTTCGTCCGGTTCAATAAGTCCATCAACGACTGCTTTCATTAATGCGATGCGTCCGCGCGGCGAGTGCGATTCTTGAAAGCCGGATTCAATATACGTCGGGCATGTCGGTAAACAAAAACCGCACCGCATACAGTTTAATAGCTCGTCTTCATTTATGCGCGCTTGAAATTGTTTTGCGAGCTGTTTGTTTTTCATCGTGTTATCACCACCCGTTTGCGCGTGCTTTTGGCGAACACTTTTCCCGGATTCATAATGTTGTTCGGATCCAGCGCTTGTTTAATCGCCTTCATCGCAGCGATTCCTTCTTTGCCGAGCTTCCATTCTACATATGGGGCTTTCATGACACCGACGCCATGTTCGCCTGTAATCGTGCCGCCAAGCTCAATCGCTTTGGCGAATATGTCTTCAAACGCTTGCTCGACACGATGCAGTTCGTCTTTGTCGCGCACATCAGTCGGACATGTCGGATGAAGATTGCCGTCTCCTGCATGCCCGAACGTGCAAATGGTCACGTTATACTTTTTCGCAATGTCGTTAATCGCTTTTACCATATTCGCAATTTGCGAACGCGGAACGGTTGCGTCTTCTAAAATCGTCGTCGGTTTTAAACGAGCGAGTGCTGATAGTGCCGAACGTCTCGCTGTGCGCAAGTTGTTCGCTTCTTCTTCTGTTTTGGCTACTTGGACGGAAATGGCATGTTGCTCTTGACAAATGCGCGCCATCGCTTTCATATCTCGCTCAACGACTTCTTTCGGTCCATCTTGTTCGATCAGCAATACCGCTTGAACGTCTGTCGGCAAGCCGATGTTGACGAACGATTCGACGACTTGTAACGTCGGTTGATCTAAAAATTCAAGCGTCGTCGGGATGATTTTATTGGCGATAATCGTTGAAACGGAACGGGCGGCTGCTTCTAAATCTTCATAAAGCGCGAGCATCGTTTGTTTCGTCTCCGGCATCGGAATAAGTTTTAACGTCGCTTCTGTAATGATCCCAAGCGTGCCTTCCGAACCGACAAACAGGCGCGTTAAGTCGTAGCCGGCGACGTCTTTGGCGAGCTTTCCGCCTGTGCGAATGATGTCGCCGTTGGCGAGCACAACTTCAAGCCCCATGACGTAGTCGCGCGTCACTCCGTATTTTAAACCGCGCAAACCACCGGAATTTTCATTAATGTTTCCTCCGATCGTTGAAATTTTCATCGAGCTTGGATCAGGGGGATAAAACAGTCCTTTTGCTTCGACGGCATGAATAAGGTCAAGCGTAATAACACCCGGCTGAACGGTAACCGTTAAGTTTTCTTCATCGATTTCTAATATGCGATTCATATGTTTAAACAACATGACGATGCCGCCTTCGGTTGGGCATGTGCCTGCACAAAGATTTGTGCCCGAACCGCGCGGAACGATCGGAATGCGTTCGTTGTTGCAAATTTTTACAATTTCACTCACTTCATTTGTGTTGCGCGGAGCGATGACCGCATCAGGAAGCGATTGAAAGTTTGGTGTGGCGTCATAGGAATAAACGAGCCGTCCGGCTTTCGAATCATCGTAGTTTTCTGCACCGACGATGTCAATGAGCTGTCGTTTCACTTGTTCGGTGATCATATCATCCACCTTCTTTCTCCCATTTTTACTATAAGCATAAAAAAAAGCGGGAAAACCCGCTATGGATGAATATATAAAAATAAAACGTTTACATCTTATTTTTTTGTTGTTTCATCTAAAAAACGAATAGCTAAATATAAAGTGACGACATGTTCGATATTGCGCACGTTTAAATTTGTATATTCTTGTACTTTTTTTAGCCGATAATGAAGCGTATTAATATGAATGTGAAGCGATTCGGCTGTTTGTTTGAGCGATAAGTGGTTGGCGAAAAATGTGCGCAACGTATGAAGTAGTTCTTTGTCATGGATGAACGGCGCAATCGTTCGTTTGATAAGTTCTTGTTTTGTCGCAAGCGAAATGTTTTCTAAACACATGTCCAATCGTAAATCTTCATCGAAAACGATGTCGCCTGTTTGTTTGGCGATATGAAGCGCGCGTTCGGCTTGTTTATACGAATGGTACGCCTGTTTACTATCTCCCATTTTTCCGCATCCGATATGAAGTGTAATACCATATTTTTCTAATAGTGCACGTTGCATCGTTTTTATTTTAGTGATCGTTCGTTCTTTGTCGTCGTCTGTTTGTAAAATCAGTAAGCGATCGTTTCCCCAACGGACGATGACGTCACGTTCATCGTTCCAAACGGTTCGAACGTATTTCCATATGTCGACAGAAAGCGTTTGTTTTTTCTCATCTAACGAAGCGATGATGGCGCGCCGTTTCGCATACAAGTCAATATGAAACAGTTGGGCGCGTTCGTAAAACGATGGCGACCATTCGCGCGCTTGCAGCCATTCAAACACGAACGTTTCAAGCGTCCGCGCTTCGAGTTGAAGTTGTTCGATGTAATAGTTTTCCTGAATAAGAAGCTCGGTCATTTTTTTTAATAGTTCTCCATAAGGTGACACCTTTTTCGGGTCGCCTGTAATGCCGATGACGCCAATCACATCGCCGTGAAAAAAGATCGGCAAGTTGATGCCCGCTTTTACGCCTCGTAATACGTTTTCATCTTCTTTTGTAATAATCCGTGTTTTCTTTTCTTGGCAAACGAGAAACGCTCCTTCATGAAATTGACCGAGGCGCGTCGTATCGGTGCTTGCGATAATAATGCCGTTTGTCGCGACGATAATAATGTCTTCATCAATGAGGCGTCGGACGTCGGATACAATTTTTTTCGCAAGGTGAGGGGAGAACATCCATTCACTTCCTTTCGTAGCAAGGTGAAAAAAGAAACCGTCCTTTCACTTGAAAAGAAGGACGGTTGTCCGAGTTACATGTGAAAACGTGCCACCGCTTGACGAAGCTGTTCGGCAGTGCTTGCGAGTTCTTGCGAAGAAGCGAGCAACTCTTGCATCGTTGCGTTTTGTTCTTCCGTCGTTGCGGCCACTTGTTCAATGTTGCTTGCCGATTGCGATGAAATGTCAATAATTTGATCGGCAAATGCGGTCATTGTTTTTACTTTTTCGTCAACGGCGCGAATCGTATCGTGCACTGTATCGCTTTCTGCTTGAACGCGCGCCATATCGGTCGAAATGGAATGGAAAATATGTCCGACTTGTTCGACGAGCGAATGACCTGTTTGGAACGATTCACTGCTTTCATTCATCACATGTACAGCGTGCGCCGTTTGCGTTTGCGACTGCTCAGCAAGGGTGCGAATGTTGCCGGCCGCATGCGCCGTTTGTTCAGCCAGTTTACGCACTTCTTCAGCGACGACGCCAAATCCTTTTCCGTGTTCGCCTGCTCGGGCGGCTTCAATTGCCGCGTTTAACGCAAGCAAGTTTGTTTGATCGGAAATGCTCGTAATAAAGCCGACGATTTGATGAATTTCTTTTGATTTATCGTTTAGCGATTCAATGACAGTAGCGAGTCGCTCAATTTGTTCGCGAATGAGCTTCATTTGTGCAACCGTTTGCTCTACTAGTGCCGTTCCTTCGTTAACGCGTTTCGTTGCTTCGTTTGTTCGTTTCGTCGTTTCAGATACTTTCGTCATAACAGTCGTTAGCGCATCAGACACGTCGTGCACCGCTTCATTTGTTTGTTTCGATACATTCACTTGCTCATCTGCACCAGAGGCAACTTCGAGAATGGCTTGTGTAATTTGTTCGTTCGCTTCCGTCGTTGCTTCTGCGTTTTGTCGCAACGTTTGTGACATGTCGTTGACGTATGTTGCCGCCGCTTGAATTTGAGCGATCGATTGTTCCAATCCATCCGCTAATTCATTCATCGCTTGAGCAATTTGTCCGACTTCGTCATTTTTCGTATCGGTCAATCGTTCGACGCGCAAATTGCCGCGCGCAAGTTCATGACAAACATGGACGACGTCGTGTAATCGTTTGCTTATTTTTCGGCTGACGACGATTAAAGAGATGACCGATAAAACGATCGCTACAACGACGGTGATGATCATCATGAAAATGTTTTTCGCAATCGTGTCGTTCATTTGCGCCGTCAGCGTGTTTCTGTCATCCATGACGATTTTTCTTAGTAGGTCAAGCTTTTCAATGCTCATATCGCGAATTGTTGCGGCTTTATTTTGGAAGCTAATGACTTGGAAAATATCAATTTGTTCGCCGCGATCGCGATATGACAATACTGCAGGTTGAATCGTTTTATACAGCAGTTCGTTTAGTTGATTTTCAATCGAGATGGTTGAGTTGTAAATCGTTTTTGCCTCCTCTGTTTGCATGTGCGGTTTTAGCTGTTTTATTTTCTTATTGAATTGATCTGTTAAATCGTTGTAGTGCCAAAGCGTCTCTGGACGCGGATTTGTCATATAGTCAGTAATGACGATATATTTTTGTTTAAATAACGAACCGAGGTCGGTAATTAAAATGGCTTGGTCGCTTTTTTGTTCCACTTGTTTGACGACGTTCGTTAAGTTATTGACGAGTAAAAAAACAAAAATGAAAACGCTGACAAATAAAAGTGTAGCAAAGCTGAAAACGATCCCATATTTTTTCCCGATCGTCATCGCTTTGGTCGTTTTAGTTGTTTTCTTTTTTTTCTGAAAACGATTTGTCCATCGTCCTTTCATCATGAAGCCTCCTTTGCTTTTTTCTCATTATAGCACGACCGCTAGAGAGGAAGGGAGAGTATTTTTGGACAAAATGCCACGAATTTTGTCACAAATTTTTTATTGCAATCGGTTTCAAGTTATCGCATGGAAACAGCTTGCAGAACAATTAGGCATTACGTTTGATCGCGCGTTTAACGAGCAATTAAAAGGGGTGAGCCGCATGGAGTCGCTTGAGCGCATTTTAGCGCTCGGCGGCCAAGCGGATCGCTATACAACAGCGGAAAAAGAGGCGCTGGCGCATAAAAAAAATGAGCATTACAAACAGCTCATTGCGTGCATGACGCCAAGCGATTTACTTCCCGGCATGCTCGATTTATTGCGCGAGTTGAAGCGCAATCATATAAAAATCGGCTTAGCGTCCGCAAGTAAAAACGCGTTTACGGTTATCGAACGGCTCGGTATTCGGGAATATTTCGATACGATTGTCGATGCGGCAAAAGTACAAAACAGCAAGCCGCACCCAGAAATTTTCCTTACTGCCGCCGAGCAGTTACGTGTCGCTCCGTCGACGTGCGTTGGCGTAGAAGATGCGCAAGCAGGGGTGGCTGCCATTAAAGCAGCAAACATGGTTGCGATTGGTGTTGGCGACAAAGAAGCGTTAAAAGAAGCGGACTATATCGTCGAAACGACAGCCGATTTAACATACGATGCGATTGTACGTGCTTTTCATCGGGAATAAGGGAGCTCGTCTCCCTTCCATATACTATATTAAGGGGGGAAGGACATGCGATTTGGCAAAGCGTTGTTATATACGATTCTCGTGTTATATGCAATTGTGACGATGATTCCGTTTTTATGGGCGCTCTCGTCATCGTTTAAAACGCTTGAAGAAATTGTGAGCGGTTCGATCAGCTTTATTCCGAAAGACTTTACGCTTGATAATTATAAACAAATTTTTATTGAACAAGAGCTTTTCCCGCGTTGGTTTATGAATAGCGTCATTATTGCGGTGACGGTGACAATGTTGAATTTAATATTTAACTCGATGGCTGGTTATGCGCTTGCTCGTCTTCATTTCCGAGGAAAACAGACGATTTTTATGATCATTTTGGCGGTATTAATGATTCCAGCGCAAGTGACGATGATTCCGAACTATTTAATTTTAAAACAGCTCGGTTGGTTGAACTCGTATCAAGGGATGATTGTCCCAGCGATGATTAATGCGACGTTCATTTTTATGATGCGCCAATTTTTCATCAACTTCCCGAAAGAGTTAGAAGAAGCGGCCGCGTTAGACGGATTAAGCCGCATCGGCACGTTTTTCCGCATCGTGTTGCCGCTCGCTCGCCCAGCGCTCGCCGCGCAAGCTATTTTCGTCTTTATGGGCTCATGGAACGACTTTATGCGTCCGCTTATCATTTTGTCTGATCCGCAACTGTTCACGTTGCCGCTTGGATTAAATAGCTTTAAAGGACAATACATTAGCTATTGGAACTACATTATGGCAGCGTCGATGGTATTTACCATGCCTGTGTTAGTCATTTATGCATTTTTCAACCGTTATTTCATTAAAGGCATTTCATTTACAGGGGGAAAATGATCCCCCTTGTTTCATTTCTTCTAGCTCACGGTATTCGCTTATAAATAAAAGAATATATCCCGTCACAATAATCCCGACACCAATCACTTTCATGAGTTGAATCCATTCGCGGTCCATATACGCCACCTCGTCATGTATTGCTCCTTCAATGTATGACGAAAACGGGGCGAATGTGTCAATCCGCCCCGTATCCGACGTCTTTATCTGGATGGGTAAACGGTGCTAGTTCGCTCCGTTTTTCTTCGAGTAAGGCGCGGTTTTCGGGGGTATTCCAACCGATGTCGTTTGTTGGGTGCACCCATTCATCACCCGCCATTACACTCGGATCGGTTTCATCGCTCCATTCATGAAGTGGGGAGTTTGGCGAATTGTATTTACTATCGCCAATGACGACCCCATACCGATTGACAAATGGTGGTTTCATCTCGATGCCCGTTCCTTTAAATGACGGGGCGTGAATTTGATGCGGTTGCGTCTCATCGAAAATGGGCGATTCGATTTCTTTTTCTTTTTCCATGATGATCACCTCATCATTAATGTGGCTAAATGGCGTATAAAATATGTTCATTTGCGTGACATTACTTGTGAGGGGGGATTCATATGCATTTTCCAATTGCACAATTGCATGAACGCGACGTTGCCGAAGTACAACAATTTGAGCGGAAGCTTCGTGAACAAACGGGCGAAGACATTATACTTATTGCGTACAAAAAAGAACATGCGAGAGGTGAACGATCATGAAGCGCAAAGTGACACACGATGCCGCAAAAACGAACAACCAAACGCCGACAGAAAGCATGCCAAAAGACGAATTTGAAGCGCAATACGCTGGCGGAGAAGATATGAGTCGCGGCGCAAACCGAAATTCGAAAAAAGGACGGCAAGGAACATGAAAAACAAACAAGCAGGCAAAACAATTCCGATTCCAAGCGACATATTGAAGGAAGAATTCGGTCAAGAACAAGGCGACGTCAATGCGTATAAAGTGATGGAGTTAATGGAAGAGGCGAAAAAAGGAAAAGAAAAATGAGTAAAGTATATTTATGAAATAATTGCATAGTACAAAGTGTAGGCTACACAGGTTCGGACTATGTGGCTATAGAGAAAGGGCTGCTTACGTATATACGAAAGCAGCCCAATTTGTTACGTTTTTTACTTTTTTAAAAATAAATACAATAATAGTAATGGCTCTTTACCAAAAGTCGTACTTGAGATTTACTCTCACATTGGATGGTAGTTAGTACGTCGACGGCTTTTCACGCGGAATCCCGAGTTACTCACCGCCTATATTCAATATCACGCGGAGCCCCGAGGGATATTGATGTACTTTCATATTATAATACGACTTAGGCAAAAGTCAACTTCCAGTTGTTAAGGAACGGTGTTAATTAATGGGTAAGGAAAAGATCATGATATTTTTTGATGAGAGCGGCAAAAGGAGTGTCAAACCTAATTTAATGGGTGGTCTATCTATTCCGTATGAAATATACTATCAAGACGATTTTCAATTATTAACTCAAAAATTGAGAGATGGATTGATTAAGTTACATTTTAAGAGCTATTATGGCGATTCGAATGAAAGGGATAATTTTATTCGTGTTGGCGAGACTTTAGCAAAGTATTCTGAGTTCATCAAAATGATTGTCATTAATTATGATTATTCTGCTCTTGTTGGTACCACTGAATTAGGAAAAGATGTGGTTGAAGATATGATTTACACGAAGTTTCCTGAAAGAATTCTGTATGGTTTACTAAGAGGATACGGTAAGAACATTGACATAGAAGCAGAAGTGTTAATCGAAAAAGCTAATGAGTACGAAAATCTTAATCTTTTCCAACTTAAAGACAAATACGAACATGATGTTGCATTGAATTTAGATGGTTTAGTAAAGGATTTGTTAAATATTCAAGCGCTTTATAGAGGGGAAAATTACGTGATTAATAATTGTAAACTAGTTCCCAAGGGTGAAGAAATCGGCGTAGAAATGACTGACATGATGTTGGGGATTGTGAGAACAATTATAGAAAACAAGCCATCAACTACCTTAAAATATACTGCCAAAAATAAATTAACGATGCACTTATTACGGAATCGAGAGTTTTGTTCTTTAATACAAAATATAAGATATTTTGAATGGGATCAATCCAAAGAATTACCAGAAATAAGTTTAACGAGTTACTTGCAGCTATTCATGGCTAGACATTTTAATGAAACAATAAACTGAGTACCACCAAAGTGGGTGGTATCAGAATGTTGACAGGTTCCATCATGAGGAACCTGTCTTTTTTCTCCCACAAACATTTTACTCATACGTGACTGACTTGTTGTTCCATTTCCAAAAAATACGTCTCTGCTTTCATCGTCGTTTGGTTGAAGTATACGATCATCGCCATATGGCAATGGCGAATGTGTTTCGTTTGTAAATAATGCGGCAAGTCGAACGGGATCAGTTCAACGACCGTATGTTTAAATAGTTCTTTTTCGCTTAGTGAAAGAAGGTGCGGTTGTTCGGACAGTTTTTCATATACGCGCGCGCGTACATGTTTGTCCGTTTTGTCGTCCCACCACGGTTTGCGCGGTTTTTGTTTTTGATTGCGCAAATAGTCGTATTTCATCAACGCTTCGACAATTGGCAAGTTGGGCATGTTTGTCGTTTGTAAAAACGAATAGAGGCGGCGGAATAAATCTTCAAGCTGATGTCCGATGCGCGCCCAACCTTGTTCATCCCAATACGTCCCAAACGACTGGAAAAAGTCAAACGGCGTGTCAAATAGATGGGTGACGATATATTCGATCGTCTCGTCCATGCGATGATCGTTCCAATATTTTTCAAGCACATCTTCGACTTGTTTTAAGCGAATGATGTCATGAAACGACAGCACATTGTTCTGCAAAATTTCATACGGCGCGCGGTCCATAAAGACGTAGCCGTATTCGTTTGCCTTGTGACGAAGCCCTGTGCCGCGCAACATTTTTAAAAAGCCGAGCTGCAATTCTTCAGGACGAAGGGCAAATACGTCGTTAAACGTTTTGCGAAACGATGTGTAATCTTCTTCCGGAAGCCCGGCGATTAAATCGAGATGTTGCGCGATTTTTCCGCCTTGTTTCACCATCGTGACGGTGCGGGTGAGCTTTTCAAAATTTTGTTTCCGCATGACGAGTTTATTCACTTCATCGTTTGTCGATTGCACCCCAATTTCAAAACGGAATAGCCCTGGCGGCGCTTCTTTATTTAAAAATTCAATGACTTCTGGGCGCATAATGTCGGCCGTAATTTCAAATTGGAACACGACGCCCGGCACGTGCTCGTCAATTAAAAATTGGAACATATCCATCGCATAGCTACGGCTAATGTTAAACGTGCGATCGACAAATTTAATGACTTTCGCTCCGTGTTTCATTAAATAACGTAAATCTTCCTTTATTTTTTCACGATCAAAGTAGCGAACGCCGACTTCAATCGACGATAAACAAAATTGGCAACTAAACGGACAGCCGCGGCTCGTCTCGACGTATGTGACGCGTTTTGATAAATGCGGGATATCTTCTGGAAAGCGAAACGGCGACGGCATGCTCGCTAAGTTGATTTTATTTCGTTGCGGGTTAATGACCGCTTTGCCGTCTTGATGAAATGCGAGTCCAGCGATGTTTGCGACATCGTCGCCATTTTGAAGCGCTGTCAGAAGCTGTTTAAACGTTTCTTCTCCTTCGCCGATGACGATATAATCAAACTCCGGCACGCGCTCAAGCCAATAAGCGACGTCATATGACACTTCTGGTCCACCGACGACGATTGTGACGGTCGGATGCACTTTTTTCAAAAGCTGAATAACTTCAATCGTCTGTTCGATGTTCCAAATGTAACAGCTAAACCCGACGACATCGGGTTTGCGGCGATATAAATCGGTGACGATGTTTAACACCGGGTCTTTAATTGTATATTCGACAAGCTCCACATGAAACTCCGGTTGGGCGTACGCTTTTAAATAGCGAATTGCTAAGTTCGTATGAATATATTTCGCATTCAACGTTGTACAGATGATATGCACGGCAAACGACTCCTTTACATGTAGGCTGCAACAAGTCATTATATCATATAAGAAAGGAAAGGAAAAAGGGTATCCTTTTTACAGGACACCCTTTTGTATTATGCTGAAATTTGGTTTTCGGCCCGTTTCGTTTTGCCGCGGTTTGACATCATAAACAAAATGAATGTGGCGACGACGACGGCATAAAGGACAAACCAAACGTTAAAACCGCCGACGATCAAGCCCATGCCGAGCATACCAGCCGCTAAAATGTAATACGTCATCGGAATGAGCGCTTTACGAATTAAGCTTCCTTCTTGACCGACAAGACCGACTGTGGCGGAAGCGGCAACGACGTTATGGACACAAATCATATTTCCAGCTGCGCCACCAACCGCTTGTAGCGCTACGACAACGGCAGCGCCTGACGCCGATAAACCGATGCTTTCTGCTGTACCGAATTGGAAAAGCGAGAACATCATGTTGCTAAATGTGTTACTTCCTGCAATAAACGCGCCGAGCGCACCGATGAGCGGCGCCACGATCGGCCATGAGGAACCAGCGATATGCGATACGCCTTCGGCTAAAACGAGCGGCATGCTCGCAAGCTCATCTGTTTTCGTATTAATGAAAATGTTGATCATCGGTACCGCGAAAATGAGTGCCGAACCTGCGCTTAATGCCGTTTTAAACGAATCGGTAAACGCTTTTTTGTAGCTTGAAGCGTCCATACGATGTAACACGTACGTGATAAGTGAAACGATTAAGAAAATCGTACCTGGCAAATAAAGTGGCGTTGATTTAATCGCAATGCCGGAGTTGAATAAGTTATCGATGAGAATGGTGACGCTTTCTCCTGTTAAAAACGCTTTCACTTCTGTTACGGTGCGCGTAATGACAAGTAAAATCGCCACTAAGACGTATGGGAACCAAGCGTTCAAAAGGGAAATGCGCTTTTTCCCTTGAGCGATGTTCGTTTGTTCATTGTTTAAACGCCCGATCCATTCTTGTTCCCAACGGTTGCGATGTTCGAAATCAAACGTATCTTTCGGCATAAATAGTCCGGCTTTTGCAGCTGGAACGACAATAATAAGACCAATGAGCGAACCGAGCAATGAAGGAAACTCCGGTCCAAGTACGTTCGCGATGATTGCATACGGAACGGTAAATGCAAAACCGGCAAGCATCGCAAACTTCCAGACGCGCAATCCTTCGCGGAACGAACGATTTTTGCCGAAAAAGCGCGTAAGCATCCCGACCATAATAAGCGGAATAAACGTTCCGACTATCGCGTGAATGAGGCCGACGTTGGCGGCAATTTGCAGTAAATAATCGGTAAACTCCATATCGCCAATTGCTTTCATGACCGCTTCTTGATTGGCAAGACCTGTGTTTACCCCAACGAGAATCGGTGTGCCGATCGCCCCAAATGAAACAGGTGTACTTTGAATAATAAGCGAAACTAATACAGCCGCCATCGCTGGAAAGCCGATTGCAACGAGAAGCGGAGCGGCGATTGCTGCTGGTGTTCCGAATCCTGCGGCCCCTTCAATAAACGAACCGAACAACCAGGCGATAATGATTGCTTGAATGCGACGGTCTGGCGAAATGTGAATGAATCCTTGGCGAATCGTTTCAATCGCGCCGCTTTCTTTTACTGTATTTAAAAGCAATACTGCTCCAAATACGATAAACATAATTTCGATGGCGGTTTTTATCCCGTTGACGCTAGCGGCAGCCACAACGTTCATTTTCGTCCCCCAAACGAACAAAGCGATCGCCGCGGTCACAACGAGCGCAACAGGCATCGCGCGGCTCGCGGGCCATTTCAGTATGACAAGAAACAAGAAAACTGTTAAAATTGGCAATAGTGCGATAAATGATAACATGTTCCTCCCCCTTTGTTTATATATGATGACGTAATTCCTTATCCCCTCGTCATAAGGTCATACAATCATCTGATGAGTATATCATAATGTAAGCGCAACCAATTTTCAATATGAATATTTAAAAATTTTTCACAGTTATTTTGTAGAAAAATATGGTTCTGTTTTTTTATTCAATCATAAAAATATATTAAAAATTTTGATAAAATACATTTGAGATCACACTTCTTTTGTGATTATCTTTACATCTTATTGCCTGGCTCTCTTATGAACATATATAGTAAAAGAGAAAGCGAGGTGAACAACGATCATGATGGCGAATCGAGTGGAAAGGCATATGATTTGCGCCACTCATCCGTATTATCCGATGCTCGATGAGTATTGTTTTCGGTCAAAAAATTTGTACAACTTCGCCAACTATCAAGTGAGGCAAACGTTTTTTCAACATGGCACGTATCTTTCTTACAACAAGCTAGACAAGCTGCTGAAAACAAAAGGGATGGATGCAGACTATCGAGCGATGCCAATGGCTCAATGTGCCCAACAAACGTTAAGAATGTTGCATCAAAATTGGCAATCATTTTTTAAGTCGATGAAAGATTGGGCAAAAAATAAAGACAAATATACAGGCAGACCGAAACTGCCCAAATATCTCAAAAAAGACGGACGATATGTACTTGTGCTAACAAATCAATCATGCAAAGTCGTCGATGAACAAATCACTTTTCCTGCCTGTTTCCAAGGTTTTCAACTAAAGACAAACATGAAAGGGAAGCTTCAACAAGTCCGATTTATTCCAAAACACCGCCATATCATCGTCGAAGTCGTTTACAACATTCCTATCCCAGCGCAAAAACAAGATCGCGACAGATACATCAGTATTGATTTAGGATTAGATAACTTCGCAACCATTGTGAACAACGTGGGCAAACAACCGATCGTGATCAATGGTAAAGGTCTAAAATCCGTTAATCAATACTACAACAAACAAATGAGCCACTACCGCAAAGTAGCGAAACAGATGAATGGACTCGATTGGACAAAACGAATGAGCAAAATGACAGAAAAACGAAATCGCATCGTGGAAAACTTTATGCACCAAGCGAGTGCCTTTGTCATGAAACATGCGTTGTCTTTAGACTGCGATACGATTGTGGTGGGGATGAATAAAGATTGGAAGCGTGAAGTCCATCTCGGAAAGCGTACGAATCAAGCATTCGTTCACATTCCGTATCAAACGTTTCTTCATCAGTTGCAGTACAAAGCCGAACAGCATGGGATTCGCATCATCGTGACAGAAGAAAGCTATACATCCAAATGCAGTTTTTTAGACATGGAAGAAATGAAGAAACAAAAGCAATACAAAGGAAAACGAATCAAGCGTGGGCTGTTTCAATCTGAAAACGGAACGCTTATCCACGCAGATGTCAATGGAGCATACAACATTATGAGAAAAGTATTCCCAAAGGCGTTCGCCAATGGGATAGCGGGTGTGGGGTTACACCCGATCCGAGTACATGTCGCTTAAACGACGTGGACGGATAAACAATTTTATTAAAATTTATGATTTTAATAAAATTGATAACCTGATATGATATTCTATTCATGTGGGGGAGCAAACAAGAGATGATGGGGTGGACAGAGTGTACAAACAAATTAAACCGAAAAAAATATATGAAGAAGTAGCGGAAGCGATTTTACATATGATTCAAACCGGACAGTTAAAACCGGGCGATAAACTCGATTCCGTTCAACAACTAGCTGAAAATTTCCAAGTTGGGCGCGCAGCTATTCGTGAAGCGTTAACTGCGCTTCGAGCGATGGGGCTTATTGAAATGAAACAAGGGGAAGGCACATACGTGCGTGAATTTGACCCAGCGATGTTATCGTTCCCGATTTCTGCCGCTATACTGATGAGCAAAGAAGACGTGGCCCATTTATTAGAAGTAAGAAAACTACTTGAAGTCGGTGCAGCAGGAGTGGCGGCAAGAAAGCGAACGGAAGAAGATTTGCGTGCGATGCAAAGCGCCCTTACGCAAATGCGCGAAGCGATTGGCGATGAAGAGCTTGGCGAAAAAGCCGACTTTTTATTTCATATGGCAATTGCGGCGGCAACGAAAAATCCGTTGTTAGTTAGCTTAATGAACAACGTATCTGGCATGATGATGGAGACGATGCGAGAAACGCGCCGCATTTGGCTGTTTGCCAAACAAGCGACGACAGAACAACTACTTGAAGACCATATCGCCATTTTTGAAGCGATTCGCGACCAAAACGTTGAACTCGCCCAAGAGCGAATGAAAGAACATTTAGGACATGTTGAAAAAGTGCTTGCTGACTACATATCTTTATAGTGGAGGTGCTCCCTCCGCCCTTAATCATCAGATGACCAGTTGACTAATTTGGCAATAAGATGTAAAGTGAAAAAAAGAAAACGTTTTCTTTAGGGGGATCGGGAATGAACGTCACATTATTTGTTACATGTTTAGTTGATTTATTTCACGTGAACGTCGGAAAGGCGACCGTTGAACTATTAGAACGGCTCGGCTGCACGATACATTTTCCAGAGGCGCAAACGTGCTGCGGACAGCCAGCGTACAATAGCGGCTATGTAAAAGAAGCGAAAGAAGCGATGAAACATATGATTCGCACGTTCGAACATGCTGAATATATCGTGACGCCATCCGGTTCGTGTGCCACGATGTTTAAAGAATATCCGCACATTTTTAAAGGCGATGGCGAATGGGAAGAGCGGGCGAAACGCGTTGCCGATAAAACATATGAACTGACGCAATTTATCGTTGATGTATTACAAGTCGGAGATGTCGGGGCGCAGTTAGAAGGAAAAGCGACGTACCATACGTCATGTCATATGACGCGCTTACTTGGCGTCAAAGATGCGCCGCTTACGCTTTTACAACACGTAAAAGGGCTTGAAGTTGTCCCTTTGCCGAACGCGCACAATTGCTGTGGATTTGGCGGTACGTTTTCTGTAAAAATGGGGCCGATTTCCGAACAGATGGTCGATGAAAAAATTCAATGTATTGAACAAGTCGAAGCCGACTATTTAATCGGTGCAGACTGTGGCTGTTTAATGAATATCGGTGGGCGCATCGAACGAAAAGGCAAACCGATTCGCGTCATGCACATTGCCGAAGTGCTCAATAGTAGATAGGGGGGATTCATATGGCGATGAAAATTAACATGGGAGAATTTCACGAACGGGTGGAAAAGGGGATTCATAATACGTTTATGCGCGGGGCAGTGGCAGGGGCGCAAGAGCGGCTGCGCACGCGCCGATTAGCAGCAGCCGAAGAACTCGGCAACTGGGAAGAATGGCGCGCGCTCGGAGAAGAAATTCGCCAACATACACTTGAAAACTTAGACTATTATTTAATGCAACTGAGCGAAAATGTAAAAAAACGCGGCGGGCACGTCTTTTTTGCGCAAACGGCAGAAGAAGCGAACGACTACATTTGCCGCGTCGTTGCAAGCAAACAAGCGAAAAAAATTGTGAAATCGAAATCGATGGTGACGGAAGAAATTCATATGAATGCCGCATTAGAGAAGCTTGGCTGTGAAGTCATTGAAACGGACCTTGGTGAATACATTTTGCAAGTCGATGACCACGATCCGCCATCGCACATCGTCGCACCTGCCCTTCATAAAAATAAAGAACAAATTCGCGACGTATTTCAAAAAAAGCTGGCGTATACAAAAACAGAAAAGCCAGAAGAACTGGCGCTTCATGCGCGTGCGATGTTGCGCCAACAATATTTAACCGCAGACGTCGGCATTACCGGATGCAATTTTGCGGTTGCGGAATCCGGTTCGATTACGCTTGTGACGAACGAAGGAAACGCCGATTTAGTCACCGCATTGCCGAAAACACAAATTACAGTCATGGGAATGGAGCGCATCGTACCGACGTTTGAAGAAATGGAAGTGCTCGTTAGTTTACTGACGAGAAGTGCGGTCGGGCAAAAATTGACGAGCTACATTACCGTATTAACCGGTCCGCGCGAGGAAGGGGAAGTGGACGGACCAGAAGAATTTCATCTCGTCATTGTCGACAACGGACGTTCTGACATTTTAGGGACGGAATTTCAACCGGTATTGCAATGTATTCGTTGCGCGGCGTGCGTGAACGTTTGCCCTGTATACCGTCATATTGGAGGACATTCGTACGGTTCGATTTATTCTGGGCCGATTGGAGCGGTATTGTCCCCGCTTCTTGGCGGCTACGATGATTATAAAGAATTGCCGTATGCGTCCACATTATGCGCTGCCTGTACGGAAGCATGTCCGGTAAAAATTCCGCTTCATGAACTGTTGTTAAAACATCGCCAAACGATTGTCGAACGGGAAGGAAAAGCGCCGATTTCGGAAAAATTAGCGATGAAAGCGTTCGGATTAGGTGCGGCATCATCTTTGTTATATAAGCTTGGTTCAAAAATGGCCCCGACTGCCGTCAATCCGTTTACGACAAACGACCGCATTTCGAAAGGTCCCGGACCGTTAAAAGCGTGGACGGACATTCGTGAATTTCCAGCGCCAGAAAAAGAACGGTTCCGCGACTGGTTGAAACAAAGGGGGAACGAATAATGGAAGCTTTTTTACAACGAATTGCTTCACGACTTGGACGCGATGTGCGCACGTCTGTTGAGCGCCCACAGTGGAGACATGCACCGCAACAAACGGTGTTTCAAGGATACAGCCAAAATGAATTGCTTGACGTATTAAAACAACAATGTACCCGCATTCATACGACTCTTGTTGAAACAAACAGCGCCGAGCTTCGTGATACGCTGCAACAAGTCATTGCTGCGCATGGCGGTGGACCGATCGTTGTCGCAAACGATGAGCGCTACGAACAGTTTGGGCTCTCCTCCTTTTTACAGAGAGAAGATGTGTACGTATGGGACGCTACACGTGGACGTGACAATATTGAAGCGGCAGAACGAGCTAATATCGGCATGACATGGAGCGACATGACGCTAGCGGAATCGGGAACGGTCGTGTTATTAAACAACCGCGATCAAGGGAGAACGATTAGCTTTTTACCGACGACGTATGTGGCGCTTATTCCGAAAAGTACAATCGTTCCGCGAATGACGCAAGCGGCGCGCATCATTCGGGAGAAGCATGTTCCGTCATGCATCAATTTTATTACAGGTCCGAGCAACTCCGCAGATATTGAAATGAACTTAGTCGTCGGCGTGCATGGGCCGGTGAAAGCAACATATATCGTCATTACCGATCGTTAAGCAGCCGATGCGCTGCTTTTTTTTTAATTCCAATCAGATTAGTAAAATTTTCGGAATATTCAAGAAGGAATAAAAAAACAGATGGCGAATATACATCATAACTATGGAGAGGGAGCGATTGAGGAGGGAATGCGTTTGAGTTTGCAAAACATGATGGAAGAATCAAAGTTCGTTCAGCTTTCGATACAAGAAAAAGAGGCGATCGATCGGCGAATAAGTTTGTATGATTTTATTTTACAACAAGTGACAGATGCGATCGTTTTAGTAAAAGATGACGGGACGTTCATAGACGTCAATGAAGCGGCGTGCCGTTTGTTTCGTGCGTCAAAAGAACAGCTGTTGTACAAAAATTTTTACGAATACGCCTACCTTGTGCCAGAACATATTTTCCATTTTCAAAAACAAATGTTGCATAAATTAGGGGCATACGACGATGAACTCATCATTCGTTTAGCCGATGGCGAAATCAAACATGTGCAACTATTTATGCGCCGCCATGACCATCAACCGTTTAACTTATATATGATCCGCGATATTACCTCAAAAAAAGTGCTTGAGCGTGAACGGACGATTAACGAAACGTTATTTAAAGATTTGTTTAATCGCGCAGGCGACGGCATCGTCATTTTTGATGAACAAGGACGCTTTATTGATGCGAATCCTTCCTTTTGTGCGAGCGTCAATGTATCGAAAGAAGAACTATTCAAATTATCGATTCAAACATTTATTCCAATTGAATATTACGATTTATTTGAACAACTGTTGCTCACATTAAAACGAACGGGAACGGTATCGAGCGAACTTCCGTTTATTTTAGGGGACGGCATGCAAAAGCTGTTTGAACTGACGTTAACAGCGAACGTACATAGCGGCTTTTTTATGGCGATTATGCGCAACGTGACGGAAAAACGAAGCATGGAGATGAATTTGCAACGAAGCGAAGAGCGATTTCGTGCTATTTTTGAACACGCTCATGAGGCGATTTTAATTTGCGATGATTTCGGAAACATTTTGCGCGCCAATCCAGCGGCAAGCCGAACGTTTGAATTGCCGCTTCATGACCTTGTTCATGCGAACTTAATGCAGTTTATTGATGCAAAAGATGAAAAAGTACGTCACGTATTACGGCAATTTTTCCGCGATGGAGAAATTCGTGATGAATTAACGTTTCATATGCCAAACGGGGAGAAAAAACAACTTGAATTTACTTCGAAAAAAGGGGTTATTAACGGTTACCATTTAACGATTTTCCGCAACGTAAGTGAACGGAGAAAAATGGAGAAACAGTTGCGTGAACAAGAACAAAAATTTCGCAACGTATTTAATCATGCGATGGACGGCATTGTGTTAATGGATAACGAACAGCGTATTTTTGATGCCAATCCGGTAGCATGCCGTATTTTCGCGCTTTCCAAAGAACAGTTGATGGAAAAAAGGTTGCATACATTTATCGGAAGCAACGATTTGCATAAATTTCAAATGTGGTTGAACAACGGAGAGGAAGAAGAACAATTTACAATTACAGATGGCGAAGGAAAGAAAAAAATCGTTGAATTATCGTTTAAACCGAACATTATTGAACGTGTCGGTTTGATGATGGTGCGCGACATTACCGAGAAAAAAGAAATGGAAGAACAACTTCGCAAATCAGATACGTTAAGCGTCGTCGGTCAACTGGCGGCAGGCATTGCGCACGAAATTCGCAATCCGATGACAGCGCTAAAAGGATTTATTCAGCTTTTACAAGGAAGCATCGGCAATGATTGTGAACAATATAATATGTATTTTCACGTCATTATGTCAGAATTAAAACGGATTGAGTCCATTATTACTGAATTTCTAGTATTAGCAAAACCGCAAGCCGTTCATTACGAGCGAGGCGATGTCGCAAAAATTATGCAAGAGACGGTCGATTTGTTAAGTGTACAAGCGACGATGCATAACATTCAAATTGAAGCCACATATGAGCCGGTTCCGCCAATTTATTGCGATTCGAAACAACTAAAACAAGTGTTTATTAACATATTAAAAAATGCGATTGAAGTGATGTCAAAAGGCGGAACGATTACCGTTTCCGTATCGCACGTTGCAGAGGGGGTACGCATTGCTGTCCGCGATGAAGGAAGCGGCATTCCGAAAGATAAAATCAAAAAATTAGGCGAACCGTTTTATACGACGAAAGAGCGCGGAACGGGACTTGGCTTAATGGTCAGCTATAAAATTATTGAAGAACATCAAGGGCGCATTGACGTCGAAAGCGAAGTCGGGGTTGGTACAACGTTTTATATTACTTTACCAATTGTTAATGACATGCGATGAACCGATATGATCGTTGGCTATGAAACCGTTCGTCCAGAAGATGTCGCTTCGCACTATCAATGTCGACTAGGCAAATGGTACTTTGATGAACAAACGAAAAAACAATTGCAAGGCACGCCGGCATACGAAAAATTAAATGCTCCCCACGAACGGGTACACGTTGCGGCAAAAAAAGCGGCGGAAGCGTACGCTAAAGGCGATCTAAAAGGTGCCGAAGCGCAGTTAATCGAACTAGAACAAGCATCGATAGAAGTGATTCGTCTCATTGATAAGCTGATGGAAAAAGTCGAAAAAGAACGGACGTTTGAAACCCACCTCGCATAAGGTGGGTTATTTTTTTACGATATGGGACAACGCAAGTGCGAAAATGAGTAGCGCTCCTTTTATAATATCTTGTGCATAGTACGGGACGTTCATCATCGTCAGCCCGTTTAACAACACGCCAATAAAAATCGAGCCAAGTAACGTACCGATCACATTCGGTTTGCCGGCACCAAACACGGAAAAACCGATAAAGGCAGCGGCGACGCTGTCCATGAGTAGCGATGCGCCCGCAGATACTTGCCCTGTACCAATGCGGGAAGCGAGCACAATACCACCTAAAGCGGCAAACAATCCGCTAATCATATACGCATATGTACGATAGCGGTTGACAGGAATGCCGGTGAGATGAGCGGCTTCACGATTTTCGCCTGTCATATAAAATAAGCGGCCTGTTTTTGTATATGTTAAAAAAAGATGCGCACAAACGACGAGCAAAAGCATAAGCAACACAGAAAACGGGACGCCAAACAGCTCTCCTTGTCCGATAAATAAAAACGATGGAATAAATTTTCCAGGTGCCACGCCACCTTCGGGAAGTGGCATATCGTTATAAATGGAAAAACCTTTCGTATACGTGAGCTGCACGCCGTTAATGATGTACATGACCGCTAACGTCGCCAACAAGTCAGGCAAACGAAGGCGAATAATGAGAAACGCATTGAGCAGCCCAACGAGCGCTCCGAGAAGAAGCGGAACGGTAAGGGCTACGAAAAGTTCTTGACGATGTAAAACGAGCGCGGAGGCGCTGGCGATCGTTGCTAAGCTGACGGTGGAGCCGACCGATAAATCAAACCCGTCGACAATTAACGAAAACGTAATGCCGATCGCAACAAGCGTCACAATGGAAATAGAGCGCAAAATGTCGCTAAAGTTGGCGTATGTGAAAAACGAATCGAGCGAGAAGCTAAAAAAAGCGATGACGATTACGATAGCGAGTATCGTTCCGTACTTGTATAAAAACTTCAACTTGTTCCACCCCCTGTCATGTCGTAGACGAGCTGTTCATACGTCGCCTCGTGCGCGTCCATTTTTTTTATGAACCGCCCGTCGACCATGATGTAAATCGTATCGGCGATATGAAGCAATTCTTGACATTCGCTCGTTAAATAAATGATCGCTTTTCCTTTTTCAGCAAGCGCGCGAATGATGGCAAACACTTCTTCTTTCGCATGCACGTCAATGCCTTTTGTCGGCTCGTCAAAAAGAAAGACGTCGCCATTTGTTTGTAACCATTTCCCGATGACGACTTTTTGTTGATTGCCGCCGCTTAAATGTTTCACAAGCGCAGTCGGCGAAGATGGGCGAATATGTAACGATGAAATAAGGTTTGTAGCGATCGTGCGTTCACGTCGTTTGTCAATCCATTGCCATGGGGCGATGTTTGACAATAGGCGTATGGTCAAGTTTTTTTCGATCGTTTCGTTCATAAAAAGCCCTTGTTTTCGCCGTTCTTCAGGAATGAAACAAACGCCTGCTTCAATTGCATCTTTTGGCGAGTTCCACGTTTGCTTTTTTCCATGCAATATGCGTTCGCCTGTCGTTTTTACGTGAGCGATCATACTTTCGGCAAGTTCTGTTTTTCCTGCACCAACGAGGCCGGCGATACCGACAATTTCACCACGCCGAACAGCAAGATCGACGGTCGTGTTCGTTTTCGGGATATACAATTGTTTCACTTCAAATATCGTTTCGTCGCGGACGGTGCGCGCTCGTTGCTCGTTCGTTTCTTTTTGGCGTCCGACCATATGGCGCACGATGTCTTCTGTCGTTAGCGATACATCGCCTTCGTAAACGATGGTACCGTCTCGTAAAATCGTCATGCGGTCGCATATGCGTTTTACTTCGTGCAATTTATGCGAGATGTAAATAAACGACACCCCTTGTGCTTTCAATTGTTCCATCATCGCAAACAATCGTTTCGTTTCTTCTTCGCTTAATGAAGCGGTTGGTTCATCTAAAATAATGTAGCGAGCGGAAGAAGAAAGGACGCGCGCAAGTAAAATAAGCTGTTTTTCATGAAGCGTGCACGTCTGCACCGGTGTATCAAGCGACAAATGGGCTAAGCCGACGCGTTCAAGCAATTGTAAAACAGTTGCGCGCTGTTTCGTTTTGGAAAAGAACATACGTTTTTGTTCGACCATTTGTTCAGCGAGAATATTTTCATATACAGATAAAGCAGGGAATAACGCCGCATCCACTTCTTGAACGACATGTCCGATGCCGGCTCGTTTCGCATCTTTCGGCGAAAAAAATGTATGTGGCTGTCCATCGATTTCAATCGTTCCGCTAGTCGGTTGCAACACGCCAGCTAAAATGTTCATTAACGTGCTTTTTCCTGCGCCATTCATACCTAAAAGGGCGTGAACTTCGCCCGGTTGGATATGGAAGTTCACGCCGTTTAATACGGTCACATCACCAAATGAATGAACGATTTGTTTCATGCGTAAACCGCTCATTGTTTTTTCACCTTTTCTTCAAGCGTCTTCATCCACGGCGAAACCGCAACATTCGATTGGCCCCAGCTTGTAATGTAGTTGTGCAGTTCGCCCATCGACACTTGCTCATCTGGTAAATCAGAACGTTTCACTAAATGCGGTTCAAGTGAATAAATATTTGGCGTTTGTTCGCCGGCAATTTTTTGATACGCAAAGCGCACTTGCACGCGTCCGACTTCCGCTGGGTCAGTTGCCGTTGTTGCGACCCATGGGCTATTCGGTTGTTGAATGAGTTGTAAATCTTCATCGCTTAAGTCGATGCTGTATACTTTAATTTCTGTTCGACCTGCTTGTTGAATGGCGCGCGTCGCTCCTTTAGCGAACTCATCCCACGTCGCAAAGACGGCGTCGATGTCGCCTTTATTCGGATATTTTTTCAAAATGGCTTCCATTTGTGTTTGTGTATCTAATGCAGTATTGGCGCTTGCCGTGCCGAATTTGGCGACTTCTTTTATGTTCGGATATCGTTTTTGAAACGCTTCATATATGACGTGGCGGCGTTCCATCGGCGTAAAGCCGCCGACCCAAATCGTGACGATTTCGCCTTCACCGTTTAAATCTTCCGCTAACGTTTTTAACGTTTTCCATGCTAAGCTGTAATCGTCTTGGTCAATGACGGTGACACCTGGGATGTTTAAATCGTTATCGAATGCGACGACGTGAATGCCTTTGGCGAGCGCTTTTTCAACCGGTGCTTTTAACGCATCGGCGCGTCCGTGGTCTAATAAAATCGCATCGACGTTTTTGCTAATTGCTGTTTCGACGTACGATGCCATTTTCGTTAAATCGTTATCGGCGTTATAAATTTGCACGTCGCCTCCGAATTTCGCGACTTGTTCTTTTACCCCAGCGATATATTGCGATGAAAATGTGCCGATCGACATTTGCATAATGGCGGCAATTTTAATCGGTTTGTTTAATGCGGTTGGAATGTCCGCTCCTGTTGTTTCATTCGTTTGTTTCGTTTCTTCTTTCGCCTGCTCTGCCGGTTTTGAGACGGCGTCTTGTTCGTTCGTGCATCCTGTTAAAAGGGCAAATATAAGCACGATGAGTATCGATAGTTTTTTCATGCGAAAACCTCCTCAAATAATGTCGGTAGCTTCGTTTTGTAGTCGCCGGACACGATACCTTTTTCTGTAATGATGCCGGTAATGAGTTCATGCGGCGTAACGTCAAATGCAGGATTGTACACGTTCACATCCGGCGCGATGTTTACACCAGCGATATGGGTCACTTCTTCTTTCGCCCGTTCTTCAATCGGAATGTCGTCGCCTGTTTTCGTCTGTAAGTCGATTGTTGAAAGCGGGGCGGCGACATAAAACGGAATGTTGAACGCGTTCGCCAAAATAGCTAAGCCGAGCGTGCCGATTTTGTTCGCTGTATCGCCGTTGGCGGCAATGCGGTCTGCCCCGACGATGACGGCAGAAATGCGCTTTGCTTTCATCGTTTGCGCCGCCATATTGTCTGTAATGAGGGTCACATCGACGCCAGCTTGCGAAAGTTCCCAAGCGGTCAGCCTTGCGCCTTGCAAGACCGGGCGTGTTTCACAAGCGTACGCATGAAGGATGATTCCTTTTTCTTTCGCTAAATGAAACGGGGCGAGCGCCGTGCCGTAGCGTGCCGTTGCAATCGCCCCCGCATTGCAAATTGTCATGATGCGGTCGCCGTCTTGAAACAAAGAAAGGGCATATTCACCGATGCGGCGGCAGACGTCTTCATCTTCAATTTGAATGCAAATTGCTTCATGAATAAGCGTCGTTTTTGCTTCGTTGACAGATGTGGCGTTGGCGACGCTTTTCATCAGCCGATCAAGCGCCCAAAATAAATTGACGGCAGTCGGACGCGAGCTTGCTAAATAGTCGCGATCGCGCTTTAGTTTAGTATGAAATGTCGCTAAATCATCGGTTTCATATAATTTGGCTGCAAGTGCTAATCCGTAAGCGGCGGTCATGCCGATCGCTGGTGCCCCGCGCACTTTTAACGTGACGATCGCGTCCCATACGTCTTTTATATTTTTTAATTCTAAATATTCAGTCTTATGAGGCAACGCTTGTTGGTTTAAAATCGTAATATGCGTATCATGCCATTGTACTGCTTTCATCATTTTCCTCCTAGCTGTTTACATGTGCGGTTTGTTCAACGAGACGTTTGAAATCATCGACACGAAGATTGTGTCGATGGACGATCAGCTCGCGTCCGAGACGAAGGGCATGGCGTTTCGCTTCGAGCCGCCGTTCAAGCGGCAATTCCTCCAAATCGGCTACGTGCGCTAAGCCGATCGTGCGGCGAATGACTTCGCAACCAGCAAATCCGATCGCTTCGACGAGCGCATCGTTCATGATGTCGTCGAGCACGAAAGAAACGCGCGCATACGGTTCGTTGCTTTCTTGCCAACATGTTGTAAATGTGCGAACAAACACGTCCCACGTTTTTTCAATATGTGTAAAGAGCGGCTCGCATTCGCTTTCATGGCGAGAGAGGGCGTTTAATAGTAAATTGGCAAAAAAATTCCCTAAATCAAAGCCGATCGGACCGTAAAATGCAAATTCTGGATCAATTACTTTCGTGTCATCGTCACTTGCGAATATGCTTCCGGTATGTAAGTCGCCATGAAGCAACACGTCTGCTTTTGTTAAAAAGAGCCGTTTCAATTTCGCTACTTCGCGCTTGAGTTCATCATCTTGCCAAAGCTGTTCGACATCGGCGCGCAGTTCTGCTTCAAAGTTGTTCGTGTCGTGATCAAAAAACGGGTCGGTAAAGATGAGATCTTCCGTAATTTTACAAAGTTCAGGATTTGTAAACTGTTGGGCGAGCTTCTTTTTTTGTTGTTGATTCATGCCAAAATCAGACGTATAAAACGCCGTTTTCGCGACAAACTCGCCGATATGTTCAGAAAGCTTCGGAAATGTTTTTCCTTCGATAAGTCCACGACGTGCAATTTGTAAATGGGATAAATCTTCCATCACCGTAATCGCTAAAGTCTCATCGGAATAATACACTTTTGGTACATACTGAGAGGCGTAGCTTGCGAATGTGCGCAACGCTTGGCTTTCAATTGTCGCTCGTTTTAATGTGAGCGGCCAGCTTTCTCCGACGACTTTCGCATACGGTAGCGCTTGTTTGATAATGATGCTGTCGTTTGTGCGTTCGTTGACGATGCGAAAGACGAGATTTAAGTTGCCATCACCAATTTCTTGACTAGAAAGAAGGGCATCTTCTTGGAATAGCCCTAAACGAATCGCGAGCGCGACCGCTTTTTGTTCTGTTAACGGTTCGTACATATGAATTCCCTCCTTGACATAAATAAAAAACCTCTTTCGCTGAACGAAAGAGGTTTGAAGTTTGCTTCGCACCTCTTATCTCTCAGCCTACTGCTGCAAGAATTAGCACCGTGCGTCATCGCCGGTTGCCGGGTTTCATCGGGCTCGTCCCTCCACCTGCTCTTGATAAGAGTGTTTATCTTTATTTGAATATTTGAATGTTTTGAATAGTGAAAACGTTTCGTGAATTCGCTTGATTTGAATCATACATCGCTTCTCGCTTGTTTGTCAATCTTTTTTTTCAAAAATTTTATACACGTCTGGGCGACGATCAGCAAAAATCGGGATGCGGGCGCGTACGCGTTGTACTTCGCTTATGTCGATCGTTGCCTTGATGACCGTTTCTTGTTCGCTTCCTTCTGCAAGAATATTTCCCCACGGATCGATAATCATCGAATGCCCAGCAAACGTGTTGTTCGGGTCTGATCCTGCACGGTTGCACGCGACGACGTAACATTGATTTTCGATCGCTCGCGCCATTAATAACGTGCGCCAATGATGAAGGCGCGAAAGGGGCCATTCCGCAACGACAAATAACACTTCCGCACCGTTTAGCGTATGCGCGCGAATCCATTCTGGAAAGCGAATGTCATAACAAATGACCCCCGCACACGTCGTTTCATCGAGCGAACATAGCCCGGTCGTTTCTCCCGCTTGTAAATATACATGCTCATCCATCAATTTAAACAAATGAAGTTTGCTATATTCACAAACGACATCGCCGTTTCGATGGACGATATACATCGTATTCGTTATGTTGTCCGCCACTTTTTTCGCGACCGATCCACCGACGATATGCACATGATACGTGCGGGCAAGTTCGGAAAGAAACGCTTTCGTTTGTTCGCCGTTTTCATCGGCAATATGAGCAAGTCTCGTTAAATCGTAACCTGTCGTCCATAGTTCAGGTAAAACGACGACATCGGCTTCTTTCGCGATTTGTTCCATGTAGCGCACGACTGTTTGTTTATTTTTTTCCGGTGCTCCAAACGCAATGTCCATTTGTACGCAAGCGATATTCATCTCATTCACCTCAAAAAAATTTTCTTTACATTTTGATTTTTACGATATATGATTCTTGACTAGAATTTCAACCTTTTTGTGAAGTAGGTGTGAAAAATGAAAACATTTCCGCAATCGAACTTGTTACAGCAACTTCCGAAGCAATTTTTTGCTTCGCTCGTGCAAAAAGTGAACGCAGTCATTGCCGAAGGGTATGATGTCATTAATCTCGGACAAGGAAATCCAGATCAGCCGACACCAGCGCACATTGTAAGCGCGATGCAACAGGCGGTAGCAAAGCCTATGTATCATAAATATTCACCATTTCGCGGCTATTCGTTTTTGAAAGAAGCAGTCGCGACGTTTTATAAACGCGAGTATGGCGTGACGATTGATCCTGAAAAAGAAGTCGCTATTTTGTTTGGCGGAAAAGCAGGGCTCGTTGAAATGCCGCTTTGTTTATTAAATCCGGGCGATGTTGTGCTCGTTCCTGATCCCGGTTATCCAGACTATTGGTCGGGGGTCGTGCTTGCGCGGGCGCGCATGGAAATGATGCCGCTACGGGCGGAGAATGGCTTTTTACCTAATTACGAGGAGCTAAACAAAGATGTCGTTCGCAAGGCGAAACTGATGTTTTTAAACTATCCGAACAATCCGACCGGCGCAACCGCAACGAAACCGTTTTTTCAACAAACCGTTTCGTTTGCTGAAAAACATCGTATCGGTGTTGTACACGATTTCGCATACGGAGCGATCGGCTTTGACGGGAAAAAGCCAGTAAGCTTTTTACAAGTCGAAGGGTCAAAAGACGTTGGTATTGAAATTTATACGTTCTCAAAAACGTACAATATGGCAGGATGGCGCGTCGGTTTTGCGGTCGGTAACGAAAGCATGATCGAAGCGATCAACGTGTTGCAAGATCATCTATACGTCAGCATGTTCGGGGCGATTCAAGAAGCGGCAGCAGTCGCACTACTTGATTCGCAACAATGCGTCGCCGAGCTTGTCGCGACGTATGAAGCAAGAAGAAACACGTTCGTTCATGCATTGCGTGACATCGGCTGGAATGTGCAAGCGCCAGCAGGTTCGTTTTTCGCTTGGCTTCCGGTGCCAAACGGCTATACGTCGGAAACGTTTGCTGACCTTTTGCTTCAAAAAGCGCACGTGGCGGTCGCTCCGGGCATTGGGTTTGGCGAACATGGGGAAGGTTATGTGCGCACAGGGCTGCTCACAAGCGAAGCAAGACTTCAAGAAGCAGCGGAACGCATCGGGCGATTGCAACTTTTTTAAAAAATCGTTGACAAAATCGGCATGTGCTGTCATAATTCGAATTAAATTTATGAAAAACGAACTGTTCGAAAAATTTTATACATTGCGAATTCTTATCAAGAGTAGGTGGAGGGACGAGCCCGATGAAGCCCGGCAACCGACTTAACAAGTGTTAAGCACGGTGCTAATTCTCGCAGCAGTGAGCTGAGAGATAAGAAGAGACGAACAATTAGCCTCTTCTTATGAAGAGGTTTTTTATTTGTAAAGGAGTGATACGATGATTACCGCAACATATTTGATTCATGATGACAAAGACTTAGTGAAAAAAGCAGAAGGGATTGCGCTTGGGCTAACTGTCGGGTCGTGGACCGATTTGCCGCAGCTTGAACAAGAACAATTGAAAAAACATAAAGGGATCGTTCAGTCCATTGAAGAGCTAGAGGAAGACGAGCGTGTCAATACGTTTTTTGGAAAACGACTGAAACGCGCACTCGTGCGCATTTCGTATCCGAGCGTCAATTTTAGCGCCGATTTTCCAGCGATTTTGACGACGACGTTTGGAAAATTGTCGCTTGACGGAACGATTAAACTTGTTGATTTAACGTTTTCTGACGAACTGAAGCGTGCGTTTCCGGGCCCGCGCTTTGGCATTGACGGCATACGCGAAAAGCTTGGGGTTTTTGACCGTCCGCTTGTGATGAGCATTTTTAAAGCGGTCATTGGGCGTGATTTACAATACGTTACGGAACAATTAAAACTACAAGCGCTCGGTGGGGTCGATCTCGTGAAAGACGATGAAATTTTATTTGACAATGACTTAACGCCATTTGAAAAGCGCATTGTCGCAGGAAAACAAGCGCTACAAGAGGTGTACGAACAAACAGGGCATCGAACGTTATATGCGGTCAATTTAACAGGTAAAACGTTTGAACTAAAAGACAAAGCGAAGCGTGCGGCGGAGCTAGGGACGGACGTGTTGTTGTTTAACGTGTTTACATACGGACTTGACGTGTTGCAGGCGCTTCGTGAAGACGATGACATTCGCTTGCCGATTATGGCACATCCGTCGTTTAGCGGCGCGATCGCCTCATCGCACGTATATGGAGTTAGCTATGCGCTTCTTCTTGGGAAATTATTGCGCATGGCCGGGGCGGACTTTTCGCTTTTCCCATCACCGTATGGAAGCGTCGCGCTTGCAAAACAACAGACGGTTGCGATTCGCGAGGAATTAACGAAAGAAGAACCGTTTTTACGCACATTCCCTGTGCCATCCGCCGGCATTCATCCGGGGCTTGTGCCGCTTTTAGTGAGCGATTTTGGCATCGACTCCGTCATTAACGCAGGCGGCGGAGTGCATGGTCATCCGAGCGGGGCAATTGGTGGCGGGCAAGCGTTTCGTGCCGCAGTTGATGCGGTGCTTGCTGGTCGTTCGCTTCATGATGCGGCAAAAGAACACGAACCGTTACAACAAGCGCTTGATTTATGGGGGAGCGCTTGATGAAGTCAATTGTTTTTTGTGACTTTGATGGAACGATTACGTTAAACGACAACATTATTGCGCTCATGAAACAGTTCGCTCCGCCCGAGTGGGAAGCCATCAAAGATGACGTGCTTGCGCAAAGATGTTCCGTACAACAAGGTGTCGGACGCATGTTTTCGCTGTTGCCGACGACGCTAAAAGAAGACATCGTGCAATTTTTGCTTGACACCGCCCGCATTCGCGACGGATTTTCCGACTTTGTCGCATTTACGAACGAACGGCAAATTCCGCTTTATATCGTGAGCGGCGGCATCGATTTTTTCGTTTATCCGCTGTTAGACGGACTTGTTGAAAAAGAGCGCATTTTTTGTAACAGCGCTGACTTTAGCGGAGAAACGATTCGAATTACGTGGCCGTATGCGTGCGATGAACATTGCGAAAATGAATGCGGGTGCTGCAAGCCGTCGCTTCTTCGTAAACTCGCGCCAAAAGGGGCAAAAACGATTGTGATTGGCGATTCCATTACCGATTTAGCGGCGGCGAAACTAGCCGATCACGTCATCGCGCGCGACTTTTTGCTTGAAAAATGCCGGGAGCTTCATTTGCCACATACACCGTTTACGACGTTTTATGATGTCATCGATGCGTTACAAGAAAGCGAGGTGATCGTGTGAGACAAAAAAAATGGGAAGAGCTTGCGGAAGTGAAACGAGAACTAGCGGCGCGCGATTGGTTTATGGGAACGAGCGGCAATTTGTCGCTAAAGGTGAGCGATGAGCCGCTTACGTTTCTTGTGACCGCTAGCGGAAAAGATAAACGAAAAGAAACGGCAGAAGACTTTTTACTCGTCGGCGCGGACGGACAGCCAGCCGAAGCGACGCATTTAAAGCCGTCAGCTGAGACGCTTCTTCACGTGAACATTTACAATAAAACGAACGCTGGTTGTGTGCTTCATGTCCATACCGTTGACAACAATATCATTTCCGAATGGTACGGTGACGAAGGGGAAGTCGTTTTTACAAATCAAGAACTCATTAAAGCGTTCGGATTATGGGAAGAAGATGCGGCATTTCGCATTCCGATTATTCCGAATTTCGCTCATATTCCGACATTAGCAAACGCGTTCGCCGAACATGTTCATGAAGATCGCGGCGCAGTGCTTATTCGCAACCACGGCATTACTGTTTGGGGAAAAGATGCGTTTGAAGCGAAAAAATGGCTAGAAGCGTGCGAGTTTTTATGTCAGTACTATGTGAAATTATTACTTTTAAAACGATAAGGGGGAGTATGTATGGCAGTTATTAAAGTGCGCAACACAGGTGAAGTGATTGAAGGAAAGGAAAATGTCGCTACGTTTTTAAATAAGCAAGGGGTGTTGTACGAACATTGGGATGCAAGTAAACTTCCAGCGCATCTTCAAAACAAATTTGTATTAACAGATGAAGAAAAAGCGGACATTTTAGCAACGTTTCAATCGGAAATTGAAGATTTAGCGAAGCGAAGAGGTTATCAAGCGTGGGACGTTGTCGCTTTATGCGAACAAACACCAAATTTAGAAGAGCTATTGAAAAAATTTGAACAAGTGCATACGCATACAGAAGACGAAGTGCGTGCAATCGTTGCTGGTCATGGCATTTTCGTTATTAAAGGGGACGAAAATACAGGCTACTTTGACGTTGAACTTGAAGCAGGGGATGTCATTTCTGTCCCAGAAGGAAATCCGCATTTCTTTACATTAATGGACGATCGCCAAGTCGTTGCGGTTCGCTTATTTATCGATCCATCTGGTTGGGTGGCACATCCATATGAAGAAAAAGAAGGGGAATAACGCCCCTTCTATTTTTTTGTAAACAATATGACGCCTGCAATGGTAATGAATGAACCGATCCATTGTATCACTGTTAACGTTTCACCAAGTAGTATGTATGCAAACAGTGCAGTAAAAAGCGGATTGAAATTTAAAAACATGCCTGCAGTTGTGGCACCGACTTTTTTCACGCCAACGTTCCAAAGAAACATCGCAAGCACCGTCGCCCCAACGCTTGTATATAAAAGCGCAAGCGAAAAGGAGACGTTGACGTCATGAACGGAAAAAGAAGAAAGAAACGGCAACAACCCGATGATGCCAAAGACGCCGGACCAAAACGTTGCTGCAAGCGGAGAATAAGATGTCATCACTGCCTTTGCACAGGCAGAATAAACGCCCCAAATGATGACTGCTGCGATCATCCATAAATCGCCGATGTTTACATCCGCTAACCGATGCAGTTGCCCGTGCGTCATCACGATGAGCACACCCATGAGTGAGACGACCATCGCCAGCCATTGTCGGATCGTGAGCTTATCGCGGTAGACAACGTATGCCACAAGCGCAATCGCCATCGGGTTTAACGTCGAAATTAAACCGACATGATCCGCTGACGTATAGCGAAGCGCTTGAAACATAAACACGTTAAATAAGACGACGCCCGACATCCCCATCGCAATCAAAGGAACGATGCCGCGCGTTTGGAGGCGGATGGATCGTTCTTTTTTTAAAACGATCGGAAATAAAAAAAGGACCGCGATCGTCCAACGAATAAACGTCAACGTTAACGGGGAGGCGTGGGCGACAAGCAATTTGCTTGCGACAAAGTTGCCTCCCCATAAGGTGCTTGTTAATAAAAGAAGCATATAATATTTCGACATGTAGATCATCCTTTAAAATGTTTCAATTAAAAATACCATCACTAATAGTCCGATAATAAACGCATACGTCGATGATTGTTCGTTTCCGTCGCCATGGCTTTCAGGGATTAACTCTTTATAAATAATAAACAACATCGCACCAGCCGCAAACGCTAATCCGTAAGGGACGAGCGCATCGACGACAGACGTTAAATAAAAACCGATGATGGAGGCGACGAGCTCGATCATTCCCGTCCCGGTTGCCATGAAAAACGCTTTTCCTTTTGAAATATGTTGATTAAATAAAAAAAGCGCAACGAGCAATCCTTCAGGTGCGTTTTGGAAGCCGATCGCAAGCGCAATTAAATCCCCGATATGATTTTGTTCCCCGGAGGCGTAGCTGACGCCGACAGATAAGCCTTCTGGAATGTTATGAAGCGTAATCGCCGCAAGGACAAGCAGCGCTTTTTGATCCATTTTGATGCCGCTTTTTGTATGTGCTAAGTCGATATGCGGTACGATGTTTTCAAGAAGCGTCAGCGTAAACACTCCAAAGCACAATCCAACCGCAAGAGAAAAAAACGTGCCAGAAGAAAGTGATTCTGGAATTAACCCAAGCATCGATGCCGCCATCATAACACCAGCTGTAAAAGCGAGCAACATGTCGCGCCATTTGTGCGTTAATGAGCGCGACAAAAATAAAATCGGAACAGCGCCAGCCCCTGTTGCTAGCGCCGATAACGTGCTTCCGATGAGCATATCGACCATTATTCCACCTCCTGTCGCAAAGGAAGACGAACGGTAATCGTCGTTCCTTTCTTTTCTATGCTATGAATGTCGATTGTCCCTTCATGCATATCGATAATACGTTTACAGACGACGAGCCCAAGTCCTGTTCCCGTTTGTTTCGATGTGACAAACGGTTGAAACAGTTTGCTTTTTACATCGTTTGGAATGCCGCATCCATTGTCTGTTACTTGCAGCACCGCCCAGTCGTTTTGTTTCGTCAGCGAAATCGTTAGCACGCCACCACGCGGCATCGCTTCGATCGCATTTTTTGCTAAATTTAAGACGACTTGTTTTAAATGATCTTTTGAACAACGAATCGGAAGTGGCACATCGGCACGTTGAAACGTATAGACGACGTTATGTAAATGCGCTTGCGACTCAATCATCGGATGAATGCTTTGCACAATATAGTTTAAATCACACGTTTCAAGTTTTTGTGCCGTCGGTTTGCCGAGAATTAAAAATTCGTTCACAATATCGTTAATGCGTGTAATTTCATTTTGAATGACGGAAAAATAAAGTTGTGATTCGTTATCTTTATGTTTTTCACTTAATAGTTGAATAAATCCTTTAATGCCAGCAAGCGGGTTGCGAATTTCATGCGCGGTGCTTGCGGCGAGTGTGCCGACAAGTTCGAGTTTTTGTGCTTCGGTCTCCATGCGTTCAAGCATCGTTTGCCGTTTTAATAGCCAATATTGAATCAGTAGCCAAATAATATGGATGGCGACGATCAGCAATAAGATGTATGGAAGGGATGTTTGCACATTTTGTTTCATCGTTACGTGCGGCACGTTCGCTTCAATCATCCATGGTGCATAATTTAAATGAACCGTCACCGTTTGTTGCGATGGGCGAATTTCGTTTGTTGCCAACAACATCGTTCCACGCTCATCATATAAACGAAACGATGCGTTTGGGTCAATGATTTTCATCCGTTTTTTTATGTAATCCATACGTAATTCCGCCACAAAAAAACCGACTGTATCGTTCGTTTTTTCATCGACAATCGGTGTGACGATCGTTGTTGTATGATCGCTGTCAATGACCGTTTGTTTTGTCGTTTTCGCCAATCGCATCGCTGAACTTGTACTTTCAGAAAAAAACGATATGTGATGAAAACGAACGTCTTGTTTTTCTATTTGTTGCAACATGTCGTTTATGTCTTTTTCGCTTAACATCGCCATATGTTTGCTAACCATAAACGCTAACGTCTCGAGTTTTGTCGTTGTCTCCGCAAGAAAGCGATCGAGATCGTTTTTATGTATATTCGCAAACAAGCGCGTTTCTTCAAGCAATTGTTGTTGCTGTTGTTCATCTTGCCAAAGCACAATCCACACGCTTCCTACAAGGCATGGGATCATAACAAGCAAGATGTACAACCATCGTCTCATTCTCTCTCTCCCCATATATGCTCCCTCAACAAAACAAAATTCAAGGAATATTATAACATAAAGATGAAAAAAAGACGGAAAAAATCATTGGTGTAAAGGAGCTTTTTGCTCGGATAGGAAGGATGAAAAATACGAAACCCCAGCACCGAAGTACTGGGGCAAAAACGATGATTTCCCCGCTAATGGGGGGAGATGGCCTGCGACGTGGCAGGCAACTTATCGTTAGTTTATGATTCTATTGACGATAATATGCAAATAGAGGAGCCTAAATGGCTCCTCTCCGTTGCAAAAACAAACGAATCCACGTTTTCTTACGTGTGAAATAGTCTGTGACGAGACAGACAACTTACTTTGTAATTTAAGTATAGAAAAAAACTAGGGAAATGTCAATACGATGTAAGTTCGTTACAGGTCAAATACCCACTTTACACGGTTCATAATCTTATTTAAGTCATCATCGTTTATATTACCAATATGTTGTTTTAATCGTACTTTGTTGACGGTCGTTAATTCTTCCACCTTTACCGCGGAAGTCTGCGCTAAAAACGGATACACTTCCTTTTGAAGAAAGTAATGTGTCTTTAAACGAGGAACTACTTTTGTTTTTCCTTTTCGATCTGTAATCGTTTTTGTTTTTAACTTTGTCGACAGAGGAGCTATCTTAACGCTTCCAGATGTACGGTTAATCCAGTCATTCGAAATAACAAGCACCGGTCGCTCTCCATTTTGTTCTGTGCCTATATTTTCTCCCAGTTCACAAGTGAAAATAGCTCCTCGTATGATTGGGCGCTTCATTTGTGTTTGCTCATTCTCAATCCATTCATTTGCTAAAGCAATCTTCTTTGGATGCCATTCATCTAGTTTTTCCTTTTTGCCCACTTTTTTTAAACGCAAACGTTCGCGTTGAATTGTATCTAACTCCATTTTCTCCTACGTCCCCCTCGTTTTATATATCACGCTCATGATTGTATCACATTTCAACTACTTCTATAACCGTTCAATCGGATTCAAGATGGTAGAAGAAATAGAGTACAGCGCCTTCGCCATGATCAAGAAATGCTTGCACCACGATTCATAAAAATCACCTTCTTCAGCTTGCCAATGATATACTGTGAGCAGCTGAAGAAGGTGAGGTTTTTGTTATGCCGACTGTTTTTGTTTGTTCGTTTCGCTGTTTTGTTGTTTGACAACAAGCGGATAGAAAAGTAAGCTGCTTGCAAGCAAGGCAATGCCGAGTAAAAATGTTTTCATGTCAGCCGTGCCTGCTTTCACAAGCCAAATGGAATAAATAGTCGCAAGGACAGCGATGATGCCGTCTGTCATTCGTTGTTGCGTCGTTTCATACGTTTCGCCTGTCCAGACAAGCTTCAATTGGAAGACGGAAGCGATGAAATACGGAACAAGATATGATAACGTCGCAATGTAAATAACGAAATCAAATGCGGCCGCCATTGAGTTTGAAATCGTTGAAAAAATAAATAATTGGGCAATCATATTTGAGATGATTAAAGAAAAACGCGGCATGCCTTTGTTGTTTTCTTGTAAAAAGGCACGAATAAATAATCCTTGTTTTGCTGCTTGATACGGCACTTCGGCACTTAAAAAAATCCAGCCGAGCGTTGAGCCGATTAAACTAATTAAACCAAGTCCTGCCAAAAGCTGCGCTCCGATTGGACCTAATACAGTACCGATCGCATCAACAAGCGGCTTTTCAGACTGAATAAGCGCCTCTTGTTTTAATAGTCCCATCACAAGTACGCTAATGCCAATATAAATGGCTAAAGCAATGAATAGTCCGACAATCGTTGCGCGTTTGACATCGCTTTGTTTTCGGGCACGCGAAGCAAAAACGATCGCTGATTCAATGCCGATAAACGCCCAAAGCGTGCTTAACGCGACGTTGTTAATTTGCGAAAGCAATCCGAGCGTATGACCTGCTTCATCGTAACGCGGAGCAACAAACGGTTGGAGATAGCTTTTTTCAAACGCAAACAACGCGATGACAATAAAAAGGAAAAAGCCGAGCACTTTCGTTGCCGTTGCGACAAAGTTCAACTTTCCGGCACTTTCTGCTCCTTGTAAAATGATCGCATGCATCATCCATAACAGTGCGGTGCAGACGAGAAACGTGAGCAGATTGCCAAGTTTTAATGTAAATGAGCCAACAGAGAAGACGACATGTCCGCTCGTTAAAATAGGGAAAAACGTTGATAAATAACTAGCAAACGTCGTAATGATCGCTACGTTTCCTGCGACGTTTCCGATCCAATATCCCCAAGACGACATAAAGCCGGACAAAACGGATGCGTTTGAGCCTTTTGGAAACAGCTCTTTCGCATAAATTTGCGGTCCGCCGTTTAATTCAGGTTTACGAATCGCTAAGTTGCCAAAAATTATCGCAATCATAAGTACGCCCGCGCCCGTCAATAGCCAACCGAGCAACACGCCAGCAGGGCTTGCCGCTTCTGCAAGTGAACGAGGAAGCATAAAAATGCCGGAGCCGACCATATTCCCGACAACGAGCGCCGTCAATAACCAAAAGCCGAGTTTTTGTTGTTTCATGTTGTTCATCCTTTCATGCATAATATAATAGCGGAAATATAATGGCGAAGCGGTAGAGCGCTGTTGAAAGCGGGCGTGATAAATAAAAAAGTGCACCCTAAGTTTTCAACGGGTGCACAATATATGACACATCCGCATCAAACTTAAGATCGATAGCTCTCCACCGCATGCGCGATGACAGTCCTGCACCTATTCGGCCACAGGCCCAGCTTATAGCGCCAGAGCACGCTATAAACTTCGGCGACAAATCCTTTCATCTCACTTCATCGACGTCTCTGCGTCTCCATGAAACTACTATTATTTGCCGCGACCTCTATCTCATCTTAGTTGACGAGAAAGATTTCGTATGCAATTGACGTTACTATCGTACAAAAATCTTTTCTTTTCGTCAACGAAAAATTTTTTAGCACATATTTACAAAGGGCACAACGAACACATATAATAAAAGTGAGTAATCACTCATTTTTATGAAAGCGAGGGAAGATGATGGTCATTCAATTACAGCACGTGCATAAGCAGTTTCATAAGAAAGAAGTTATTCATGATGTGTCTTTAACCGTAAACAAAGGAGAAATTTTCGGTATGCTCGGCCCATCGGGCGCTGGGAAAACGACGATTGTCAAAATGATCGCAGGCATTGATACGGCGACAAAAGGGGAGCTTCACGTGCTCGGTACGCGCATGCCCAACTTACAAACGATGGCGCGCCTCGGCTTTATGGCGCAATCCGATGCGTTATACGGGGAGCTCACCGCACTTGAAAATTTACATTTTTTCGCATCGATTTATGGGCTAAAAGGAAAAAAGAGAAAAGATCGCATCGAAGAAGTGTTGGAGCTTGTCAATTTAACGGACGATATGAAAAAAGCCGTTCATCAATTTTCCGGTGGAATGAAACGGCGGTTATCACTCGCGGCGGCGCTTTTACATGAACCAGAAGTGCTCATTTTAGACGAGCCGACCGTTGGCATCGACCCGCTTCTTCGCCAAGCGATTTGGGAAGAGCTCGAACGCATTCGCCAAAAAGGAACGACGATCGTTGTGACGACGCATGTAATGGACGAAGCGGACAAATGTATGCGGCTCGCGATGATTCGCGACGGACGGTTGATTGCCGTCGGCAGTCCAGATGAATTAAAGAAACAAACAGGGGCATTAACGATTGAACAAGCATTTTTACATTTTGGAGGGATGCAATCATGAGAATACAAGCGATTGTCGTCCGCATTATTCGTCAGTTTTTTCGCGATAAACGCACGCTTGCGTTAATGATTATCGCACCGATGTTTGTATTGTTTTTAATGGACTTAGTGTTTAATGGTGAGACGTACGAACCGGAAATTGCGATTGATTCAAACGTACCGCAACAGCTTGCCGACGCATTACAAGAAACAGATGCACATGTGACGACAATGACAAAAAAGAAAGCGATGGATAAACTGGACGAACAACAAATCGACGCGTTTATTGAAATGGACAAAATGACGTTGCGCATCACGCTTGAAGGAAGCGATCCGTCCGTCAGCAAACAGGTGTTGATGACGGTGCAAAAAGCAGCCCAGACGCTTATGCCGCCGATGAAACAAACGTTAACGATTGATACGGTATATATGTACGGCTCAGAACATATGGCGTTATTTGATAATTTCGGCCCCGTACTCATCGGCTTTTTCATTTTCTTTTTCGTCTTTTTAATTGCCGGAGTATCGTTTTTGCGCGAGCGGACGAGCGGCACGCTGGAGCGGCTACTTGCAACGCCATTAAAGCGATGGGAAATCGTCATCGGCTACGTCATCGGCTTTGGCATCTTTACAACGATTCAAGCGAGCTTCATTTCTTTATTTGCGATTCACGTCTTAAACATGATGATGGAAGGCTCGTTCGGTTATGTGCTACTCGTTACGTTTTTATTAGCGATGACGGCGCTCACCTTAGGGACGTTATTGTCCGCATTTGCGAACAACGAGCTGCAAATGATTCAATTTATCCCGCTCGTCGTCGTTCCGCAAGTGTTTTTCTCTGGACTGTTTAATTTAGATACGATGGAACCGTGGCTTCGTTCCATTGGGGTTGCGATGCCGTTATATTACGGAGCGGATGCGTTAAGAGAAATTATGATTCGCGGCAAAGGTTGGGAAGCGATTTCGTTCGATGTGTCCGTTTTAGTTGGCTTTTCGCTCTTATTTATGATATTAAATGTATTAGCATTAAAGAAATATCGAAAGTTGTGAGGATGATGATGGACGAACGAAAATGGTTGTTTGATTTACTCAATGTCGAAGAACAACAGCTAAGTGAAAAACAAATTAACATTTTACAAGCAGCAATTGAAATGTTTGCGGAAAAAGGATACGCGGCTACGTCCACGAGCGAAATTGCCAAGCGGGCAGGTGTAGCTGAAGGAACGATTTTTCGCCATTATAAAACGAAAAAAGATTTGTTGCTTGCCATTGTCAAACCGACGTTATTTCAATCCGTTGCGCCGTTTTTCGCAAAAAAATTTGTCAAAGATGTGTTTGAAAATGAGTATGAACATTACGAACAGTTTGTGCGCGCCATTTTTCAAAATCGGTATGAATTTGTGAAAACGTATTTGCCGGCTGTGCGTGTGTTTTGGCAGGAGATGGCGTTTCACAGCGATATTAAAACGCAGTTTCAAACGATTTTTACGAATCATGTGTATGACAAGTTTAAACAAATTGTCGAGCATTTCCAACGAAAAGGGGAGTTGGCGCAACTCCCTCCTGAGACGATTATTCGGTTGACAATCACAACGATTGCGGGATTTTTAGCGACCCGTTTTTTAATCATGCCGGATTATCCGTGGGATGATGAACAAGAGATCGAGCGGACGATTCAGTTTTTGATGAATGGGTTGAAGAAAACATGATAGGGCATTTTCTATCATGTTTTTTTATTTTTTTTAAAAAAGGCCTTGAAAGTCAAAGAAGGTCAAATTATAATAAAGACAGAAAGATCAAATATAGTCAAAGTCAAAGGAGGTTGGTGCCTATGATGTGCCAAGTATGTAAACAAAATGAAGCAAACATCTTTTTACACGTACAAGTGAACAACGAAAAACAACAATTACACCTTTGCGATGCATGCTATGCAAAGCAAAAACAACAATTAAAAGTGCCAGCAGGATTCCACTTCGATCGTCTCGACCAATGGTTCTCCGACTTTTTCGCACCGCTTACAGAACATTCCCATATCGAGCAACAAATACAACAAGAACAACCGAAGCGAAACGGATTGCTTGATCAATTCGGTCGCAACTTAACACAACTTGCGAAAGCGGGGCTTATCGATCCGGTTATCGGACGTGAAAAAGAAATTGAACGCGTCATCGAAATTTTAAATCGCCGCAACAAAAATAACCCGGTATTAATCGGTGAACCGGGCGTCGGTAAAACAGCGATCGTCGAAGGATTAGCGCTTAAAATTGCCGAAGGGTCTGTTCCTACGAAATTATTGAATAAAGAAGTGTACGTGCTTGACGTCGCATCACTCGTTGCGAATACAGGCATTCGCGGTCAATTTGAAGAACGAATGAAACAATTAATTGCCGAATTGCAACAACGGAAAAACGTCATTTTGTTCATTGACGAAATTCATTTACTCGTCGGCGCAGGCTCAGCCGAAGGTTCGATGGACGCAAGCAACATATTAAAACCGACGCTTGCTCGCGGGGAATTACAAATCATCGGCGCAACAACATTAAAAGAATATCGTCAAATCGAAAAAGACGCGGCGCTTGAACGTCGTTTCCAGCCTGTTCTCGTTCACGAACCAACAATCGAACAAGCCATCGACATGTTAAAAGGCATTCAGCCAAAATACGAACAATTCCATCAAGTGAAATATACAGATGAAGCGATTCGCGCCTGCGTTACGTTGTCACATCGCTACATTCAAGACCGCTTTCTTCCTGACAAAGCAATTGACTTGTTAGACGAAGCGGGTTCAAAAGTGAGCTTAAAAGCGACACCGACAAATAAAGAAGCGATCGAACAACGTCTCGAACAAATCAAAAAAGAAAAAGAAAAAGCCGCACAAGAAGAAAACTACGAACTCGCGGCAAAATTGCGCACCGAAGAATTGCAGCTTGAAAAACAATTACAACAAAACGGACAAGCAGAACAACCTGTTGTAGATGTCATTCACATTCAACAAATAATTGAAGAAAAAACAGGAATTCCAGTTGGTAAATTACAATCTGATGAACAAGCAAAAATGAAACATTTAGAAGAAAACTTAGCGAAAAAAGTAATCGGTCAAGAAGAAGCGGTGAGAAAAATCGCAAAAGCGATTCGTAGAAGCCGCGCCGGCTTAAAAGCGAAAAACCGTCCGATCGGTTCGTTCTTATTCGTCGGTCCAACAGGCGTCGGTAAAACAGAATTGTCAAAGACGCTTGCTGAACAATTGTTCGGATCGAAAGACGCGATGATTCGCTTAGATATGAGCGAATATATGGAAAAACATGCGGTCGCCAAACTGATCGGTGCACCTCCTGGCTACATTGGTCACGAAGAAGCCGGTCAATTAACAGAAAAAGTGCGCCGCAACCCTTACAGCATCATCTTGCTTGACGAAATGGAAAAAGCGCATCCAGATGTACAACATATGTTCTTGCAAATTTTAGAAGACGGTCGTTTAACAGATAGCCAAGGTCGTACTGTCAGCTTTAAAGATACGGTCATCATTATGACATCGAATGCTGGTACGAACGTTGAGGGCGACTTGCTCCAACGTCTCGGTCTATACTTTAAACCAGAATTTTTAAACCGTCTCGATGCCATTGTCGAATTTAAACCGCTTGAAAAAACGCATATGTTACAAATTGTTGACCTTATGCTTGCGGAGTTGCAACGTACGCTTGATGAACAACATATCACAATGACGATTAGCGACAAAGCGAAAGAAAAATTAGCCGAACTCGGCTATCATCCAACGTTCGGTGCTCGTCCACTCCGTCGCGTCATACAAGAACACGTCGAAGATCAAATTGCTGATGTATTGCTTGATGAACAAGATGTACGCGCAATCCATATCGATGTAGAAGACGACCGCATCGTTGTAAAAGCTGAAAAAGCCTAATAAAATGAGAAAAAGGTGTCCCGAAAGCAAGGAGGACACCTTGTCTCTTCTTAACGATGTGCACATACGCAATATATTTATTCATCGTATATTGTATAAAAATTAAGTAATCTTTCCTTTTAGCTGTATGGCTTTTCCTTTTTTCTTAGATGGATAGGTCCATTGAAAAGAAGTACCCATTTGTCCTTCTACATTTTGTAATATCTTCGTAATATAAACATCTATTTTTTCCATTTCAAGTGCCTTGGTATCATTTTTGAAAACAATGATATAATTTGCCCAATGAATTTTCGGATCTCCATAGCCGCCAATTCCTGCATAAGCCCATTGTGCTAATTTTTTATTGAGTTTAGGGAGTTCAGTTTCCATTATTTTATAGAGATCGTCATATCGTTCTTTGAGTTTTGTAAAACCTCCAACTTCTTGTAATTTTCGAAAAGCTTCTTGTAGTTTTTTATCTTTTATACCTAACACTTCAATAAAGCTTTCAGCGGTGTATTCGTGAATGGAAACATACGTTGCACTTGAGCGTTTGCAACTAAATGTGAATATTTCTTCTGAACGTCTATCTGTCGTAATGGCAAGTAGGATATCTGTCTTCGGTTGCCCACCGGTTTCAAGTTTTGGGATTTTATTTGTTGCTTTTATTTTTATTATTTTCTCGTTTTTTGATATACCGATTAAGTTCATGATTTGTTGAAATGTTGGATAAAAATAACCATCTTCTGTTGCGCTTGATTGATTCCATTTTTCAACGTTTGACGGGTGATTTAAAAGAGATGCGATTTGTTTTTCGAAGTTTTTTCCTTCCATCGCTTTTCTTTTTCCGATTTTTTCATTTTCTAAGCCTTTTGATTCTATAAATCGTTCTAATTCACTCAAGCTCAAAACATCATCAATAGCTGAATACATCTTTTTCTCTCTAATTTTTCGCTGGTAGCTTAATGCTTGTTGTTGGTTATTGTAATCAAGACCTTCTGGAAAGACTAAATATATTTTTTTACGTTTTGATTGATTTGTTTTATGTGGTATGCATCCCACTGTATTTGCTTTGCGCGATCAGTACGAATTGTTGATGTTGTATGTATTCCCCAAACTTCACCGTCATCAAAAGTGATAAGATGATCTATTTTAAATTGTTTTTTGTCAAAATCAGGGTAACCAGTTTGATAAGGAGTGATATTCTCAGCGATATATCCTTCTTGAGAGTAGTTTTTAATTAATGATTTAAGGTTTCTCTTATTTTTTTCTCCATGCTCTTGTTTTTGTCGATTTTCTTGTTCCAAGTTTCCCACTCCTTTTATTCATCCTTGTTTTTACTTTACCATAAAATGACGTATAATAAAAGAGTAGGAGGCTTGTCCTACTCTTTTGCTGTTATTTGGTTAAAATTTCTTTTTTACTGTTTATTCGATTATAAATTGTATTTAACGTATTTGTCACTTCCAGTCCTAGAGCATAGGCTAATAGAGGTGGAATAGCGTCACCGATTTGTTCATATCGATCTTGTTCTGGATCGGAATGAAACTTTACAAATGGCCCCTCAAATATATACCAGTCAGGAAAACTTTGAAGTCTCGCTGCTTCTCTTGGGGTTAATCCTCTATGCTGAATAGGATGTATCATTTCGTCTAAACAATGTGATGTTACTGTAAAGCTTGGAATATCTTCTCTGAGCCGTCTGTTTCTTGCACCGTATAGCTTATTTGGAAAGAGCTCTTTTCTTAAATCTTCCCTATTTTCTAAAATTAAACGTTCAGCAGCGGTTTTCATATTTTCACCTTGACGTATTAATTCCATGCGTCTGATCATTTTTTCTCGATGGTTTACGGCTTTATGAGAGGTTAATGTGTTCGGATGAAATGCCAAGTGCTCTGGGAAACCTAAAGTAATCCCTCTCATTTTAAGTAAGAAATCCCGTCTTTGCTCGGTTAGCGTATCATCCGAAAAATTAAATGTGTATTCTATTGCTTCTTCCCCCGAATGAACTTCAGGCAAATCAAATAAAGCATCTCCTACAGTAACATAAGGAAACGTTCGATCAGGTCCGTGAGTTGGGAGTGGATATCGAAATGTTGCATCGTAATCACGATTAATCCCGATTAAAAAGATGCGCTCTCTATGTTGGGGTACACCGTAATCACTTGCCTTTAGAAGGATTTGATGAGGATCACGACTAGCTAAATAAAAGGATGTATCATAAGCTGTTGATTCAAACTCATCACAAATGTTTTCAAATACAGATTTCCCGTTTGAACGTTTTGAGAATAGTCCTTTTACGTTTTCAAAAAGAACCATTTTACTTTTTACATGACGGGCAATACGCAAAATATTTAAAAACAAGTCATCTCTTTCATCTCCATCTGCTCTTTTTCCGGCCATAGAGAAACTTTCACACGGTGCTCCTCCTGTTACAATGTCCACTGAATCCACTCCGAAACGTTGCTTAAGAATTTTCGAGATCAGTTCATTCGAGACTTTGTTAATATCCCCATAAATAATAAGGGTGCGATCACTTTTTCTAAAGAATTGATCAGGATCTTTCATCTCGCCAGATAAAAAACTTTCTAAATCAAAAACCTCGGCATTATGAGAGGCACTATATGTTTGAACCGTCCAATAGCTCATCTCAACCGCGATTAATGGTTTTATTCCGCTCCACATAAAGCCGGTTGCTAGTCCACCCGGTCCAGAAAATAAATCAATGCTTGTATACATAAAACCTCCTCCATATATTAAAGTTTTCATCAAATTCATTTTAGCAAATATGTATGAAAAAATCTTCATTTTTTATTTGATATATAACATGATAAATAAAAACTGCCGCAAAGGGCAGTTATAAAAGTTTCGTCAACTTGTTTGTGATGTTGACTATATGTTGTTGCACTTGCTGAAGTTCGTCAATTGCTTCGGTGCTATTGTTTATTTTTTCGGCCACTTCTTCGAGCATATGCACCATTTCTAATACCGAGCTTGTAATGTGATTGAGCTGTTCGGAAATGTCTTCGGCAGACGTTTTGCTTTTTTCTGCCATTTTCCGCACTTCTTCTGCGACGATCGCAAAGCCACGTCCGTGTTCGCCTGCACGTGCCGCTTCAATGGCAGCATTTAATCCGAGCAAATTCGATTGCATCGAAATATCTTTCACAAACGCAATGACCGACTGAATTTGTTCGGTGCTTTTGCTGACGCGCTCCGCTTTTTCGCTTAATCGTTGCAAATGTTCGTGAATGAGTTGCGACGTTTGGTGGATATCGTTCGTGCTCGCGTTCATTTCTTCAAGTAAACTCGCAAACTCTTCATTTAATGTGTTTTGACGGTCGGTGACGTCCGTTGCGATTTTAAAAATTGCTTGTATTTGTCCCACTTCATCTAACACCGGAGCATAAAGCGCCTCAAGCCATATATGTTTTCCTTGGCGAGTGACGCGTTGCACCGTTCCGTAAAACGGTTGTTTGCTTTTTAGCCGATTCCAAAACTCTGTATATTCGTAGCTGTTTACGTACGTTGGTAAGCAAAATTGACGGTGGGATCCCCCGAGCACCTGTTGCTCCGTATAGCCCATCGTTTGAAGAAACGCATCGTTTGCCCATAATACCGTCGTGTCGGGACGGAATAAAATCATCGCAAACGAGCGATTGATTGATTCAAAAAGACGTTCTAAATCAATTGGAATGGAACTTACTTTCATTCGTTTTCCTCCTAAAATGACATGATAGGTCTATTGTACTACACCCCATTATATAACGGCAATTCGATGTATACGGTCGTTCCTTTCCCTCGTTCGCTTTCAAAACGAATCGAGCCGCCGTGTAGCTTGACAATTTGTTTAGTAATCGCAATGCCAAGTCCTGTGCCGCCATGTTCGCGCGAGCGCGAGCGGTCGGCGCGGAAAAATCGTTCGCCTAATCGTTCGATGTCTTCTTTTGACATGCCGCATCCGGAGTCGGCGATCATGAGTTCGCACATCGGCTGTTTGTTTACTGCACGCAACGAAATCGTTCCGCCGAAAGAAGTATAGCGCAACGCATTATCGAGCATATTTTGCAATACTTGTTCGATACGGTCGGGATCGCCATCGACGATTAAGTCGTGATCGAGGTCGAGCAACAGGCGAATGTTTTTTTCTTGCAACATCGGTTCATATTTTTCAATCGTCTCCTCGACTAATTGTGCAATTGAAAATGGTGTGCGTACAAGCGGATACGTGCCTTCGAGTTGTGCTAAATCGAGCAAATCGCGCACGAGGCGTTGCATGCGGCTCGCTTCGCGATGAATGAGTTTTATATATTTTTTTTGTTGCGCTTCATCTTTGATGACGCCGTCTAGTAGCGCTTCGCTATATCCTTTCACATAGCTTAGCGGCGTGCGCAATTCATGAGAGACGTTTGCTAAAAATTCTTTTTTTCGTTCATCTTCTTGCGCGAGCGCTTTTGCCATTTGGTTAAATGTTTTGGCAAGTTGCCCAATTTCGTCTTCCGCTTCGACGTTCACTTGTGCGGAAAAATCGCCTTGCGAGACGCGATAGGCGGCTTGTTGCATATGTTGCAACGGTTTCGTGAAATGCATCGCAATTTTTCGTCCGACAAATACAGTAATGAGTAAAAAAAGGCTTCCACCAATAATGATGAACGTTTGAATGCGCTTAAGCACATCTTCAATCGATGCAAGCGGCACGTACAAATATAAAATGCCCATGAGGCGATGTTCATCGAGTAGCGGGATGATGACACCGACAATATGCCGATGAAATGTTTGTTCATATCCTTTTTTCGTTACCGTTTTTCCAGCGAGTAATTGTTGTCGTTCCGCTTCGCTAATAATCGCATGATGGTCGACTTCAAACGGCAAGCATGCGTTCAATTCACGTGGGTTGTTCACGAGTACAATCTCCGTATCGGATACGTCATTGATGATAGAAACGGTGTTGCGAAACGAGTCGGTGAGTGCACCGCCTTTATATTTTGCGGCAATGTTCATTCCTTCTTGTAATAAACGTTGTTCGACGTTGGTGATATAAATGTTTTCATATATATAAACAGCAACAGCATACAAAAGCAACACCGCAAGCATTAAAAAGGCGCTAATCGTTAGCCATAGTTTTTGTTGGAGTGAAAGGGAATTAAATCGTTTCATCAAATTTATATCCCACTCCCCATACTGTTTGAATGCACTGTCCGGCTTCGCCGAGTTTAATGCGCAATGTTTTAATATGCGTATCGACGGTGCGCGTGCTGCCGACGTAATGAATGCCCCAAACGCGATCTAACAGCTGTTCGCGTGTAAATACTTGACCGCGATGTTTGATAAACAACACGAGCAGTTCAAACTCTTTTAACGTTAATACAACCGGTTTTCCGTTTACGATCACTTTTCGTGCTTTTTCATCAACAACAATTGGGCCTGCTTCATATGACGTCGTTACGTCTGTTCCTTTCGTTCGGCGAAGGACAGCGTGCACGCGTGCGACGACTTCATTTGGGCTAAATGGTTTCACGATGTAGTCGTCCGCGCCAATTTGTAATCCATAAACGCGATCCCACTCATCGCTTCGTGCTGTTAAAAAAATGATCGGCACTTGCGAACGTTCGCGCACGTGCATGCAAAAGCGGTAGCCGTCTAGTTTTGGCATCATAATATCGAGCAAAATTAAATCGATATGTTTTCGTCCGAACTCGGCAAGTCCAGCTTCACCGTCTTCTGCTTCGATGCACGTAAATCCTTCAGGTTCTAAATAAAGACGAAGCAATTCACGCATTTCTTTTTCATCGTCAACAATTAAAATCGTTGCCATATTTATTCCTCCTTCGCATCGCGGAAAAAGATGTAAAACGGCCCTTGTCCAACGGAAACGGTTTTCGTTTGTTTGAATGTTTTTTCATCGACAAAAACGAGCTCGTTGCTGTCGTAGCTAGCGATGATAAGCTCGCTTTTTGTTTTTATCATCGCAAAAGGATTCGCGCCAACGTTAAGTGAGCGTATGACATGTTTCGTTTTCGGTTCAAATGCATATAGCATGTTTGAACCGTGACAAAGTACATATACCGCTTCGCTCGTTTGCGAAAATTGAATCGGCATCGTTTCTGCCTTCACACGCGCAAGCAACCGTCCGTCGACAAGCGAATGAACATACGCTTCTTGCTGAATATACGCTCCGCTCCCATGTCCACCGACCCATAGTTCATCCGTTTCAGCAACAACTAAGCCGCTGACCGCAAAATCGAGCGTATCGACCGTTCGTTTCACTCGTTTTGTTTGCTGGTCAATAAATGAAATAGCGCCATGTTTAAAATGAATGACAATCCATTGCCGATGTTTGTCGTCGGCGACGATGGAAAAAGGGGAGGAGGGAGTAGCGATCGTCTCTTTTACTTTTCCGTCGAACGTCATGAACGATACCGTTCCGTCTTTTTCGTTCACAACGAGCAATTCGTGTTTTGTGACGAGAACATCGGTAACCCCTTTGTTTACGCGCCAACGTTTTTTCTCTTTCCCTGTCGATAGCGTGTACATCATCATTTCATCCATGTCTTGTCCAAACAACATGACCGTATCGCCATCAGGAAGGAGGATGGCTTTCGTTACCGGATTTTTCATCTTCCATGTTGCCATCGTTTTTTTTGTGTTATAATCAACGAAGGATAAGCTTTGCTCCTTTATATTGACGACCCCAACGACCGATTTGTTTCGGGGAATTGGGGTGTACGTCTCTGGTGTACAGCTTCCCAATAAAACGACGATGATAAGCAAAAAAAAGAAACGAACTTGCATCGTACGCATCCTCCATCGTGTATATGTATCATCATTGTAGCAAATGATTGTGATGATTTTGTGAAATTATTGTAACATGGAAGGGGATTAAAATGAAAAAGTGGTTGTTGTTGTTTGTCTTCGCTTTGCTTGTTGTGGCAGGTTGTGCAAACAAAGCGGAAGAAGAAGAGCTGGTGTATTTAGACGTCAAAATGGCGGTGGAAGAAAAGCTTCCGGTGAATGAAGAAGTCGAGCTTGCATGTTTTGTGACATACGGTGATGAAAAAGTGACCGATGCATCGGAAGTGAAGTTTGAAGTATGGAAGCATGGAGAAGAAAATCGGCAAATGTTAGAAGGAAAACATGTCGGTGATGGAAAATATGTCGCGCGCTATACGTTCGAAACGAAAGGGACGTATGCCGTCGTCGCACATGTGACAGCGAAAAATATGCACAATATGCCAAAAGTTGATGTAGTAGTGGAATAAGAAAAACGGCGGAAAATATTCGCCGTTTTTTTTCATATATATAGAAAAAATGGACGAGTGGGGGAGAGCGTATGTGGATGCGGGCGATTCAAATTGCGTTTGTATATGTCGGAACGGTAGTCGGGGCTGGATTTGCGACAGGAAAAGAAATTGTACAGTTTTTTACGCAATACGGAGCAATTGGGACGGTCATGATTGCAGGAAGCGGAGGTCTATTTATTTTTTTCGGGACGCGTTTAATGGTGATGGCAAATCGGCTTCAAGCGCGGTCATATGAGCAATTCAACGCCTATTTGTTCGGAAAAATGAGCGCAGTTGTCAATTTGTTTATGTTTGTTGTGCTATTTAGCGTGACGTCTGTTATGTTGTCGGGAGCAGGGGCGGTGTTTGAAGAACAGCTTCATATGCCGGCGCATGTCGGGCTTTTGTTTACGATGTTGCTTGCGTTTGTGACGATGTTGTTCGGTTTAAATGGTATTTTAAGCGTCAATATGGTCGTTGTGCCGCTTATGATTATTTTTAGTTTGTCGATTGCGCTCATAAATGAAAGCGACATCGTCTGGACGAAGCCACCGCTTGCCGCGTTTTTTTCCCCGTTTGCGTATGTGGCGTTTAATTTAGCGATGGCACAAGTTGTGCTCGTTCCGCTTGCAACCGAAGTAAAAGATGAACGGGCGATTCGCCTTGGGGGATGGCTTGGCGGCATATTGCTTATGTTTATTTTATTTAGCAGTCATTTCGCGCTTTCTTTACTTCCTAATTTGCCATCTTACAGCATTCCGATGGCGGAAGTCGTGAAACGTTCGCTCACATCGTTTTACGGGCTATATGTCGTCATTATTTATGGTGAAATTTTCACTTCGTTTATCGCGGGCGTATTCGGATTACATCGGAAATTGGCGCTTTTTTCTCAAACGCCGATCTTTGTTCTCATCGTGCTTTTACTTATGATGTATGCGTTTAGTTTAGTCGGGTATCATGCGCTTTTAACCGTATTGTACCCTTTGTTTGGGTATGTTAGTATCATCTTTATTTTCTTACTTTTCTATCGAAAAATGCCTAGCTAGAAAAAACGAAATGTAGTACATTGAATGTAAAGGGGAGGTGAAGTGATGCGGCAAACGGTCATGGCAATGTTCGTTTTACTTCTTTTCTTTACGCTCGAAACGTTTCACATCATTCAATGGTACGATGCACGTGTATGGCCTCTTATTGTTTTTTCCTTTGGACTTATCGTTCATATATATGTGTTCAAACGAGGTGTACGTGAACACGAAGCGTTTCTTTTCTTGCCAGCAGCGATCGCATTATGGATGGGCGCGCTTGCATTTGGCGGTTATGTTTTGTTTCATGACGGAACGATGTACGTATTGGCGTTTACGATCGGTTTGTTGGAATGGTGGTTATTTAGCGGTGAAGAGTGGCTGAAAACGCCGCTTCTCTTTTGTTTCGGGTGTAGCGTTGCAGCTAGTTTAGAAGCAGGGGATATGTTCTTACTTCTTTTCGTTTTAGCGATCGGCATTTTGGCATATATGTATCATACAAAAAACGAGCGAGCCAATGCACATTAGGCTCGCCTTTTCTCTTTATTCCACGCCAAACCGATGTAAAATTTGTTTCAGCTGATTGACGTTTTCCGCCAACACGGCTGCTTCTTTCGCAAGTTGATGGACGCTCATCGCTTGTTGTTCAAGACCCTTTTCCCCTTATCTCAAATATACACAATTTTCAAACAATAAAAAAGTCATAAAAAAGAAAAAGGAACAAATGATAAAAAGGGGAGGTGGCACAATGACTCAATCGAAACGACAAAAAGAGCGACAATGGACCGTTCGTAAGCAAGCGCAAAATGAACCGCACGGGAAAGTGAAGTCGTTTGAACAACTAGCAAAAGAGGAAAAATAAATGGAAAAGGCTGTCCCAAGGAAGTTTGTGACAGCCTTTTGCATCGTTATTTTGCTTTTAGTGCACGAATTTCGTTTTCATGATTAATCACGCAGGAAACCCCTGCTTTCAAGCATGGGGAGGAATGCGTTTTTTTTTGTTTATTTTTCACTAAAAAAATATAAAATAAAATTAGTGAAAGGTGGTGAGGACATGAAATTG
>NZ_JAIWYK010000065.1:0-87037 GCF_022030075.1 Anoxybacillus sp. LAT27
CAATTTCATGTCCTCACCACCTTTCACTAATTTTATTTTATATTTTTTTAGTGAAAAATAAACAAAAAAAAACGCATTCCTCCCCATGCTTGAAAGCAGGGGTTTCCTGCGTGATTAATCATGAAAACGAAATTCGTGCACTAAAAGCAAAATAACGATGCAAAAGGCTGTCACAAACTTCCTTGGGACAGCCTTTTCCATTTATTTTTCCTCTTTTGCTAGTTGTTCAAACGACTTCACTTTCCCGTGCGGTTCATTTTGCGCTTGCTTACGAACGGTCCATTGTCGCTCTTTTTGTCGTTTCGATTGAGTCATTGTGCCACCTCCCCTTTTTATCATTTGTTCCTTTTTCTTTTTTATGACTTTTTTATTGTTTGAAAATTGTGTATATTTGAGATAAGGGGAAAAGGGTCTTGAACAACAAGCGATGAGCGTCCATCAACTTGCGAAAGAAGCAGCCGTGTTGGCGGAAAACGTCAATCAGCTGAAACAAATTTTACATCGGTTTGGCGTGGAATAAAGAGAAAAGGCGAGCCTAATGTGCATTGGCTCGCTCGTTTTTTGTATGATACATATATGCCAAAATGCCGATCGCTAAAACGAAAAGAAGTAAGAACATATCCCCTGCTTCTAAACTAGCTGCAACGCTACACCCGAAACAAAAGAGAAGCGGCGTTTTCAGCCACTCTTCACCGCTAAATAACCACCATTCCAACAAACCGATCGTAAACGCCAATACGTACATCGTTCCGTCATGAAACAAAACATAACCGCCAAATGCAAGCGCGCCCATCCATAATGCGATCGCTGCTGGCAAGAAAAGAAACGCTTCGTGTTCACGTACACCTCGTTTGAACACATATATATGAACGATAAGTCCAAAGGAAAAAACAATAAGAGGCCATACACGTGCATCGTACCATTGAATGATGTGAAACGTTTCGAGCGTAAAGAAAAGAAGTAAAACGAACATTGCCATGACCGTTTGCCGCATCACTTCACCTCCCCTTTACATTCAATGTACTACATTTCGTTTTTTCTAGCTAGGCATTTTTCGATAGAAAAGTAAGAAAATAAAGATGATACTAACATACCCAAACAAAGGGTACAATACGGTTAAAAGCGCATGATACCCGACTAAACTAAACGCATACATCATAAGTAAAAGCACGATGAGAACAAAGATCGGCGTTTGAGAAAAAAGCGCCAATTTCCGATGTAATCCGAATACGCCCGCGATAAACGAAGTGAAAATTTCACCATAAATAATGACGACATATAGCCCGTAAAACGATGTGAGCGAACGTTTCACGACTTCCGCCATCGGAATGCTGTAAGATGGCAAATTAGGAAGTAAAGAAAGCGCGAAATGACTGCTAAATAAAATAAACATAAGCAATATGCCGCCAAGCCATCCCCCAAGGCGAATCGCCCGTTCATCTTTTACTTCGGTTGCAAGCGGAACGAGCACAACTTGTGCCATCGCTAAATTAAACGCCACATACGCAAACGGGGAAAAAAACGCGGCAAGCGGTGGCTTCGTCCAGACGATGTCGCTTTCATTTATGAGCGCAATCGACAAACTAAAAATAATCATAAGCGGCACAACGACCATATTGACGCTTAAAATACCATTTAAACCGAACAACATCGTCACAAACGCAAGCAACATCGTAAACAAAAGCCCGACATGCGCCGGCATATGAAGCTGTTCTTCAAACACCGCCCCTGCTCCCGACAACATAACAGACGTCACGCTAAATAGCACAACAAACATAAACAAATTGACAACTGCGCTCATTTTTCCGAACAAATAGGCGTTGAATTGCTCATATGACCGCGCTTGAAGCCGATTTGCCATCACCATTAAACGCGTCCCGAAAAAAATAAATAGACCTCCGCTTCCTGCAATCATGACCGTCCCAATTGCTCCGTATTGCGTAAAAAACTGTACAATTTCTTTTCCTGTCGCAAATCCAGCCCCGACTACCGTTCCGACATATACAAACGCAATTTGAATCGCCCGCATCCACATACGCTCTCCCCCACTCGTCCATTTTTTCTATATATATGAAAAAAAACGGCGAATATTTTCCGCCGTTTTTCTTATTCCACTACTACATCAACTTTTGGCATATTGTGCATATTTTTCGCTGTCACATGTGCGACGACGGCATACGTCCCTTTCGTTTCGAACGTATAGCGCGCGACATATTTTCCATCACCGACATGTTTTCCTTCTAACATTTGCCGATTTTCTTCTCCATGCTTCCATACTTCAAACTTCACTTCCGATGCATCGGTCACTTTTTCATCACCGTATGTCACAAAACATGCAAGCTCGACTTCTTCATTCACCGGAAGCTTTTCTTCCACCGCCATTTTGACGTCTAAATACACCAGCTCTTCTTCTTCCGCTTTGTTTGCACAACCTGCCACAACAAGCAAAGCGAAGACAAACAACAACAACCACTTTTTCATTTTAATCCCCTTCCATGTTACAATAATTTCACAAAATCATCACAATCATTTGCTACAATGATGATACATATACACGATGGAGGATGCGTACGATGCAAGTTCGTTTCTTTTTTTTGCTTATCATCGTCGTTTTATTGGGAAGCTGTACACCAGAGACGTACACCCCAATTCCCCGAAACAAATCGGTCGTTGGGGTCGTCAATATAAAGGAGCAAAGCTTATCCTTCGTTGATTATAACACAAAAAAAACGATGGCAACATGGAAGATGAAAAATCCGGTAACGAAAGCCATCCTCCTTCCTGATGGCGATACGGTCATGTTGTTTGGACAAGACATGGATGAAATGATGATGTACACGCTATCGACAGGGAAAGAGAAAAAACGTTGGCGCGTAAACAAAGGGGTTACCGATGTTCTCGTCACAAAACACGAATTGCTCGTTGTGAACGAAAAAGACGGAACGGTATCGTTCATGACGTTCGACGGAAAAGTAAAAGAGACGATCGCTACTCCCTCCTCCCCTTTTTCCATCGTCGCCGACGACAAACATCGGCAATGGATTGTCATTCATTTTAAACATGGCGCTATTTCATTTATTGACCAGCAAACAAAACGAGTGAAACGAACGGTCGATACGCTCGATTTTGCGGTCAGCGGCTTAGTTGTTGCTGAAACGGATGAACTATGGGTCGGTGGACATGGGAGCGGAGCGTATATTCAGCAAGAAGCGTATGTTCATTCGCTTGTCGACGGACGGTTGCTTGCGCGTGTGAAGGCAGAAACGATGCCGATTCAATTTTCGCAAACGAGCGAAGCGGTATATGTACTTTGTCACGGTTCAAACATGCTATATGCATTTGAACCGAAAACGAAACATGTCATACGCTCACTTAACGTTGGCGCGAATCCTTTTGCGATGATAAAAACAAAAAGCGAGCTTATCATCGCTAGCTACGACAGCAACGAGCTCGTTTTTGTCGATGAAAAAACATTCAAACAAACGAAAACCGTTTCCGTTGGACAAGGGCCGTTTTACATCTTTTTCCGCGATGCGAAGGAGGAATAAATATGGCAACGATTTTAATTGTTGACGATGAAAAAGAAATGCGTGAATTGCTTCGTCTTTATTTAGAACCTGAAGGATTTACGTGCATCGAAGCAGAAGACGGTGAAGCTGGACTTGCCGAGTTCGGACGAAAACATATCGATTTAATTTTGCTCGATATTATGATGCCAAAACTAGACGGCTACCGCTTTTGCATGCACGTGCGCGAACGTTCGCAAGTGCCGATCATTTTTTTAACAGCACGAAGCGATGAGTGGGATCGCGTTTATGGATTACAAATTGGCGCGGACGACTACATCGTGAAACCATTTAGCCCAAATGAAGTCGTCGCACGCGTGCACGCTGTCCTTCGCCGAACGAAAGGAACAGACGTAACGACGTCATATGAAGCAGGCCCAATTGTTGTTGATGAAAAAGCACGAAAAGTGATCGTAAACGGAAAACCGGTTGTATTAACGTTAAAAGAGTTTGAACTGCTCGTGTTGTTTATCAAACATCGCGGTCAAGTATTTACACGCGAACAGCTGTTAGATCGCGTTTGGGGCATTCATTACGTCGGCAGCACGCGCACCGTCGATACGCATATTAAAACATTGCGCATTAAACTCGGCGAAGCCGGACAGTGCATTCAAACAGTATGGGGAGTGGGATATAAATTTGATGAAACGATTTAATTCCCTTTCACTCCAACAAAAACTATGGCTAACGATTAGCGCCTTTTTAATGCTTGCGGTGTTGCTTTTGTATGCTGTTGCTGTTTATATATATGAAAACATTTATATCACCAACGTCGAACAACGTTTATTACAAGAAGGAATGAACATTGCCGCAAAATATAAAGGCGGTGCACTCACCGACTCGTTTCGCAACACCGTTTCTATCATCAATGACGTATCCGATACGGAGATTGTACTCGTGAACAACCCACGTGAATTGAACGCATGCTTGCCGTTTGAAGTCGACCATCATGCGATTATTAGCGAAGCGGAACGACAACAATTACTCGCTGGAAAAACGGTAACGAAAAAAGGATATGAACAAACATTTCATCGGCATATTGTCGGTGTCATCATCCCGCTACTCGATGAACATCGCCTCATGGGCATTTTATATTTGTACGTGCCGCTTGCATCGATTGAAGATGTGCTTAAGCGCATTCAAACGTTCATCATTATTGGTGGAAGCCTTTTTTTACTCATTACTGTATTTGTCGGACGAAAAATTGCGATGCATTTCACGAAACCGTTGCAACATATGCAACAAGCCGCCTATCGCGTCTCGCAAGGCGATTTTTCCGCACAAGTGAACGTCGAAGCGGAAGACGAAATTGGGCAACTTGCCAAAACATTTAACCAAATGGCAAAAGCGCTCGCGCAAGAAGATGAACGAAAAAAAGAATTTTTAGCAAACGTCTCTCATGAATTGCGCACGCCGCTAAGCTATGTGAAAGGATATAGCGAAGCGCTACTAGACGGCGTCATCAAAGATGAAGCGCAACAAAAAAAATATATAAAACTCATTCATCGCGAAGCGAGCCGCATGCAACGCCTCGTGCGCGATTTGCTCGATTTAGCACAACTCGAAGGCACGTATCCGCTTGTACGCACACCATTTTCAATTGCACAATTAGTCGAGGAGACGATTGAAAAATATGAACCGATGTTGCAAGAAAAAAACATTCGCCTGTTGCTCGACCTCGATCACGACTTAATCGTCGATGGCGATCCCGACCGTATCGAACAAGTATTGCAAAATATGCTCGATAATGCGTTGCGCTATACTTCTTTCGGCGGAACGATTTCGTTGCGTGCAGTAAACAAACAGCCGATGTGCGAACTCATGATCGCCGACTCCGGATGCGGCATGTCAAAAGAAGACATCGAACGATTAGGCGAACGATTTTTCCGCGCCGACCGCTCGCGCTCGCGCGAACATGGCGGCACAGGACTTGGCATTGCGATTACTAAACAAATTGTCAAGCTACACGGCGGCTCGATTCGTTTTGAAAGCGAACGAGGGAAAGGAACGACCGTATACATCGAATTGCCGTTATATAATGGGGTGTAGTACAATAGACCTATCATGTCATTTTAGGAGGAAAACGAATGAAAGTAAGTTCCATTCCAATTGATTTAGAACGTCTTTTTGAATCAATCAATCGCTCGTTTGCGATGATTTTATTCCGTCCCGACACGACGGTATTATGGGCAAACGATGCGTTTCTTCAAACGATGGGCTATACGGAGCAACAGGTGCTCGGGGGATCCCACCGTCAATTTTGCTTACCAACGTACGTAAACAGCTACGAATATACAGAGTTTTGGAATCGGCTAAAAAGCAAACAACCGTTTTACGGAACGGTGCAACGCGTCACTCGCCAAGGAAAACATATATGGCTTGAGGCGCTTTATGCTCCGGTGTTAGATGAAGTGGGACAAATACAAGCAATTTTTAAAATCGCAACGGACGTCACCGACCGTCAAAACACATTAAATGAAGAGTTTGCGAGTTTACTTGAAGAAATGAACGCGAGCACGAACGATATCCACCAAACGTCGCAACTCATTCACGAACATTTGCAACGATTAAGCGAAAAAGCGGAGCGCGTCAGCAAAAGCACCGAACAAATTCAGTCGGTCATTGCGTTTGTGAAAGATATTTCGATGCAATCGAATTTGCTCGGATTAAATGCTGCCATTGAAGCGGCACGTGCAGGCGAACACGGACGTGGCTTTGCGATCGTCGCAGAAGAAGTGCGGAAAATGGCAGAAAAAAGCAAAACGTCTGCCGAAGACATTTCCGAACAGCTCAATCACATTACAAGCTCGGTATTAGAAATGGTGCATATGCTCGAAGAAGTGGCCGAAAAAATAAACAATAGCACCGAAGCAATTGACGAACTTCAGCAAGTGCAACAACATATAGTCAACATCACAAACAAGTTGACGAAACTTTTATAACTGCCCTTTGCGGCAGTTTTTATTTATCATGTTATATATCAAATAAAAAATGAAGATTTTTTCATACATATTTGCTAAAATGAATTTGATGAAAACTTTAATATATGGAGGAGGTTTTATGTATACAAGCATTGATTTATTTTCTGGACCGGGTGGACTAGCAACCGGCTTTATGTGGAGCGGAATAAAACCATTAATCGCGGTTGAGATGAGCTATTGGACGGTTCAAACATATAGTGCCTCTCATAATGCCGAGGTTTTTGATTTAGAAAGTTTTTTATCTGGCGAGATGAAAGATCCTGATCAATTCTTTAGAAAAAGTGATCGCACCCTTATTATTTATGGGGATATTAACAAAGTCTCGAATGAACTGATCTCGAAAATTCTTAAGCAACGTTTCGGAGTGGATTCAGTGGACATTGTAACAGGAGGAGCACCGTGTGAAAGTTTCTCTATGGCCGGAAAAAGAGCAGATGGAGATGAAAGAGATGACTTGTTTTTAAATATTTTGCGTATTGCCCGTCATGTAAAAAGTAAAATGGTTCTTTTTGAAAACGTAAAAGGACTATTCTCAAAACGTTCAAACGGGAAATCTGTATTTGAAAACATTTGTGATGAGTTTGAATCAACAGCTTATGATACATCCTTTTATTTAGCTAGTCGTGATCCTCATCAAATCCTTCTAAAGGCAAGTGATTACGGTGTACCCCAACATAGAGAGCGCATCTTTTTAATCGGGATTAATCGTGATTACGATGCAACATTTCGATATCCACTCCCAACTCACGGACCTGATCGAACGTTTCCTTATGTTACTGTAGGAGATGCTTTATTTGATTTGCCTGAAGTTCATTCGGGGGAAGAAGCAATAGAATACACATTTAATTTTTCGGATGATACGCTAACCGAGCAAAGACGGGATTTCTTACTTAAAATGAGAGGGATTACTTTAGGTTTCCCAGAGCACTTGGCATTTCATCCGAACACATTAACCTCTCATAAAGCCGTAAACCATCGAGAAAAAATGATCAGACGCATGGAATTAATACGTCAAGGTGAAAATATGAAAACCGCTGCTGAACGTTTAATTTTAGAAAATAGGGAAGATTTAAGAAAAGAGCTCTTTCCAAATAAGCTATACGGTGCAAGAAACAGACGGCTCAGAGAAGATATTCCAAGCTTTACAGTAACATCACATTGTTTAGACGAAATGATACATCCTATTCAGCATAGAGGATTAACCCCAAGAGAAGCAGCGAGACTTCAAAGTTTTCCTGACTGGTATATATTTGAGGGGCCATTTGTAAAGTTTCATTCCGATCCAGAACAAGATCGATATGAACAAATCGGTGACGCTATTCCACCTCTATTAGCCTATGCTCTAGGACTGGAAGTGACAAATACGTTAAATACAATTTATAATCGAATAAACAGTAAAAAAGAAATTTTAACCAAATAACAGCAAAAGAGTAGGACAAGCCTCCTACTCTTTTATTATACGTCATTTTATGGTAAAGTAAAAACAAGGATGAATAAAAGGAGTGGGAAACTTGGAACAAGAAAATCGACAAAAACAAGAGCATGGAGAAAAAAATAAGAGAAACCTTAAATCATTAATTAAAAACTACTCTCAAGAAGGATATATCGCTGAGAATATCACTCCTTATCAAACTGGTTACCCTGATTTTGACAAAAAACAATTTAAAATAGATCATCTTATCACTTTTGATGACGGTGAAGTTTGGGGAATACATACAACATCAACAATTCGTACTGATCGCGCAAAGCAAATACAGTGGGATGCATACCACATAAAACAAATCAATCAAAACGTAAAAAAATATATTTAGTCTTTCCAGAAGGTCTTGATTACAATAACCAACAACAAGCATTAAGCTACCAGCGAAAAATTAGAGAGAAAAAGATGTATTCAGCTATTGATGATGTTTTGAGCTTGAGTGAATTAGAACGATTTATAGAATCAAAAGGCTTAGAAAATGAAAAAATCGGAAAAAGAAAAGCGATGGAAGGAAAAAACTTCGAAAAACAAATCGCATCTCTTTTAAATCACCCGTCAAACGTTGAAAAATGGAATCAATCAAGCGCAACAGAAGATGGTTATTTTTATCCAACATTTCAACAAATCATGAACTTAATCGGTATATCAAAAAACGAGAAAATAATAAAAATAAAAGCAACAAATAAAATCCCAAAACTTGAAACCGGTGGGCAACCGAAGACAGATATCCTACTTGCCATTACGACAGATAGACGTTCAGAAGAAATATTCACATTTAGTTGCAAACGCTCAAGTGCAACGTATGTTTCCATTCACGAATACACCGCTGAAAGCTTTATTGAAGTGTTAGGTATAAAAGATAAAAAACTACAAGAAGCTTTTCGAAAATTACAAGAAGTTGGAGGTTTTACAAAACTCAAAGAACGATATGACGATCTCTATAAAATAATGGAAACTGAACTCCCTAAACTCAATAAAAAATTAGCACAATGGGCTTATGCAGGAATTGGCGGCTATGGAGATCCGAAAATTCATTGGGCAAATTATATCATTGTTTTCAAAAATGATACCAAGGCACTTGAAATGGAAAAAATAGATGTTTATATTACGAAGATATTACAAAATGTAGAAGGACAAATGGGTACTTCTTTTCAATGGACCTATCCATCTAAGAAAAAAGGAAAAGCCATACAGCTAAAAGGAAAGATTACTTAATTTTTATACAATATACGATGAATAAATATATTGCGTATGTGCACATCGTTAAGAAGAGACAAGGTGTCCTCCTTGCTTTCGGGACACCTTTTTCTCATTTTATTAGGCTTTTTCAGCTTTTACAACGATGCGGTCGTCTTCTACATCGATATGGATTGCGCGTACATCTTGTTCATCAAGCAATACATCAGCAATTTGATCTTCGACGTGTTCTTGTATGACGCGACGGAGTGGACGAGCACCGAACGTTGGATGATAGCCGAGTTCGGCTAATTTTTCTTTCGCTTTGTCGCTAATCGTCATTGTGATATGTTGTTCATCAAGCGTACGTTGCAACTCCGCAAGCATAAGGTCAACAATTTGTAACATATGCGTTTTTTCAAGCGGTTTAAATTCGACAATGGCATCGAGACGGTTTAAAAATTCTGGTTTAAAGTATAGACCGAGACGTTGGAGCAAGTCGCCCTCAACGTTCGTACCAGCATTCGATGTCATAATGATGACCGTATCTTTAAAGCTGACAGTACGACCTTGGCTATCTGTTAAACGACCGTCTTCTAAAATTTGCAAGAACATATGTTGTACATCTGGATGCGCTTTTTCCATTTCGTCAAGCAAGATGATGCTGTAAGGGTTGCGGCGCACTTTTTCTGTTAATTGACCGGCTTCTTCGTGACCAATGTAGCCAGGAGGTGCACCGATCAGTTTGGCGACCGCATGTTTTTCCATATATTCGCTCATATCTAAGCGAATCATCGCGTCTTTCGATCCGAACAATTGTTCAGCAAGCGTCTTTGACAATTCTGTTTTACCGACGCCTGTTGGACCGACGAATAAGAACGAACCGATCGGACGGTTTTTCGCTTTTAAGCCGGCGCGGCTTCTACGAATCGCTTTTGCGATTTTTCTCACCGCTTCTTCTTGACCGATTACTTTTTTCGCTAAGTTTTCTTCTAAATGTTTCATTTTTGCTTGTTCATCAGATTGTAATTTACCAACTGGAATTCCTGTTTTTTCTTCAATTATTTGTTGAATGTGAATGACATCTACAACAGGTTGTTCTGCTTGTCCGTTTTGTTGTAATTGTTTTTCAAGCTGCAATTCTTCGGTGCGCAATTTTGCCGCGAGTTCGTAGTTTTCTTCTTGTGCGGCTTTTTCTTTTTCTTTTTTGATTTGTTCGAGACGTTGTTCGATCGCTTCTTTATTTGTCGGTGTCGCTTTTAAGCTCACTTTTGAACCCGCTTCGTCTAACAAGTCAATTGCTTTGTCAGGAAGAAAGCGGTCTTGAATGTAGCGATGTGACAACGTAACGCAGGCGCGAATCGCTTCATCTGTATATTTCACTTGATGGAATTGTTCGTATTTTGGCTGAATGCCTTTTAACATGTCGATGGCTTGTTCGATTGTTGGTTCGTGAACGAGAACAGGCTGGAAACGACGTTCAAGCGCCGCGTCTTTTTCGATTTGACGATATTCTTTTAATGTTGTTGCGCCGATGATTTGTAATTCCCCGCGAGCAAGCGTCGGTTTTAATATGTTGCTTGCGTCCATCGAACCTTCGGCTGAGCCTGCGCCGACGAGTAAATGAATTTCGTCAATGAACAAAATGACGTTTTTCCGTTGTTGCAATTCGGCAATTAATTGTTTCATTCGTTCTTCAAATTGACCGCGAATGCCTGTATTCGCAACGAGTGATGCGACGTCAAGCACGTACACTTCTTTATTCAATAATTTCGTAGGAACAGACCCTTCGGCAATTTTAAGCGCTAATCCTTCGACGATCGCTGTTTTACCGACGCCCGGTTCACCGATTAATACCGGGTTATTTTTGTTGCGGCGATTTAAAATTTCGATGACGCGTTCAATTTCTTTTTCACGTCCGATAACCGGATCGATAAGCCCCGCTTTCGCAAGTTGTGTTAAGTTGCGACCGAATTGATCAAGCAATCCGTTTCGCTTCGGTTGTTCTTGTTGTATTTGTTGCTCGATATGGGAATGTTCTGTAAGCGGTGCGAAAAAGTCGGAGAACCATTGGTCGAGACGATCGAAGTGGAATCCTGCTGGCACTTTTAATTGTTGTTTTTGCTTTGCATAGCATGCATCGCAAAGGTGTAATTGTTGTTTTTCGTTGTTCACTTGTACGTGTAAAAAGATGTTTGCTTCATTTTGTTTACATACTTGGCACATCATAGGCACCAACCTCCTTTGACTTTGACTATATTTGATCTTTCTGTCTTTATTATAATTTGACCTTCTTTGACTTTCAAGGCCTTTTTTAAAAAAAATAAAAAAACATGATAGAAAATGCCCTATCATGTTTTCTTCAACCCATTCATCAAAAACTGAATCGTCCGCTCGATCTCTTGTTCATCATCCCACGGATAATCCGGCATGATTAAAAAACGGGTCGCTAAAAATCCCGCAATCGTTGTGATTGTCAACCGAATAATCGTCTCAGGAGGGAGTTGCGCCAACTCCCCTTTTCGTTGGAAATGCTCGACAATTTGTTTAAACTTGTCATACACATGATTCGTAAAAATCGTTTGAAACTGCGTTTTAATATCGCTGTGAAACGCCATCTCCTGCCAAAACACACGCACAGCCGGCAAATACGTTTTCACAAATTCATACCGATTTTGAAAAATGGCGCGCACAAACTGTTCGTAATGTTCATACTCATTTTCAAACACATCTTTGACAAATTTTTTTGCGAAAAACGGCGCAACGGATTGAAATAACGTCGGTTTGACAATGGCAAGCAACAAATCTTTTTTCGTTTTATAATGGCGAAAAATCGTTCCTTCAGCTACACCTGCCCGCTTGGCAATTTCGCTCGTGGACGTAGCCGCGTATCCTTTTTCCGCAAACATTTCAATTGCTGCTTGTAAAATGTTAATTTGTTTTTCACTTAGCTGTTGTTCTTCGACATTGAGTAAATCAAACAACCATTTTCGTTCGTCCATCATCATCCTCACAACTTTCGATATTTCTTTAATGCTAATACATTTAATATCATAAATAAGAGCGAAAAGCCAACTAAAACGGACACATCGAACGAAATCGCTTCCCAACCTTTGCCGCGAATCATAATTTCTCTTAACGCATCCGCTCCGTAATATAACGGCATCGCAACCCCAATGGAACGAAGCCACGGTTCCATCGTATCTAAATTAAACAGTCCAGAGAAAAACACTTGCGGAACGACGACGAGCGGGATAAATTGAATCATTTGCAGCTCGTTGTTCGCAAATGCGGACAATAACGTCCCTAAGGTGAGCGCCGTCATCGCTAATAAAAACGTAACGAGTAGCACATAACCGAACGAGCCTTCCATCATCATGTTTAAGACGTGAATCGCAAATAAAGAAATGAAGCTCGCTTGAATCGTTGTAAAGATGCCAAAGCCGATGACGTAGCCGATGACGATTTCCCATCGCTTTAATGGCGTTGCAAGTAGCCGCTCCAGCGTGCCGCTCGTCCGCTCGCGCAAAAACGATACTCCGGCAATTAAAAAGACGAAAAAGAAAATGAAAAAGCCGATGAGTACGGGGCCGAAATTATCAAATAACGCCATATGTTCTGAGCCGTACATATATACCGTATCAATCGTTAACGTTTGTTTCATCGGCGGCATAAGCGTCTGGGCTGCTTTTTGCACCGTCATCAACACCTGTTTGCTGACGGACGGATCGCTTCCTTCAAGCGTGATGCGCAACGTCATTTTGTCCATTTCAATAAACGCGTCGATTTGTTGTTCGTCCAGTTTATCCATCGCTTTCTTTTTTGTCATTGTCGTCACATGTGCATCTGTTTCTTGTAATGCGTCGGCAAGCTGTTGCGGTACGTTTGAATCAATCGCAATTTCCGGTTCGTACGTCTCACCATTAAACACTAAGTCCATTAAAAACAATACAAACATCGGTGCGATAATCATTAACGCAAGCGTGCGTTTATCGCGAAAAAACTGACGAATAATGCGGACGACAATCGCTTGTATTCTCATGATTGCATCCCTCCAAAATGTAAAAATGCTTGTTCAATCGTTAATGCCCCTGTTTGTTTCTTTAATTCATCTGGACTGCCGACGGCAATCAACCGTCCGTCGCGAATCATCGCGAGCCGCATACATTTGTCCGCTTCGTCCATTACATGCGTCGTCACAACGATCGTCGTTCCTTTTTGGCGAATGCGTTCGAGCTCTTCCCAAATCGCTTGGCGAAGAAGCGGGTCGATGCCAACGGTCGGCTCGTCTAAAATGAGCACTTCTGGTTCATGTAAAAGCGCCGCCGCGAGTGATAACCGCCGTTTCATTCCACCGGAAAATTGATGAACGGCTTTTTTCATATCGTCCGTTAAATTGACAAGCTCCAACACTTCTTCGATGCGATCTTTTCTCTTTTTTCCTTTTAGCCCATAAATCGATGCGAAAAAATGTAAATTTTCAAGTGCGGTGAGCTCCCCGTATAACGCATCGGATTGCGCCATAAAGCCGAGGCGCGCCATCGTTTGTAAGTTGGGCATGCGCGTACCGAGCACGTGAAGCTCCCCTTTTGTCGCCGTATCAATGCCTGCGATCATTTTGACAATCGTCGTTTTCCCAGCGCCCGATGGGCCGAGCATACCGAAAATTTCTCCTTTGTTTACGGTTAAAGACACATCATGAATAACTTCTTTCTTATGAAACTGCTTATGCACGTGCTGTAATTGAATGACCATCATCTTCCCTCGCTTTCATAAAAATGAGTGATTACTCACTTTTATTATATGTGTTCGTTGTGCCCTTTGTAAATATGTGCTAAAAAATTTTTCGTTGACGAAAAGAAAAGATTTTTGTACGATAGTAACGTCAATTGCATACGAAATCTTTCTCGTCAACTAAGATGAGATAGAGGTCGCGGCAAATAATAGTAGTTTCATGGAGACGCAGAGACGTCGATGAAGTGAGATGAAAGGATTTGTCGCCGAAGTTTATAGCGTGCTCTGGCGCTATAAGCTGGGCCTGTGGCCGAATAGGTGCAGGACTGTCATCGCGCATGCGGTGGAGAGCTATCGATCTTAAGTTTGATGCGGATGTGTCATATATTGTGCACCCGTTGAAAACTTAGGGTGCACTTTTTTATTTATCACGCCCGCTTTCAACAGCGCTCTACCGCTTCGCCATTATATTTCCGCTATTATATTATGCATGAAAGGATGAACAACATGAAACAACAAAAACTCGGCTTTTGGTTATTGACGGCGCTCGTTGTCGGGAATATGGTCGGCTCCGGCATTTTTATGCTTCCTCGTTCACTTGCAGAAGCGGCAAGCCCTGCTGGCGTGTTGCTCGGTTGGCTATTGACGGGCGCGGGCGTACTTATGATTGCGATAATTTTTGGCAACTTAGCGATTCGTAAACCTGAATTAAACGGCGGACCGCAAATTTATGCGAAAGAGCTGTTTCCAAAAGGCTCAAACGCATCCGTTTTGTCCGGCTTTATGTCGTCTTGGGGATATTGGATCGGAAACGTCGCAGGAAACGTAGCGATCATTACGACGTTTGCTAGTTATTTATCAACGTTTTTCCCTATTTTAACGAGCGGACATGTCGTCTTCTCTGTTGGCTCATTTACATTAAAACTTGGCAATCTGCTCACGTTTCTCGTCTGCACCGCACTGTTATGGATGATGCATGCGATCATTTTACAAGGAGCAGAAAGTGCCGGAAAGTTGAACTTTGTCGCAACGGCAACGAAAGTGCTCGGCTTTTTCCTTTTTATTGTCATCGCGTTGTTTGCGTTTGAAAAAAGCTATCTCCAACCGTTTGTTGCTCCGCGTTACGATGAAGCAGGTCATACGCTCGGATTGCTTTCGCAAATTAACAACGTCGCGTTAAGCACGCTTTGGGCGTTTATCGGCATTGAATCAGCGATCGTTTTTGCTTCGCGTGCCCGAAAACAAAGCGATGTCAAACGCGCAACGATTGTCGGACTATTCATTGCTTTAGCCATTTATATTGGCATTAGCGTACTTGTGATGGGACTATTAAAACAAGAGGCGCTTATTCAGTCTGAAAAGCCGCTTGTTGATGCGATCGGTACTGTATTAGGTCCAATCGGAGCGCAGCTTTTGGCAGGACTTGGTTTAATTAGTTTAATCGGCTCAACGCTCGGCTGGATTTTTTTAAGTGCCGAAGTGCCGTATCAAGCAGCAAAACAAGGATTATTTATTCGTGCCTTTTTACAAGAAAACAACAAAGGCATGCCGCGTTTTTCTTTAATCATCTCAAATATGATTGCCCAATTATTTATTTTTTCAACGATTTCAAACTCAATGGCGGCCGCATTTGATTTCGTTATTTACATTGCGACGTTATCATATCTTGTTCCGTATTTCATCGCTTCCGTCTTCCAATTGAAGCTTGTCTGGACAGGCGAAACGTATGAAACGACGCAACAACGAATGACAGACGGCATCATCGCTGTCCTTGCGACTATTTATTCCATTTGGCTTGTGAAAGCAGGCACGGCTGACATGAAAACATTTTTACTCGGCATTGCCTTGCTTGCAAGCAGCTTACTTTTCTATCCGCTTGTTGTCAAACAACAAAACAGCGAAACGAACAAACAAAAACAGTCGGCATAACAAAAACCTCACCTTCTTCAGCTGCTCACAGTATATCATTGGCAAGCTGAAGAAGGTGATTTTTATGAATCGTGGTGCAAGCATTTCTTGATCATGGCGAAGGCGCTGTACTCTATTTCTTCTACCATCTTGAATCCGATTGAACGGTTATAGAAGTAGTTGAAATGTGATACAATCATGAGCGTGATATATAAAACGAGGGGGACGTAGGAGAAAATGGAGTTAGATACAATTCAACGCGAACGTTTGCGTTTAAAAAAAGTGGGCAAAAAGGAAAAACTAGATGAATGGCATCCAAAGAAGATTGCTTTAGCAAATGAATGGATTGAGAATGAGCAAACACAAATGAAGCGCCCAATCATACGAGGAGCTATTTTCACTTGTGAACTGGGAGAAAATATAGGCACAGAACAAAATGGAGAGCGACCGGTGCTTGTTATTTCGAATGACTGGATTAACCGTACATCTGGAAGCGTTAAGATAGCTCCTCTGTCGACAAAGTTAAAAACAAAAACGATTACAGATCGAAAAGGAAAAACAAAAGTAGTTCCTCGTTTAAAGACACATTACTTTCTTCAAAAGGAAGTGTATCCGTTTTTAGCGCAGACTTCCGCGGTAAAGGTGGAAGAATTAACGACCGTCAACAAAGTACGATTAAAACAACATATTGGTAATATAAACGATGATGACTTAAATAAGATTATGAACCGTGTAAAGTGGGTATTTGACCTGTAACGAACTTACATCGTATTGACATTTCCCTAGTTTTTTTCTATACTTAAATTACAAAGTAAGTTGTCTGTCTCGTCACAGACTATTTCACACGTAAGAAAACGTGGATTCGTTTGTTTTTGCAACGGAGAGGAGCCATTTAGGCTCCTCTATTTGCATATTATCGTCAATAGAATCATAAACTAACGATAAGTTGCCTGCCACGTCGCAGGCCATCTCCCCCCATTAGCGGGGAAATCATCGTTTTTGCCCCAGTACTTCGGTGCTGGGGTTTCGTATTTTTCATCCTTCCTATCCGAGCAAAAAGCTCCTTTACACCAATGATTTTTTCCGTCTTTTTTTCATCTTTATGTTATAATATTCCTTGAATTTTGTTTTGTTGAGGGAGCATATATGGGGAGAGAGAGAATGAGACGATGGTTGTACATCTTGCTTGTTATGATCCCATGCCTTGTAGGAAGCGTGTGGATTGTGCTTTGGCAAGATGAACAACAGCAACAACAATTGCTTGAAGAAACGCGCTTGTTTGCGAATATACATAAAAACGATCTCGATCGCTTTCTTGCGGAGACAACGACAAAACTCGAGACGTTAGCGTTTATGGTTAGCAAACATATGGCGATGTTAAGCGAAAAAGACATAAACGACATGTTGCAACAAATAGAAAAACAAGACGTTCGTTTTCATCACATATCGTTTTTTTCTGAAAGTACAAGTTCAGCGATGCGATTGGCGAAAACGACAAAACAAACGGTCATTGACAGCGATCATACAACAACGATCGTCACACCGATTGTCGATGAAAAAACGAACGATACAGTCGGTTTTTTTGTGGCGGAATTACGTATGGATTACATAAAAAAACGGATGAAAATCATTGACCCAAACGCATCGTTTCGTTTATATGATGAGCGTGGAACGATGTTGTTGGCAACAAACGAAATTCGCCCATCGCAACAAACGGTGACGGTTCATTTAAATTATGCACCATGGATGATTGAAGCGAACGTGCCGCACGTAACGATGAAACAAAATGTGCAAACATCCCTTCCATACATCTTATTGCTGATCGTCGCCATCCATATTATTTGGCTACTGATTCAATATTGGCTATTAAAACGGCAAACGATGCTTGAACGCATGGAGACCGAAGCACAAAAACTCGAACTTGTCGGCACACTCGCCGCAAGCACCGCGCATGAAATTCGCAACCCGCTTGCTGGCATTAAAGGATTTATTCAACTATTAAGTGAAAAACATAAAGATAACGAATCACAACTTTATTTTTCCGTCATTCAAAATGAAATTACACGCATTAACGATATTGTGAACGAATTTTTAATTCTCGGCAAACCGACGGCACAAAAACTTGAAACGTGTGATTTAAACTATATTGTGCAAAGCATTCATCCGATGATTGAGTCGCAAGCGCATTTACATAACGTCGTCTATACGTTTCAACGTGCCGATGTGCCACTTCCGATTCGTTGTTCAAAAGATCATTTAAAACAAGTCGTCTTAAATTTAGCAAAAAATGCGATCGAAGCGATGCCGCGTGGTGGCGTGCTAACGATTTCGCTGACGAAACAAAACGACTGGGCGGTGCTGCAAGTAACAGACAATGGATGCGGCATTCCAAACGATGTAAAAAGCAAACTGTTTCAACCGTTTGTCACATCGAAACAAACGGGAACAGGACTTGGGCTCGTCGTCTGTAAACGTATTATCGATATGCATGAAGGGACAATCGACATTCATAGCATAGAAAAGAAAGGAACGACGATTACCGTTCGTCTTCCTTTGCGACAGGAGGTGGAATAATGGTCGATATGCTCATCGGAAGCACGTTATCGGCGCTAGCAACAGGGGCTGGCGCTGTTCCGATTTTATTTTTGTCGCGCTCATTAACGCACAAATGGCGCGACATGTTGCTCGCTTTTACAGCTGGTGTTATGATGGCGGCATCGATGCTTGGGTTAATTCCAGAATCACTTTCTTCTGGCACGTTTTTTTCTCTTGCGGTTGGATTGTGCTTTGGAGTGTTTACGCTGACGCTTCTTGAAAACATCGTACCGCATATCGACTTAGCACATACAAAAAGCGGCATCAAAATGGATCAAAAAGCGCTGCTTGTCCTTGCGGCGATTACGCTTCATAACATTCCAGAAGGCTTATCTGTCGGCGTCAGCTACGCCTCCGGGGAACAAAATCATATCGGGGATTTAATTGCGCTTGCGATCGGCTTCCAAAACGCACCTGAAGGATTGCTCGTTGCGCTTTTTTTATTTAATCAACATATTTCAAAAGGAAAAGCGTTTTTCATGGCAACCGGGACGGGAATGATCGAGCTCGTCGCCTCCATCATCGGTTTTTATTTAACGTCTGTCGTCGATGCGCTCGTCCCTTACGGATTAGCGTTTGCGGCTGGTGCGATGTTGTTTATTATTTATAAAGAGTTAATCCCTGAAAGCCATGGCGACGGAAACGAACAATCATCGACGTATGCGTTTATTATCGGACTATTAGTGATGGTATTTTTAATTGAAACATTTTAAAGGATGATCTACATGTCGAAATATTATATGCTTCTTTTATTAACAAGCACCTTATGGGGAGGCAACTTTGTCGCAAGCAAATTGCTTGTCGCCCACGCCTCCCCGTTAACGTTGACGTTTATTCGTTGGACGATCGCGGTCCTTTTTTTATTTCCGATCGTTTTAAAAAAAGAACGATCCATCCGCCTCCAAACGCGCGGCATCGTTCCTTTGATTGCGATGGGGATGTCGGGCGTCGTCTTATTTAACGTGTTTATGTTTCAAGCGCTTCGCTATACGTCAGCGGATCATGTCGGTTTAATTTCGACGTTAAACCCGATGGCGATTGCGCTTGTGGCATACGTTGTCTACCGCGATAAGCTCACGATCCGACAATGGCTGGCGATGGTCGTCTCACTCATGGGTGTGCTCATCGTGATGACGCACGGGCAACTGCATCGGTTAGCGGATGTAAACATCGGCGATTTATGGATGATCGCAGCAGTCATCATTTGGGGCGTTTATTCTGCCTGTGCAAAGGCAGTGATGACATCTTATTCTCCGCTTGCAGCAACGTTTTGGTCCGGCGTCTTTGGCATCATCGGGTTGTTGCCGTTTCTTTCTTCTTTTTCCGTTCATGACGTCAACGTCTCCTTTTCGCTTGCGCTTTTATATACAAGCGTTGGGGCGACGGTGCTTGCGATGTTTCTTTGGAACGTTGGCGTGAAAAAAGTCGGTGCCACAACTGCAGGCATGTTTTTAAATTTCAATCCGCTTTTTACTGCACTGTTTGCATACATACTACTTGGTGAAACGTTAACAGTGATACAATGGATCGGTTCATTCATTACCATTGCAGGCGTCATATTGTTTACAAAAAAATAGAAGGGGCGTTATTCCCCTTCTTTTTCTTCATATGGATGTGCCACCCAACCAGATGGATCGATAAATAAGCGAACCGCAACGACTTGGCGATCGTCCATTAATGTAAAGAAATGCGGATTTCCTTCTGGGACAGAAATGACATCCCCTGCTTCAAGTTCAACGTCAAAGTAGCCTGTATTTTCGTCCCCTTTAATAACGAAAATGCCATGACCAGCAACGATTGCACGCACTTCGTCTTCTGTATGCGTATGCACTTGTTCAAATTTTTTCAATAGCTCTTCTAAATTTGGTGTTTGTTCGCATAAAGCGACAACGTCCCACGCTTGATAACCTCTTCGCTTCGCTAAATCTTCAATTTCCGATTGAAACGTTGCTAAAATGTCCGCTTTTTCTTCATCTGTTAATACAAATTTGTTTTGAAGATGCGCTGGAAGTTTACTTGCATCCCAATGTTCGTACAACACCCCTTGCTTATTTAAAAACGTAGCGACATTTTCCTTTCCTTCAATCACTTCACCTGTGTTGCGCACTTTAATAACTGCCATACATACTCCCCCTTATCGTTTTAAAAGTAATAATTTCACATAGTACTGACATAAAAACTCGCACGCTTCTAGCCATTTTTTCGCTTCAAACGCATCTTTTCCCCAAACAGTAATGCCGTGGTTGCGAATAAGCACTGCGCCGCGATCTTCATGAACATGTTCGGCGAACGCGTTTGCTAATGTCGGAATATGAGCGAAATTCGGAATAATCGGAATGCGAAATGCCGCATCTTCTTCCCATAATCCGAACGCTTTAATGAGTTCTTGATTTGTAAAAACGACTTCCCCTTCGTCACCGTACCATTCGGAAATGATATTGTTGTCAACGGTATGGACATGAAGCACACAACCAGCGTTCGTTTTATTGTAAATGTTCACGTGAAGAAGCGTCTCAGCTGACGGCTTTAAATGCGTCGCTTCGGCTGGCTGTCCGTCCGCGCCGACGAGTAAAAAGTCTTCTGCCGTTTCTTTTCGTTTATCTTTTCCGCTAGCGGTCACAAGAAACGTAAGCGGCTCATCGCTCACCTTTAGCGACAAATTGCCGCTCGTTCCCATAAACCAATCGCGCGCCGCTAGTTCTCGTTTCACTTCCGCAAGCTCTTCCCATTTTTTTTGTCTCACACGATCACCTCGCTTTCTTGTAACGCATCGATGACATCATAAAACGTCGTAAACGGTGTATGTGGCAAATGAAGCTCCCGGCATTTTTCAAGCAAAAAGTCGCGCGCGATGACGTGATCGGCTAGTTTCGCCGCCGCTAAATCGGTAATGGAATCGCCAATCACAATCGTTTTTGCCCCTTTTGGCGCGAGTTTACGAAGAAGCGACGGCTTGCAGCACCCGCATTCATTTTCGCAATGTTCATCGCACGCATACGGCCACGTAATTCGAATCGTTTCTCCGCTAAAGTCAGCGCTGTTACAAAAAATGCGCTCTTTTTCAACAAGTCCGTCTAACAGCGGATAAACGAAAAAATCGATGCCGCCGCTCACGATATAAAGCGGAATTTGCCGTTCGTTCGTAAATGCGACAAAGTCGGAAAATCCGTCGCGAATGCGGGCGGTGTCAAGCAAAAATTGCACGATGTCTTCTTTTAGCGTCGTCGGCAACAGCGAAAACATGCGTCCGACACCTTGTTGTACGGAACATCTTTGCGCAAGCACGTCATCTTTGATGGCTTCCCACTCGGGCGGAGCGAACTGTTTCATGAGCGCAATAATGTTGTCGTTTAACGTAATCGTTCCATCAAAGTCACAAAAAACAATTGACTTCATCAAGCGCTCCCCCATAAATCAAGCGCTTGTTGTAACGGTTCGTGTTCTTTTGCCGCATCATGAAGCGAACGACCAGCAAGCACCGCATCAACTGCGGCACGAAACGCTTGCCCGCCACCAATTGCCCCGCTCGGATGACCATGCACTCCGCCGCCTGCGTTAATGACGGAGTCGATGCCAAAATCGCTCACTAAAAGCGGCACAAGCCCCGGATGAATGCCGGCGGATGGCACAGGGAATGTGCGTAAAAACGGTTCTTCTTTCGTTAATTCCTCGCGAATCGCAACCGTCTGTTGTTTTGCAAGCGCGACGCTTCCATACGGTGATGGGAAAAGCGAAAAGTCCGCCCCGGCCATGCGCAATAATTTCCCAAGAAGAAGCGCATAGCTAACTCCATATACGTGCGATGAGGCGATCGCGCCGCTAAACGACGGATGTGCCATAATCGGCAAGCGAATGTCATCGTCTTCACGAAGCGCCTGCAACACGTCAAGTCCGTATGTAAACACGTTAAACAACAACACGTCCGTCCCTAGCTCCGCCGCACGCTTCGCTTTGTCTTTTAGTTCAAACGTTTTACCTGTTAAATTGACCGCATATAACGTTCGATGCCCTGTTTGTTCGTACACCTCTTGTAGCGCTTGTTTTCCTGCGACAATGCGCTTTTCAAATGGCGTTAAGTCATTGTCAAATAAAATTTCATCGTCTTTCACGAGATCGACCCCACCGAGCGCTTGTAGTTTTAATTGTTCCGTAACGTATTGTAAATCACGCCCAATGACCGCTTTAAAAATGCTCATCACAAGCGGACGGTCAAAAACCCCAAGCTTTTCGCGTATGCCGTCAATGCCAAAGCGCGGGCCCGGAAACGCACGCTTCAGTTCGTCAGAAAACGTTAAATCAACAAGTTTAATCGTTCCGTCAAGCGACAATTTTCCAAACGTCGTCGTCAAAATCGCTGGAAAATCGGCGCTAAAATTGACGCTCGGATACGAAATGCGCACGAGTGCGCGTTTCAGTCGTTTTCCAAAAAACGTATTGACACGCTCGTCTTCCTCTAGCTCTTCAATGGACTGAACGATCCCTTTATGTTTTTTCAATTGTTCTTGTTCAAGCTGCGGCAAATCGGTCCACGACCCGACAGTTAGCCCAAGCGCAATCCCTTCTGCTTTTTTCACTAAGTCTTTGTCATCATGAATCAAATATGTTGCGGTAATCATCGTATCACTCCTTTACAAATAAAAAACCTCTTCATAAGAAGAGGCTAATTGTTCGTCTCTTCTTATCTCTCAGCTCACTGCTGCGAGAATTAGCACCGTGCTTAACACTTGTTAAGTCGGTTGCCGGGCTTCATCGGGCTCGTCCCTCCACCTACTCTTGATAAGAATTCGCAATGTATAAAATTTTTCGAACAGTTCGTTTTTCATAAATTTAATTCGAATTATGACAGCACATGCCGATTTTGTCAACGATTTTTTAAAAAAGTTGCAATCGCCCGATGCGTTCCGCTGCTTCTTGAAGTCTTGCTTCGCTTGTGAGCAGCCCTGTGCGCACATAACCTTCCCCATGTTCGCCAAACCCAATGCCCGGAGCGACCGCCACGTGCGCTTTTTGAAGCAAAAGGTCAGCAAACGTTTCCGACGTATAGCCGTTTGGCACCGGAAGCCAAGCGAAAAACGAACCTGCTGGCGCTTGCACATTCCAGCCGATGTCACGCAATGCATGAACGAACGTGTTTCTTCTTGCTTCATACGTCGCGACAAGCTCGGCGACGCATTGTTGCGAATCAAGTAGTGCGACTGCTGCCGCTTCTTGAATCGCCCCGAACATGCTGACGTATAGATGATCTTGCAACACGTTGATCGCTTCGATCATGCTTTCGTTACCGACCGCAAAACCGACGCGCCATCCTGCCATATTGTACGTTTTTGAGAACGTATAAATTTCAATACCAACGTCTTTTGACCCTTCGACTTGTAAAAAGCTTACTGGCTTTTTCCCGTCAAAGCCGATCGCTCCGTATGCGAAATCGTGTACAACACCGATACGATGTTTTTCAGCAAACGAAACGGTTTGTTGAAAAAACGGTTTCGTTGCGGTTGCGCCGGTCGGATTGTTCGGATAGTTTAAAAACATCAGTTTCGCCTTGCGAACGACATCTTTGTTTAGCTCCTCGTAATTAGGTAAAAAGCCATTCTCCGCCCGTAGCGGCATCATTTCCATGCGCGCCCGCGCAAGCACGACCCCCGACCAATAGTCTGGATAACCGGGATCAGGAACGAGCACAACATCGCCCGGATTTAATAAACAAAGCGGCATTTCAACGAGCCCTGCTTTTCCGCCAAACAAAATAGCGACTTCTTTTTCAGGATCAATCGTCACGCCATACTCGCGTTTATAAAACGTCGCGACTGCTTCTTTCAAAAACGAATAGCCGCGAAATGGTGAATATTTATGATACATAGGCTTTGCTACCGCCTGTTGCATCGCGCTTACAATGTGCGCTGGTGTCGGCTGATCTGGATTTCCTTGTCCGAGATTAATGACATCATACCCTTCGGCAATGACTGCGTTCACTTTTTGCACGAGCGAAGCAAAAAATTGCTTCGGAAGTTGCTGTAACAAGTTCGATTGCGGAAATGTTTTCATTTTTCACACCTACTTCACAAAAAGGTTGAAATTCTAGTCAAGAATCATATATCGTAAAAATCAAAATGTAAAGAAAATTTTTTTGAGGTGAATGAGATGAATATCGCTTGCGTACAAATGGACATTGCGTTTGGAGCACCGGAAAAAAATAAACAAACAGTCGTGCGCTACATGGAACAAATCGCGAAAGAAGCCGATGTCGTCGTTTTACCTGAACTATGGACGACAGGTTACGATTTAACGAGACTTGCTCATATTGCCGATGAAAACGGCGAACAAACGAAAGCGTTTCTTTCCGAACTTGCCCGCACGTATCATGTGCATATCGTCGGTGGATCGGTCGCGAAAAAAGTGGCGGACAACATAACGAATACGATGTATATCGTCCATCGAAACGGCGATGTCGTTTGTGAATATAGCAAACTTCATTTGTTTAAATTGATGGATGAGCATGTATATTTACAAGCGGGAGAAACGACCGGGCTATGTTCGCTCGATGAAACGACGTGTGCGGGGGTCATTTGTTATGACATTCGCTTTCCAGAATGGATTCGCGCGCATACGCTAAACGGTGCGGAAGTGTTATTTGTCGTTGCGGAATGGCCCCTTTCGCGCCTTCATCATTGGCGCACGTTATTAATGGCGCGAGCGATCGAAAATCAATGTTACGTCGTCGCGTGCAACCGTGCAGGATCAGACCCGAACAACACGTTTGCTGGGCATTCGATGATTATCGATCCGTGGGGAAATATTCTTGCAGAAGGAAGCGAACAAGAAACGGTCATCAAGGCAACGATCGACATAAGCGAAGTACAACGCGTACGCGCCCGCATCCCGATTTTTGCTGATCGTCGCCCAGACGTGTATAAAATTTTTGAAAAAAAAGATTGACAAACAAGCGAGAAGCGATGTATGATTCAAATCAAGCGAATTCACGAAACGTTTTCACTATTCAAAACATTCAAATATTCAAATAAAGATAAACACTCTTATCAAGAGCAGGTGGAGGGACGAGCCCGATGAAACCCGGCAACCGGCGATGACGCACGGTGCTAATTCTTGCAGCAGTAGGCTGAGAGATAAGAGGTGCGAAGCAAACTTCAAACCTCTTTCGTTCAGCGAAAGAGGTTTTTTATTTATGTCAAGGAGGGAATTCATATGTACGAACCGTTAACAGAACAAAAAGCGGTCGCGCTCGCGATTCGTTTAGGGCTATTCCAAGAAGATGCCCTTCTTTCTAGTCAAGAAATTGGTGATGGCAACTTAAATCTCGTCTTTCGCATCGTCAACGAACGCACAAACGACAGCATCATTATCAAACAAGCGCTACCGTATGCGAAAGTCGTCGGAGAAAGCTGGCCGCTCACATTAAAACGAGCGACAATTGAAAGCCAAGCGTTGCGCACATTCGCAAGCTACGCCTCTCAGTATGTACCAAAAGTGTATTATTCCGATGAGACTTTAGCGATTACGGTGATGGAAGATTTATCCCATTTACAAATTGCACGTCGTGGACTTATCGAAGGAAAAACATTTCCGAAGCTTTCTGAACATATCGGCGAGTTTGTCGCGAAAACGGCGTTTTATACGTCTGATTTTGGCATGAATCAACAACAAAAAAAGAAGCTCGCCCAACAGTTTACAAATCCTGAACTTTGTAAAATTACGGAAGATCTCATCTTTACCGACCCGTTTTTTGATCACGACACGAACAACTTTGAAGCAGAACTGCGCGCCGATGTCGAACAGCTTTGGCAAGATGATGAACTCAAGCGCGAAGTAGCGAAATTGAAACGGCTCTTTTTAACAAAAGCAGACGTGTTGCTTCATGGCGACTTACATACCGGAAGCATATTCGCAAGTGACGATGACACGAAAGTAATTGATCCAGAATTTGCATTTTACGGTCCGATCGGCTTTGATTTAGGGAATTTTTTTGCCAATTTACTATTAAACGCCCTCTCTCGCCATGAAAGCGAATGCGAGCCGCTCTTTACACATATTGAAAAAACGTGGGACGTGTTTGTTCGCACATTTACAACATGTTGGCAAGAAAGCAACGAACCGTATGCGCGCGTTTCTTTCGTGCTCGACGACATCATGAACGATGCGCTCGTCGAAGCGATCGGATTTGCTGGTTGCGAAGTCATTCGCCGCACGATCGGCTTAGCGCACGTAGCCGATTTGGAGGAATTGCCGCTTGAACGGCGGCTCGAAGCGAAACGCCATGCCCTTCGTCTCGGACGCGAGCTGATCGTCCATCGACACAATCTTCGTGTCGATGATTTCAAACGTCTCGTTGAACAAACCGCACATGTAAACAGCTAGGAGGAAAATGATGAAAGCAGTACAATGGCATGATACGCATATTACGATTTTAAACCAACAAGCGTTGCCTCATAAGACTGAATATTTAGAATTAAAAAATATAAAAGACGTATGGGACGCGATCGTCACGTTAAAAGTGCGCGGGGCACCAGCGATCGGCATGACCGCCGCTTACGGATTAGCACTTGCAGCCAAATTATATGAAACCGATGATTTAGCGACATTTCATACTAAACTAAAGCGCGATCGCGACTATTTAGCAAGCTCGCGTCCGACTGCCGTCAATTTATTTTGGGCGCTTGATCGGCTGATGAAAAGCGTCGCCAACGCCACATCTGTCAACGAAGCAAAAACGACGCTTATTCATGAAGCAATTTGCATTCAAATTGAAGATGAAGACGTCTGCCGCCGCATCGGTGAATATGCCCTTTCTTTGTTTCAAGACGGCGACCGCATCATGACAATTTGCAATGCGGGGGCGATTGCAACGGCACGCTACGGCACGGCGCTCGCCCCGTTTCATTTAGCGAAAGAAAAAGGAATCATCCTTCATGCGTACGCTTGTGAAACACGCCCGGTCTTGCAAGGCGCAAGGCTGACCGCTTGGGAACTTTCGCAAGCTGGCGTCGATGTGACCCTCATTACAGACAATATGGCGGCGCAAACGATGAAAGCAAAGCGCATTTCTGCCGTCATCGTCGGGGCAGACCGCATTGCCGCCAACGGCGATACAGCGAACAAAATCGGCACGCTCGGCTTAGCTATTTTGGCGAACGCGTTCAACATTCCGTTTTATGTCGCCGCCCCGCTTTCAACAATCGACTTACAGACGAAAACAGGCGACGACATTCCGATTGAAGAACGGGCGAAAGAAGAAGTGACCCATATCGCTGGTGTAAACATCGCGCCGGATGTGAACGTGTACAATCCTGCATTTGACGTTACGCCGCATGAACTCATTACCGGCATCATTACAGAAAAAGGTATCGTGTCCGGCGACTACAAAACGAAGCTACCGACATTATTTGAGGAGGTTTTCGCATGAAAAAACTATCGATACTCATCGTGCTTATATTTGCCCTTTTAACAGGATGCACGAACGAACAAGACGCCGTCTCAAAACCGGCAGAGCAGGCGAAAGAAGAAACGAAACAAACGAATGAAACAACAGGAGCGGACATTCCAACCGCATTAAACAAACCGATTAAAATTGCCGCCATTATGCAAATGTCGATCGGCACATTTTCATCGCAATATATCGCTGGGGTAAAAGAACAAGTCGCGAAATTCGGAGGCGACGTGCAAATTTATAACGCCGATAACGATTTAACGAAAATGGCATCGTACGTCGAAACAGCAATTAGCAAAAACGTCGATGCGATTTTATTAGACCACGGACGCGCCGATGCGTTAAAAGCACCGGTTGAAAAAGCGCTCGCCAAAGGCATTCACGTCGTCGCATTCGATAACGATTTAAACATCCCAGGTGTCACCGTCATTGACCAAGACGATTACAGCTTAGCATGGAAAACGTTAAAAACGTTAGCGGAAGATTTAAACGGTGAAGGCGAAATCGTCACGATTTGGGTCGGCGGCTTTACGCCGATGGAACGCCGCCACGTCATATATGAAGCGTTTCAAAAACGATATCCGAACATAAAAGAAGTCGCCAAATTCGGCACGGCAAGCGCCAATACTGCATTAGATACACAAACACAAATGGAAGCCATTTTGAAAAAATATCCGAATAAAGGCGACATCGACGCCGTCTTTGCGACGTGGGATGAGTTCGCTAAAGGAGCGACGCGCGCCATTCAACAAGCAGGTCGAACAGAAATTAAAGTATACAGCATCGACTTAAGCGATGAAGATTTACAACTCATTCAACAACCGAATAGCCCATGGGTCGCAACAACGGCAACTGACCCAGCGGAAGTCGGACGCGTGCAAGTGCGCTTTGCGTATCAAAAAATTGCCGGCGAACAAACGCCAAATATTTATTCACTTGAACCGCATTTAGTGAAACGTTCTGATTTACCAGATGAGCAAGTGTCGATGGGCGAACTGCACAACTACATTACAAGCTGGGGCCAATCGAATGTTGCGGTTTCGCCGTGGATGAAGACGCTTGAAGAAAAGGTGAAAAAACAATGAGCGGTTTACGCATGAAACAAATCGTTCATTCATTTGGTGATGTGACCGTATTAAACGGCGTGAACTTCCATATCCAACCGGGCGAAGTTCACGCCCTTTTAGGTATGAATGGCGCAGGAAAAAGCACGTTAATGAACATTTTAGCTGGCGTGTTGCAACCGACTAGCGGAACGATTGAAATCGATGGACAGCCACATACATTTTTTTCGCCGAAAGATGCGAAACGAGCCGGCATCGGACATGTCGTTCAAGAAGTGGATGCGGCGTTATTCCCTGCTTTATCTGTATATGAAAATATTCTCGCTGAACAAATGGTCGAACAAAAACGTATGTTCTTTTCCAAAACGAAACAGCGCGCAACTGTTTTACAATTGCTTGAACGCGTCGGCTTAGCCCATTTGTCGCTTGATACACCGGTGCAGACGTGCACGCTTCATGAAAAACAGCTTATTTTACTTGCGCGCGTCCTTTCTTCTTCCGCTCGCTACATTATTTTAGATGAACCAACCGCTTCATTAAGCGAAGAAGAAACGAAACGATTGTTTGCGATGATGGAACAATTGAAAGCACAAGGGGTGTCGTTTATTTACATCTCGCATAAATTGCACGAAGTAAAACGCATATGCGACCGCATGACGATTTTACGAGACGGTACCATCGTTTACGAAGGCGATGTATCGCTAACGACAGAAGACATCGTGCGCCATATGGTCGGACGCCAAAAAGAAACGAACGAGCAACGAGCGCGCACCGTCCGCGACGAAACGATATTTGAAGTGAAACAATTGTATATCCCGAAAACGAACACGACCGTCGATCTTGCTGTTCGGCGTGGTGAAATTGTCGGTATCGCCGGCCTCGTTGGTGCAGGAAAAACAGAACTTGCCGAAAGTATGATCGCTCACGTAAAAACGACAGGCGAACGCATATTGCATGGAAAAAAGCAAACGTGGAACTCGCCAAAAGATGCAATTGAAGCAGGCGTTTGTTTCATTCCTGAAGAACGGCGAAAACAAGGGCTTTTTATGAACGAAACGATCGAAAAAAACTTGACCATACGCCTATTGTCAAACATCGCCCCATGGCAATGGATTGACAAACGACGTGAACGCACGATCGCTACAAACCTTATTTCATCGTTACATATTCGCCCATCTTCGCCGACTGCGCTTGTGAAACATTTAAGCGGCGGCAATCAACAAAAAGTCGTCATCGGGAAATGGTTACAAACAAATGGCGACGTCTTTCTTTTTGACGAGCCGACAAAAGGCATTGACGTGCATGCGAAAGAAGAAGTGTTTGCCATCATTCGCGCGCTTGCTGAAAAAGGAAAAGCGATCATTTATTTAACGAGCGAATGTCAAGAATTGCTTCATATCGCCGATACGATTTACATCATGGTCGACGGGCGGTTCATAAAAAAAATGGACGCGCACGAGGCGACGTATGAACAGCTCGTCTACGACATGACAGGGGGTGGAACAAGTTGAAGTTTTTATACAAGTACGGAACGATACTCGCTATCGTAATCGTCATCGCTTTTTTTAGCTTCTCGCTCGATTCGTTTTTCACATACGCCAACTTTAGCGACATTTTGCGCTCTATTTCCATTGTGACGCTTGTTGCGATCGGCATTACGTTTTCGTTAATTGTCGACGGGTTTGATTTATCGGTCGGCTCCACCGTCAGCTTAGCAACGATCGCCAGCGCCTCCGCGCTCGTTTTACATCGTCAAGAACTTTTCGTAGCCCTTACCGTTCCGCTTCTTCTCGGAGCGCTCGTTGGGCTGCTCAATGCGTTTCTCATTATTCGCCTTCGTTTGCCTGACTTGTTGGCGACGTTAGCGGTCATGTACATCATTAACGGCGTGCAGCTCACGTATACGAAAGGTTTTTCCATTTATAACGATATGCCACTTCCCGAAGGTGGCGTGGCACCTGGAAAATTTATTCCATCGTTTTTATTTATCGGACAAGGAGAGCTGTTTGGCGTCCCGTTTTCTGTGTTGCTTATGCTTTTGCTCGTCGTTTGTGCGCATCTTTTTTTAACATATACAAAAACAGGCCGCTTATTTTATATGACAGGCGAAAATCGTGAAGCCGCTCATCTCACCGGCATTCCTGTCAACCGCTATCGTACATATGCGTATATGATTAGCGGATTGTTTGCCGCTTTAGGTGGTATTGTGCTCGCTTCCCGCATTGGTACAGGGCAAGTATCTGCGGGCGCATCGCTACTCATGGACAGCGTCGCCGCTGCCTTTATCGGTTTTTCCGTGTTTGGTGCCGGCAAACCGAATGTGATCGGTACGTTACTTGGCTCGATTTTTATTGGCGTGTTGTTAAACGGGCTGACGATGATGAACGTCCCGTACTATGCACAAGATATTATAAAAGGAGCGCTACTCATTTTCGCACTTGCGTTGTCCCATATCGTAAAAAAATAACCCACCTTATGCGAGGTGGGTTTCAAACGTCCGTTCTTTTTCGACTTTTTCCATCAGCTTATCAATGAGACGAATCACTTCTATCGATGCTTGTTCTAGTTCGATTAACTGCGCTTCGGCACCTTTTAGATCGCCTTTAGCGTACGCTTCCGCCGCTTTTTTTGCCGCAACGTGTACCCGTTCGTGGGGAGCATTTAATTTTTCGTATGCCGGCGTGCCTTGCAATTGTTTTTTCGTTTGTTCATCAAAGTACCATTTGCCTAGTCGACATTGATAGTGCGAAGCGACATCTTCTGGACGAACGGTTTCATAGCCAACGATCATATCGGTTCATCGCATGTCATTAACAATTGGTAAAGTAATATAAAACGTTGTACCAACCCCGACTTCGCTTTCGACGTCAATGCGCCCTTGATGTTCTTCAATAATTTTATAGCTGACCATTAAGCCAAGTCCCGTTCCGCGCTCTTTCGTCGTATAAAACGGTTCGCCTAATTTTTTGATTTTATCTTTCGGAATGCCGCTTCCTTCATCGCGGACAGCAATGCGTACCCCCTCTGCAACGTGCGATACGGAAACGGTAATCGTTCCGCCTTTTGACATCACTTCAATCGCATTTTTTAATATGTTAATAAACACTTGTTTTAGTTGTTTCGAATCGCAATAAATTGGCGGAACCGGCTCATATGTGGCTTCAATTTGAATGTTATGCATCGTCGCTTGTACACTTAACAAATCGACCGTCTCTTGCATAATTTTTGCGACATCGCCTCGCTCGTAATGAACGGCTTGCGGTTTTGCTAATACTAGAAATTCAGTAATAATGGACTCAATCCGTTTTAATTCTGACATAATGACGTGAAAATACATATTATATTGTTCACAATCATTGCCGATGCTTCCTTGTAAAAGCTGAATAAATCCTTTTAGCGCTGTCATCGGATTGCGAATTTCGTGCGCAATGCCTGCCGCCAGTTGACCGACGACGCTTAACGTATCTGATTTGCGAAGTTGTTCTTCCATTTCTTTTTTCTCGGTAATGTCGCGCACCATCATCAAACCGACACGTTCAATAATGTTCGGTTTAAACGATAATTCAACGATTTTTTTCTTTCCTTCGCCATCTGTAATTGTAAATTGTTCTTCTTCCTCTCCGTTGTTCAACCACATTTGAAATTTATGCAAATCGTTGCTTCCGATAAATGTATGCAACCTTTTTTCCATCAACTGTTCTTTGGAAAGCGCGAAAATACGGCATGCTACCGGATTGGCATCAAAAATACGCTGTTCGTTATCCATTAACACAATGCCGTCCATCGCATGATTAAATACGTTGCGAAATTTTTGTTCTTGTTCACGCAACTGTTTCTCCATTTTTCTCCGTTCACTTACGTTGCGGAAAATCGTTAAATGGTAACCGTTAATAACCCCTTTTTTCGAAGTAAATTCAAGTTGTTTTTTCTCCCCGTTTGGCATATGAAACGTTAATTCATCACGAATTTCTCCATCGCGGAAAAATTGCCGTAATACGTGACGTACTTTTTCATCTTTTGCATCAATAAACTGCATTAAGTTCGCATGAACAAGGTCATGAAGCGGCAATTCAAACGTTCGGCTTGCCGCTGGATTGGCGCGCAAAATGTTTCCGAAATCATCGCAAATTAAAATCGCCTCATGAGCGTGTTCAAAAATAGCACGAAATCGCTCTTCGCTTCGTTGCAAATTCATCTCCATGCTTCGTTTTTCCGTCACGTTGCGCATAATCGCCATAAAAAAGCCGCTATGTACGTTCGCTGTTAACGTCAGTTCAAACAGCTTTTGCATGCCGTCCCCTAAAATAAACGGAAGTTCGCTCGATACCGTTCCCGTTCGTTTTAATGTGAGCAACAGTTGTTCAAATAAATCGTAATATTCAATTGGAATAAATGTTTGAATCGATAATTTGAATAGTTCTTCTTTCGATACATTGACGCTCGCACAAAAGGAAGGATTCGCATCAATAAAGCGTCCTTGTTCATCAAAAATGACGATGCCGTCGCCTGCGCGATTAAACAAATCTTTAAATAACGTTTCGTTAATCGTCCGTTCACGCTCAAGCACTTTTTTTGAGGTAATATCGCGGATCATATATAAGTTAAACGGTTGATGGTCATGGCGGCGCATAAATAGTTGCACATGTTTGATTTCGCCATCGGCTAAACGAATGATGAGTTCATCGTCGTATGCCCCTAATTTATGCAACATTTGTTTTTGAAAATGGAAAATATGTTCTGGCACAAGGTAGGCGTATTCGTAAAAATTTTTGTACAACAGCTGTTCTTTTGACGCACGAAACAAACGGCACGCCGCTTCATTGACGTCTATGAACGTCCCGTCATCTTTTACTAAAACGATCGCATCTGTCACTTGTTGTAAAATAAAATCATACAAACTTATTCGCCGATCGATCGCCTCTTTTTCTTGTATCGAAAGCTGAACGAACTTTGATTCTTCCATCATGTTTTGCAAACTCAAACGCATTCCCTCCTCAATCGCTCCCTCTCCATAGTTATGATGTATATTCGCCATCTGTTTTTTTATTCCTTCTTGAATATTCCGAAAATTTTACTAATCTGATTGGAATTAAAAAAAAAGCAGCGCATCGGCTGCTTAACGATCGGTAATGACGATATATGTTGCTTTCACCGGCCCATGCACGCCGACGACTAAGTTCATTTCAATATCTGCGGAGTTGCTCGGACCTGTAATAAAATTGATGCATGACGGAACATGCTTCTCCCGAATGATGCGCGCCGCTTGCGTCATTCGCGGAACGATTGTACTTTTCGGAATAAGCGCCACATACGTCGTCGGTAAAAAGCTAATCGTTCTCCCTTGATCGCGGTTGTTTAATAACACGACCGTTCCCGATTCCGCTAGCGTCATGTCGCTCCATGTCATGCCGATATTAGCTCGTTCTGCCGCTTCAATATTGTCACGTCCACGTGTAGCGTCCCATACGTACACATCTTCTCTCTGTAAAAAGGAGGAGAGCCCAAACTGTTCGTAGCGCTCATCGTTTGCGACAACGATCGGTCCACCGCCATGCGCAGCAATGACTTGTTGCAGCGTATCACGAAGCTCGGCGCTGTTTGTTTCAACAAGAGTCGTATGAATGCGGGTACATTGTTGTTTTAATACGTCAAGCAATTCATTTTGGCTGTATCCTTGAAACACCGTTTGTTGCGGTGCATGTCTCCACTGTGGGCGCTCAACAGACGTGCGCACATCGCGTCCAAGTCGTGAAGCAATTCGTTGTAAAAAAGCTTCCATTATTCGTTCCCCCTTTGTTTCAACCAGTCGCGGAACCGTTCTTTTTCTGGCGCTGGAAATTCACGAATGTCCGTCCACGCTTTTAACGGTCCGGGACCTTTCGAAATGCGGTCGTTTGTCGTAAACGGATTGACGGCAGTCGGGGCCATTTTTGAACCAAGCTTATATAACAAAGATGATGCCGCACCTAATCCGAACGCTTTCATCGCTAATTTTTCCGAAATCGGCGCTTTTCCTTCCCGTTCGACAATCGTTTGGCGATGTTTTAACAACAGTTCATGAAGCGGAATTTTTACCGGACATGCTTCCGTACAGGCAGCGCATAATGTGGACGCATACGGCAATTCTTTATAATCATCGTAGCCGCCAAGAAGCGGGGACAATACCGCTCCAATCGGCCCAGAATAAATCGAACCGTACGAATGTCCTCCAATATGACGGTATACAGGGCAAACGTTCACGCACGCCGCGCAACGAATACATTGCAATACCGGTTGAAATTCCGTCCCTAAAATGTCAGAACGTCCGTTGTCGACAATGACGAGATGAAATTCTTCTGGTCCGTCCACTTCCCCTTCCTCGCGCGGACCGGTTAATACGGTAATGTAGCTCGTCAATTTTTGCCCGACCGCACTTCTCGTCAGTAAACTAACGAGCACTTCCATTTCTTCAAACGTCGGTACGATGCGCTCCATTCCCATGACTGTAATTTGTGTTTTCGGCAATGCGGTGACTAAATCGGCGTTTCCTTCGTTCGTCACAAGCGTAATCGAACCGGATTCCGCAACCGCAAAATTGCATCCGGTAATGCCGACGTCTGCGGTTAAATATTGTTGGCGCAACATCGCACGCGCATGAAGCGCCAGTTCTTCTGGCTTTTCTGTTTTTGTATACGCCAGCTTTTTTTGAAATACGTCGCGAATTTGTTCTTTATTTTTATGAAGGGCAGGTGCGACGATGTGCGATGGCGGATCGTGGTCATCGACTTGCAAAATGTATTCACCAAGGTCCGTTTCAATGACTTCACAGCCAAGCTTCTCTAATGCGGCATTCATATGAATTTCTTCCGTCACCATCGATTTCGATTTCACAATTTTTTTCGCTTGTTTGCTTGCAACGACGCGGCAAATGTAGTCGTTCGCTTCTTCTGCCGTTTGCGCAAAAAAGACGTGCCCGCCGCGTTTTTTTACATTTTCGCTCAGTTGCATTAAATAATAGTCTAAGTTTTCAAGTGTATGTTGGCGAATTTCTTCTCCGAGCGCGCGCCATTCTTCCCAGTTGCCGAGTTCTTCGGCTGCTGCTAATCGGCGCGTGCGCAGCCGCTCTTGCGCCCCTGCCACTGCCCCGCGCATAAACGTATTATGAATCCCCTTTTCCACCCGTTCGTGAAATTCTCCCATGTTAATTTTCATCGCCATATGAATCCCCCCTATCTACTATTGAGCACTTCGGCAATGTGCATGACGCGAATCGGTTTGCCTTTTCGTTCGATGCGCCCACCGATATTCATTAAACAGCCACAGTCTGCACCGATTAAATAGTCGGCTTCGACTTGTTCAATACATTGAATTTTTTCATCGACCATCTGTTCGGAAATCGGCCCCATTTTTACAGAAAACGTACCGCCAAATCCACAGCAATTGTGCGCGTTCGGCAAAGGGACAACTTCAAGCCCTTTTACGTGTTGTAAAAGCGTAAGCGGCGCATCTTTGACGCCAAGTAAGCGCGTCATATGACATGACGTATGGTACGTCGCTTTTCCTTCTAACTGCGCCCCGACATCTCCGACTTGTAATACATCAACGATAAATTGCGTCAGTTCATATGTTTTATCGGCAACGCGTTTCGCCCGCTCTTCCCATTCGCCATCGCCTTTAAAAATGTGCGGATATTCTTTAAACATCGTGGCACACGAACCGGATGGCGTCACGATATATTCAGCATGTTCGAACGTGCGAATCATATGTTTCATCGCTTCTTTCGCTTCTTTTACATAGCCGCTATTGTACGCTGGCTGTCCGCAGCACGTTTGCGCCTCTGGAAAATGTATCGTGCAGCCGAGCCGTTCTAATAGTTCAACGGTCGCCTTTCCGACGTTCACGTGAAATAAATCAACTAAACATGTAACAAATAATGTGACGTTCATTCCCGATCCCCCTAAAGAAAACGTTTTCTTTTTTTCACTTTACATCTTATTGCCAAATTAGTCAACTGGTCATCTGATGATTAAGGGCGGAGGGAGCACCTCCACTATAAAGATATGTAGTCAGCAAGCACTTTTTCAACATGTCCTAAATGTTCTTTCATTCGCTCTTGGGCGAGTTCAACGTTTTGGTCGCGAATCGCTTCAAAAATGGCGATATGGTCTTCAAGTAGTTGTTCTGTCGTCGCTTGTTTGGCAAACAGCCAAATGCGGCGCGTTTCTCGCATCGTCTCCATCATCATGCCAGATACGTTGTTCATTAAGCTAACTAACAACGGATTTTTCGTTGCCGCCGCAATTGCCATATGAAATAAAAAGTCGGCTTTTTCGCCAAGCTCTTCATCGCCAATCGCTTCGCGCATTTGCGTAAGGGCGCTTTGCATCGCACGCAAATCTTCTTCCGTTCGCTTTCTTGCCGCCACTCCTGCTGCACCGACTTCAAGTAGTTTTCTTACTTCTAATAAATGGGCCACGTCTTCTTTGCTCATCAGTATAGCGGCAGAAATCGGGAACGATAACATCGCTGGGTCAAATTCACGCACGTATGTGCCTTCCCCTTGTTTCATTTCAATAAGCCCCATCGCTCGAAGCGCAGTTAACGCTTCACGAATAGCTGCGCGCCCAACTTGGAAATTTTCAGCTAGTTGTTGAACGGAATCGAGTTTATCGCCCGGTTTTAACTGTCCGGTTTGAATCATATGTAAAATCGCTTCCGCTACTTCTTCATATATTTTTTTCGGTTTAATTTGTTTGTACACTCTGTCCACCCCATCATCTCTTGTTTGCTCCCCCACATGAATAGAATATCATATCAGGTTATCAATTTTATTAAAATCATAAATTTTAATAAAATTGTTTATCCGTCCACGTCGTTTAAGCGACATGTACTCGGATCGGGTGTAACCCCACACCCGCTATCCCATTGGCGAACGCCTTTGGGAATACTTTTCTCATAATGTTGTATGCTCCATTGACATCTGCGTGGATAAGCGTTCCGTTTTCAGATTGAAACAGCCCACGCTTGATTCGTTTTCCTTTGTATTGCTTTTGTTTCTTCATTTCTTCCATGTCTAAAAAACTGCATTTGGATGTATAGCTTTCTTCTGTCACGATGATGCGAATCCCATGCTGTTCGGCTTTGTACTGCAACTGATGAAGAAACGTTTGATACGGAATGTGAACGAATGCTTGATTCGTACGCTTTCCGAGATGGACTTCACGCTTCCAATCTTTATTCATCCCCACCACAATCGTATCGCAGTCTAAAGACAACGCATGTTTCATGACAAAGGCACTCGCTTGGTGCATAAAGTTTTCCACGATGCGATTTCGTTTTTCTGTCATTTTGCTCATTCGTTTTGTCCAATCGAGTCCATTCATCTGTTTCGCTACTTTGCGGTAGTGGCTCATTTGTTTGTTGTAGTATTGATTAACGGATTTTAGACCTTTACCATTGATCACGATCGGTTGTTTGCCCACGTTGTTCACAATGGTTGCGAAGTTATCTAATCCTAAATCAATACTGATGTATCTGTCGCGATCTTGTTTTTGCGCTGGGATAGGAATGTTGTAAACGACTTCGACGATGATATGGCGGTGTTTTGGAATAAATCGGACTTGTTGAAGCTTCCCTTTCATGTTTGTCTTTAGTTGAAAACCTTGGAAACAGGCAGGAAAAGTGATTTGTTCATCGACGACTTTGCATGATTGATTTGTTAGCACAAGTACATATCGTCCGTCTTTTTTGAGATATTTGGGCAGTTTCGGTCTGCCTGTATATTTGTCTTTATTTTTTGCCCAATCTTTCATCGACTTAAAAAATGATTGCCAATTTTGATGCAACATTCTTAACGTTTGTTGGGCACATTGAGCCATTGGCATCGCTCGATAGTCTGCATCCATCCCTTTTGTTTTCAGCAGCTTGTCTAGCTTGTTGTAAGAAAGATACGTGCCATGTTGAAAAAACGTTTGCCTCACTTGATAGTTGGCGAAGTTGTACAAATTTTTTGACCGAAAACAATACTCATCGAGCATCGGATAATACGGATGAGTGGCGCAAATCATATGCCTTTCCACTCGATTCGCCATCATGATCGTTGTTCACCTCGCTTTCTCTTTTACTATATATGTTCATAAGAGAGCCAGGCAATAAGATGTAAAGATAATCACAAAAGAAGTGTGATCTCAAATGTATTTTATCAAAATTTTTAATATATTTTTATGATTGAATAAAAAAACAGAACCATATTTTTCTACAAAATAACTGTGAAAAATTTTTAAATATTCATATTGAAAATTGGTTGCGCTTACATTATGATATACTCATCAGATGATTGTATGACCTTATGACGAGGGGATAAGGAATTACGTCATCATATATAAACAAAGGGGGAGGAACATGTTATCATTTATCGCACTATTGCCAATTTTAACAGTTTTCTTGTTTCTTGTCATACTGAAATGGCCCGCGAGCCGCGCGATGCCTGTTGCGCTCGTTGTGACCGCGGCGATCGCTTTGTTCGTTTGGGGGACGAAAATGAACGTTGTGGCTGCCGCTAGCGTCAACGGGATAAAAACCGCCATCGAAATTATGTTTATCGTATTTGGAGCAGTATTGCTTTTAAATACAGTAAAAGAAAGCGGCGCGATTGAAACGATTCGCCAAGGATTCATTCACATTTCGCCAGACCGTCGCATTCAAGCAATCATTATCGCCTGGTTGTTCGGTTCGTTTATTGAAGGGGCCGCAGGATTCGGAACACCAGCAGCAATCGCCGCTCCGCTTCTCGTTGCAATCGGCTTTCCAGCGATGGCGGCTGTATTAGTTTCGCTTATTATTCAAAGTACACCTGTTTCATTTGGGGCGATCGGCACACCGATTCTCGTTGGGGTAAACACAGGTCTTGCCAATCAAGAAGCGGTCATGAAAGCAATTGGCGATATGGAGTTTACCGATTATTTACTGCAAATTGCCGCCAACGTCGGCCTCATTCACGCGATAGTCGGAACGTTTATTCCGCTTATTATGGTCGGGATGCTTACGCGCTTTTTCGGCAAAAATCGTTCGTTCCGCGAAGGATTGCGCGTCTGGAAGTTTGCGATGCTTGCCGGTTTTGCATTTACCGTTCCGTATGCAATCATCGCGAACGTACTTGGACCGGAGTTTCCTTCATTGCTCGGTTCGCTCATTGGTCTTATTATTGTCGTTCCAGCTGCAAAAGCCGGACTATTTATGCCGAAAGATACGTTTGATTTCGAACATCGCAACCGTTGGGAACAAGAATGGATCGGGCGTTTAAACAATGAACAAACGAACATCGCTCAAGGGAAAAAGCGCATTTCCCTTTTGAACGCTTGGTTCCCATACGTCTTAGTGGCGATTTTACTTGTCATTACGCGCACCGTAACAGAAGTGAAAGCGTTTTTAACAGGAGAAAGCGTCACCATTCTCATCGATAACTTATTCAACTCCGGCATTGCGATTAAATCAACGCCACTTTATTTGCCAGGTACGATTTTCTTAATCGTTTCACTTATCACGTACGTGTTACATCGTATGGACGCTTCAAGCTACAAAAAAGCGTTTACCGATTCGTTTAAAACGGCATTAAGCGCAGGTTCGGCACTCATTTTCGCGGTACCGATGATCAACATTTTCATTAATACGAAAACAGATGAGCTTGCGAGCATGCCGCTCGTTTTAGCCGAAGGCGTATCGCATATCGCTGGTTCCTCATGGCCGATCGTGGCGCCGCTCATCGGTGCGCTCGGCGCGTTTATTGCAGGAAGTAACACATTTAGCAACATGATGTTCTCGCTTTTCCAATTCGGTACAGCAGAAAGCATCGGTTTATCGGCGTCAGGCGCTGCCGTTGTCGTAGCGCTACAAGCGGTTGGTGGCGCAGCTGGAAATATGATTTGTGTCCATAACGTCGTTGCCGCTTCCGCCACAGTCGGTCTTGTCGGTCAAGAAGGAAGCTTAATTCGTAAAGCGCTCATTCCGATGACGTATTACATTTTAGCGGCTGGTATGCTCGGCATGGGCTTGATCGTCGGCGGTTTTAACGTTTGGTTTGTCCTTTATGCCGTCGTCGTCGCCACATTCATTTTGTTTATGATGTCAAACCGCGGCAAAACGAAACGGGCCGAAAACCAAATTTCAGCATAATACAAAAGGGTGTCCTGTAAAAAGGATACCCTTTTTCCTTTCCTTTCTTATATGATATAATGACTTGTTGCAGCCTACATGTAAAGGAGTCGTTTGCCGTGCATATCATCTGTACAACGTTGAATGCGAAATATATTCATACGAACTTAGCAATTCGCTATTTAAAAGCGTACGCCCAACCGGAGTTTCATGTGGAGCTTGTCGAATATACAATTAAAGACCCGGTGTTAAACATCGTCACCGATTTATATCGCCGCAAACCCGATGTCGTCGGGTTTAGCTGTTACATTTGGAACATCGAACAGACGATTGAAGTTATTCAGCTTTTGAAAAAAGTGCATCCGACCGTCACAATCGTCGTCGGTGGACCAGAAGTGTCATATGACGTCGCTTATTGGCTTGAGCGCGTGCCGGAGTTTGATTATATCGTCATCGGCGAAGGAGAAGAAACGTTTAAACAGCTTCTGACAGCGCTTCAAAATGGCGACGATGTCGCAAACATCGCTGGACTCGCATTTCATCAAGACGGCAAAGCGGTCATTAACCCGCAACGAAATAAAATCAACTTAGCGAGCATGCCGTCGCCGTTTCGCTTTCCAGAAGATATCCCGCATTTATCAAAACGCGTCACATACGTCGAGACGAGCCGCGGCTGTCCGTTTAGTTGCCAATTTTGTTTATCGTCGATTGAAGTCGGCGTTCGCTACTTTGATCGTGAAAAAATAAAGGAAGATTTACGTTATTTAATGAAACACGGAGCGAAAGTCATTAAATTTGTCGATCGCACGTTTAACATTAGCCGTAGCTATGCGATGGATATGTTCCAATTTTTAATTGACGAGCACGTGCCGGGCGTCGTGTTCCAATTTGAAATTACGGCCGACATTATGCGCCCAGAAGTCATTGAATTTTTAAATAAAGAAGCGCCGCCAGGGCTATTCCGTTTTGAAATTGGGGTGCAATCGACAAACGATGAAGTGAATAAACTCGTCATGCGGAAACAAAATTTTGAAAAGCTCACCCGCACCGTCACGATGGTGAAACAAGGCGGAAAAATCGCGCAACATCTCGATTTAATCGCCGGGCTTCCGGAAGAAGATTACACATCGTTTCGCAAAACGTTTAACGACGTATTTGCCCTTCGTCCTGAAGAATTGCAGCTCGGCTTTTTAAAAATGTTGCGCGGCACAGGGCTTCGTCACAAGGCAAACGAATACGGCTACGTCTTTATGGACCGCGCGCCGTATGAAATTTTGCAGAACAATGTGCTGTCGTTTCATGACATCATTCGCTTAAAACAAGTCGAAGATGTGCTTGAAAAATATTGGAACGATCATCGCATGGACGAGACGATCGAATATATCGTCACCCATCTATTTGACACGCCGTTTGACTTTTTCCAGTCGTTTGGGACGTATTGGGATGAACAAGGTTGGGCGCGCATCGGACATCAGCTTGAAGATTTATTCCGCCGCCTCTATTCGTTTTTACAAACGACAAACATGCCCAACTTGCCAATTGTCGAAGCGTTGATGAAATACGACTATTTGCGCAATCAAAAACAAAAACCGCGCAAACCGTGGTGGGACGACAAAACGGACAAACATGTACGCGCGCGCGTATATGAAAAACTGTCCGAACAACCGCACCTTCTTTCACTAAGCGAAAAAGAACTATTTAAACATACGGTCGTTGAACTGATCCCGTTCGACTTGCCGCATTATTTACAAACGAAACACATTCGCCATTGCCATATGGCGATGATCGTATACTTCAACCAAACGACGATGAAAGCAGAGACGTATTTTTTGGAAATGGAACAACAAGTCAGTCACGTATGAGTAAAATGTTTGTGGGAGAAAAAAGACAGGTTCCTCATGATGGAACCTGTCAACATTCTGATACCACCCACTTTGGTGGTACTCAGTTTATTGTTTCATTAAAATGTCTAGCCATGAATAGCTGCAAGTAACTCGTTAAACTTATTTCTGGTAATTCTTTGGATTGATCCCATTCAAAATATCTTATATTTTGTATTAAAGAACAAAACTCTCGATTCCGTAATAAGTGCATCGTTAATTTATTTTTGGCAGTATATTTTAAGGTAGTTGATGGCTTGTTTTCTATAATTGTTCTCACAATCCCCAACATCATGTCAGTCATTTCTACGCCGATTTCTTCACCCTTGGGAACTAGTTTACAATTATTAATCACGTAATTTTCCCCTCTATAAAGCGCTTGAATATTTAACAAATCCTTTACTAAACCATCTAAATTCAATGCAACATCATGTTCGTATTTGTCTTTAAGTTGGAAAAGATTAAGATTTTCGTACTCATTAGCTTTTTCGATTAACACTTCTGCTTCTATGTCAATGTTCTTACCGTATCCTCTTAGTAAACCATACAGAATTCTTTCAGGAAACTTCGTGTAAATCATATCTTCAACCACATCTTTTCCTAATTCAGTGGTACCAACAAGAGCAGAATAATCATAATTAATGACAATCATTTTGATGAACTCAGAATACTTTGCTAAAGTCTCGCCAACACGAATAAAATTATCCCTTTCATTCGAATCGCCATAATAGCTCTTAAAATGTAACTTAATCAATCCATCTCTCAATTTTTGAGTTAATAATTGAAAATCGTCTTGATAGTATATTTCATACGGAATAGATAGACCACCCATTAAATTAGGTTTGACACTCCTTTTGCCGCTCTCATCAAAAAATATCATGATCTTTTCCTTACCCATTAATTAACACCGTTCCTTAACAACTGGAAGTTGACTTTTGCCTAAGTCGTATTATAATATGAAAGTACATCAATATCCCTCGGGGCTCCGCGTGATATTGAATATAGGCGGTGAGTAACTCGGGATTCCGCGTGAAAAGCCGTCGACGTACTAACTACCATCCAATGTGAGAGTAAATCTCAAGTACGACTTTTGGTAAAGAGCCATTACTATTATTGTATTTATTTTTAAAAAAGTAAAAAACGTAACAAATTGGGCTGCTTTCGTATATACGTAAGCAGCCCTTTCTCTATAGCCACATAGTCCGAACCTGTGTAGCCTACACTTTGTACTATGCAATTATTTCATAAATATACTTTACTCATTTTTCTTTTCCTTTTTTCGCCTCTTCCATTAACTCCATCACTTTATACGCATTGACGTCGCCTTGTTCTTGACCGAATTCTTCCTTCAATATGTCGCTTGGAATCGGAATTGTTTTGCCTGCTTGTTTGTTTTTCATGTTCCTTGCCGTCCTTTTTTCGAATTTCGGTTTGCGCCGCGACTCATATCTTCTCCGCCAGCGTATTGCGCTTCAAATTCGTCTTTTGGCATGCTTTCTGTCGGCGTTTGGTTGTTCGTTTTTGCGGCATCGTGTGTCACTTTGCGCTTCATGATCGTTCACCTCTCGCATGTTCTTTTTTGTACGCAATAAGTATAATGTCTTCGCCCGTTTGTTCACGAAGCTTCCGCTCAAATTGTTGTACTTCGGCAACGTCGCGTTCATGCAATTGTGCAATTGGAAAATGCATATGAATCCCCCCTCACAAGTAATGTCACGCAAATGAACATATTTTATACGCCATTTAGCCACATTAATGATGAGGTGATCATCATGGAAAAAGAAAAAGAAATCGAATCGCCCATTTTCGATGAGACGCAACCGCATCAAATTCACGCCCCGTCATTTAAAGGAACGGGCATCGAGATGAAACCACCATTTGTCAATCGGTATGGGGTCGTCATTGGCGATAGTAAATACAATTCGCCAAACTCCCCACTTCATGAATGGAGCGATGAAACCGATCCGAGTGTAATGGCGGGTGATGAATGGGTGCACCCAACAAACGACATCGGTTGGAATACCCCCGAAAACCGCGCCTTACTCGAAGAAAAACGGAGCGAACTAGCACCGTTTACCCATCCAGATAAAGACGTCGGATACGGGGCGGATTGACACATTCGCCCCGTTTTCGTCATACATTGAAGGAGCAATACATGACGAGGTGGCGTATATGGACCGCGAATGGATTCAACTCATGAAAGTGATTGGTGTCGGGATTATTGTGACGGGATATATTCTTTTATTTATAAGCGAATACCGTGAGCTAGAAGAAATGAAACAAGGGGGATCATTTTCCCCCTGTAAATGAAATGCCTTTAATGAAATAACGGTTGAAAAATGCATAAATGACTAACACAGGCATGGTAAATACCATCGACGCTGCCATAATGTAGTTCCAATAGCTAATGTATTGTCCTTTAAAGCTATTTAATCCAAGCGGCAACGTGAACAGTTGCGGATCAGACAAAATGATAAGCGGACGCATAAAGTCGTTCCATGAGCCCATAAAGACGAAAATAGCTTGCGCGGCGAGCGCTGGGCGAGCGAGCGGCAACACGATGCGGAAAAACGTGCCGATGCGGCTTAATCCGTCTAACGCGGCCGCTTCTTCTAACTCTTTCGGGAAGTTGATGAAAAATTGGCGCATCATAAAAATGAACGTCGCATTAATCATCGCTGGGACAATCATCCCTTGATACGAGTTCAACCAACCGAGCTGTTTTAAAATTAAATAGTTCGGAATCATCGTCACTTGCGCTGGAATCATTAATACCGCCAAAATGATCATAAAAATCGTCTGTTTTCCTCGGAAATGAAGACGAGCAAGCGCATAACCAGCCATCGAGTTAAATATTAAATTCAACATTGTCACCGTCACCGCAATAATGACGCTATTCATAAACCAACGCGGGAAAAGCTCTTGTTCAATAAAAATTTGTTTATAATTATCAAGCGTAAAGTCTTTCGGAATAAAGCTGATCGAACCGCTCACAATTTCTTCAAGCGTTTTAAACGATGACGAGAGCGCCCATAAAAACGGAATCATCGTCACAATTGCATATAACACGAGAATCGTATATAACAACGCTTTGCCAAATCGCATGTCCTTCCCCCCTTAATATAGTATATGGAAGGGAGACGAGCTCCCTTATTCCCGATGAAAAGCACGTACAATCGCATCGTATGTTAAATCGGCTGTCGTTTCGACGATATAGTCCGCTTCTTTTAACGCTTCTTTGTCGCCAACACCAATCGCAACCATGTTTGCTGCTTTAATGGCAGCCACCCCTGCTTGCGCATCTTCTACGCCAACGCACGTCGACGGAGCGACACGTAACTGCTCGGCGGCAGTAAGGAAAATTTCTGGGTGCGGCTTGCTGTTTTGTACTTTTGCCGCATCGACAATCGTATCGAAATATTCCCGAATACCGAGCCGTTCGATAACCGTAAACGCGTTTTTACTTGCGGACGCTAAGCCGATTTTTATATGATTGCGCTTCAACTCGCGCAATAAATCGAGCATGCCGGGAAGTAAATCGCTTGGCGTCATGCACGCAATGAGCTGTTTGTAATGCTCATTTTTTTTATGCGCCAGCGCCTCTTTTTCCGCTGTTGTATAGCGATCCGCTTGGCCGCCGAGCGCTAAAATGCGCTCAAGCGACTCCATGCGGCTCACCCCTTTTAATTGCTCGTTAAACGCGCGATCAAACGTAATGCCTAATTGTTCTGCAAGCTGTTTCCATGCGATAACTTGAAACCGATTGCAATAAAAAATTTGTGACAAAATTCGTGGCATTTTGTCCAAAAATACTCTCCCTTCCTCTCTAGCGGTCGTGCTATAATGAGAAAAAAGCAAAGGAGGCTTCATGATGAAAGGACGATGGACAAATCGTTTTCAGAAAAAAAAGAAAACAACTAAAACGACCAAAGCGATGACGATCGGGAAAAAATATGGGATCGTTTTCAGCTTTGCTACACTTTTATTTGTCAGCGTTTTCATTTTTGTTTTTTTACTCGTCAATAACTTAACGAACGTCGTCAAACAAGTGGAACAAAAAAGCGACCAAGCCATTTTAATTACCGACCTCGGTTCGTTATTTAAACAAAAATATATCGTCATTACTGACTATATGACAAATCCGCGTCCAGAGACGCTTTGGCACTACAACGATTTAACAGATCAATTCAATAAGAAAATAAAACAGCTAAAACCGCACATGCAAACAGAGGAGGCAAAAACGATTTACAACTCAACCATCTCGATTGAAAATCAACTAAACGAACTGCTGTATAAAACGATTCAACCTGCAGTATTGTCATATCGCGATCGCGGCGAACAAATTGATATTTTCCAAGTCATTAGCTTCCAAAATAAAGCCGCAACAATTCGCGATATGAGCATTGAAAAGCTTGACCTACTAAGAAAAATCGTCATGGATGACAGAAACACGCTGACGGCGCAAATGAACGACACGATTGCGAAAAACATTTTCATGATGATCATCACCGTCGTTGTAGCGATCGTTTTATCGGTCATCTCTTTAATCGTCGTCAGCCGAAAAATAAGCAAACGATTACACGACGTCGTCCATGTTTGTCATGAACTTGCGCGCGGCAATTTGCGCGTCGAACGATTGACCGATACGAAAAATGACGAAGTCGGACAAATTGCTCAAGCGATGAATGAATTAGCGGATGGATTGGAACAATCGATCGCTCAAATTCAAGCGGCGGCAACATACGTCAACGACATGTCACAAACGTTGCGACAAAACGCAGAAGCAACGACGGAAGCGAACGAACAAATTACACAAGCCATTCTCGAAGTTGCCTCTGGTGCAGATGAGCAAGTGAATGTATCGAAACAAACAAATGAAGCGGTGCACGACGTGTCTGATGCGCTAACGACTGTTATGACGAAAGTATCTGAAACGACGAAACGAACAAACGAAGCAACGAAACGCGTTAACGAAGGAACGGCACTAGTAGAGCAAACGGTTGCACAAATGAAGCTCATTCGCGAACAAATTGAGCGACTCGCTACTGTCATTGAATCGCTAAACGATAAATCAAAAGAAATTCATCAAATCGTCGGCTTTATTACGAGCATTTCCGATCAAACAAACTTGCTTGCGTTAAACGCGGCAATTGAAGCCGCCCGAGCAGGCGAACACGGAAAAGGATTTGGCGTCGTCGCTGAAGAAGTGCGTAAACTGGCTGAACAAACGGCGCATGCGGCCGGCAACATTCGCACCCTTGCTGAGCAGTCGCAAACGCAAACGGCGCACGCTGTACATGTGATGAATGAAAGCAGTGAATCGTTCCAAACAGGTCATTCGCTCGTCGAACAAGTCGGACATATTTTCCATTCCATTTCGACCGATATGGCGCGCGTTCAAGCAGAAAGCGATACAGTGCACGATACGATTCGCGCCGTTGACGAAAAAGTAAAAACAATGACCGCATTTGCCGATCAAATTATTGACATTTCATCGCAATCGGCAAGCAACATTGAACAAGTGGCCGCAACGACGGAAGAACAAAACGCAACGATGCAAGAGTTGCTCGCTTCTTCGCAAGAACTCGCAAGCACTGCCGAACAGCTTCGTCAAGCGGTGGCACGTTTTCACATGTAACTCGGACAACCGTCCTTCTTTTCAAGTGAAAGGACGGTTTCTTTTTTCACCTTGCTACGAAAGGAAGTGAATGGATGTTCTCCCCTCACCTTGCGAAAAAAATTGTATCCGACGTCCGACGCCTCATTGATGAAGACATTATTATCGTCGCGACAAACGGCATTATTATCGCAAGCACCGATACGACGCGCCTCGGTCAATTTCATGAAGGAGCGTTTCTCGTTTGCCAAGAAAAGAAAACACGGATTATTACAAAAGAAGATGAAAACGTATTACGAGGCGTAAAAGCGGGCATCAACTTGCCGATCTTTTTTCACGGCGATGTGATTGGCGTCATCGGCATTACAGGCGACCCGAAAAAGGTGTCACCTTATGGAGAACTATTAAAAAAAATGACCGAGCTTCTTATTCAGGAAAACTATTACATCGAACAACTTCAACTCGAAGCGCGGACGCTTGAAACGTTCGTGTTTGAATGGCTGCAAGCGCGCGAATGGTCGCCATCGTTTTACGAACGCGCCCAACTGTTTCATATTGACTTGTATGCGAAACGGCGCGCCATCATCGCTTCGTTAGATGAGAAAAAACAAACGCTTTCTGTCGACATATGGAAATACGTTCGAACCGTTTGGAACGATGAACGTGACGTCATCGTCCGTTGGGGAAACGATCGCTTACTGATTTTACAAACAGACGACGACAAAGAACGAACGATCACTAAAATAAAAACGATGCAACGTGCACTATTAGAAAAATATGGTATTACACTTCATATCGGATGCGGAAAAATGGGAGATAGTAAACAGGCGTACCATTCGTATAAACAAGCCGAACGCGCGCTTCATATCGCCAAACAAACAGGCGACATCGTTTTCGATGAAGATTTACGATTGGACATGTGTTTAGAAAACATTTCGCTTGCGACAAAACAAGAACTTATCAAACGAACGATTGCGCCGTTCATCCATGACAAAGAACTACTTCATACGTTGCGCACATTTTTCGCCAACCACTTATCGCTCAAACAAACAGCCGAATCGCTTCACATTCATATTAATACGCTTCATTATCGGCTAAAAAAAGTACAAGAATATACAAATTTAAACGTGCGCAATATCGAACATGTCGTCACTTTATATTTAGCTATTCGTTTTTTAGATGAAACAACAAAAAAATAAGATGTAAACGTTTTATTTTTATATATTCATCCATAGCGGGTTTTCCCGCTTTTTTTTATGCTTATAGTAAAAATGGGAGAAAGAAGGTGGATGATATGATCACCGAACAAGTGAAACGACAGCTCATTGACATCGTCGGTGCAGAAAACTACGATGATTCGAAAGCCGGACGGCTCGTTTATTCCTATGACGCCACACCAAACTTTCAATCGCTTCCTGATGCGGTCATCGCTCCGCGCAACACAAATGAAGTGAGTGAAATTGTAAAAATTTGCAACAACGAACGCATTCCGATCGTTCCGCGCGGTTCGGGCACAAATCTTTGTGCAGGCACATGCCCAACCGAAGGCGGCATCGTCATGTTGTTTAAACATATGAATCGCATATTAGAAATCGATGAAGAAAACTTAACGGTTACCGTTCAGCCGGGTGTTATTACGCTTGACCTTATTCATGCCGTCGAAGCAAAAGGACTGTTTTATCCCCCTGATCCAAGCTCGATGAAAATTTCAACGATCGGAGGAAACATTAATGAAAATTCCGGTGGTTTGCGCGGTTTAAAATACGGAGTGACGCGCGACTACGTCATGGGGCTTGAAGTTGTGCTCGCCAACGGCGACATCATTCGCACAGGCGGAAAGCTCGCCAAAGACGTCGCCGGCTACGACTTAACGCGCCTGTTTGTCGGTTCGGAAGGCACGCTTGGGATCATTACAGAAGCGACGTTAAAACTTATTCCGATGCCGGAGACGAAACAAACGATGCTCGCGCTTTATGAAGATTTAGAAGCAGCCGCCCGTTCCGTTTCAACGATTATCGCCAATAAAATCATCCCGACGACGCTTGAATTTTTAGATCAACCGACGTTACAAGTCGTCGAATCGTTCGTCAACATCGGCTTGCCGACAGACGTTCAAGCGGTATTGCTGATCGAACAAGATGGACCGAAAGAAGTCGTTGAGCGAGATATGAAAGCGATGGCGCGCATTTGTCAAGAGCAACATGCCATTTCCGTCCAAGTAGCCAAAACAGAAGAAGAAGCGAACAACTTGCGCACAGCGAGACGTTCGGCACTATCAGCACTCGCTCGTTTAAAACCGACGACGATTTTAGAAGACGCAACCGTTCCGCGTTCGCAAATTGCGAATATGGTAAAAGCGATTAACGACATTGCGAAAAAGTATAACGTGACCATTTGCACGTTCGGGCATGCAGGAGACGGCAATCTTCATCCGACATGTCCGACTGATGTGCGCGACAAAGACGAACTGCATCGTGTCGAGCAAGCGTTTGAAGACATATTCGCCAAAGCGATTGAGCTTGGCGGCACGATTACAGGCGAACATGGCGTCGGTGTCATGAAAGCCCCATATGTAGAATGGAAGCTCGGCAAAGAAGGAATCGCTGCGATGAAGGCGATTAAACAAGCGCTGGATCCGAACAACATTATGAATCCGGGAAAAGTGTTCGCCAAAAGCACGCGCAAACGGGTGGTGATAACACGATGAAAAACAAACAGCTCGCAAAACAATTTCAAGCGCGCATAAATGAAGACGAGCTATTAAACTGTATGCGGTGCGGTTTTTGTTTACCGACATGCCCGACGTATATTGAATCCGGCTTTCAAGAATCGCACTCGCCGCGCGGACGCATCGCATTAATGAAAGCAGTCGTTGATGGACTTATTGAACCGGACGAAGATGTCGAACGTTCCCTTCAACTATGCCTTGGCTGCCGCGCATGCGAACCAGTTTGTCCTTCTGGCGTGCGCTACGGTCATTTGCTTGAAGAAGCGCACGACATTATTGCGCAACATAAAACGTATTCACCGATCGTCCGTTTCATTCGCCATCTTGTATTTAAACAACTGTTTCCACATCCAAAACGGATGCGTATGTTGACGGCACTTATCGGCTTTTATCAACGTTCAGGATTGCAAGCGCTCGCTCGTAAACTTGGGCTATTGCGCGTATTACCGAACCATTTAGCGATGATGGAAAACGTGCTACCGAACGTGCCAACGTGGAAACAAATGAACGAACGTCCGTCGCACGTTGAAGCGCTCGCTCCACGCAAGCGGCGCGTCGCTTTTTTCCGCGGTTGTTTAATGGATACGATGTTTATGGACATAAACGATGCGACGATGAAACTGTTGCCGCTTGTTGGTTGCGACATCGTCATTCCTAAAACGCAAACGTGTTGCGGTGCGCTTCATGGACATAGCGGTGAAAAAGCGGACGCAAAAACGTTAGCGAAACGCAACATCGAAGCGTTTGAAACACTCGATGTCGATTACATCATTACAAACGCTGGCGGGTGCGGCGCCTTTTTAATCGAATACGACCATTTGTTAAAAGACGATCCTGTTTGGGCGGATCGTGCGAAAGCGTTTGTCGCAAAAATAAAAGACGTGTCCGTCATTTTAGTGGAACTCGGCTTTCATAAGCAAGGATGGCGCTTGCCAAACCAAACGGTGACGTATCAAGATTCATGCCATTTGCGCAACGTCATGAAAACCGCAAAAGAACCACGCCTATTGCTTCAGTCGATTGCAGGCGTCGAATTTCGTGAAATGAAAGATGCCGACCGGTGTTGTGGGTCTGCAGGCATTTATAACATCATCGAACCGGATATGTCGATGCAAGTGCTCGACTACAAAATGGAACAAGTAAAACAAACGAAAGCGACGACGATTGTAACCGCCAATCCCGGCTGTTTACTACAAATGAAGCTCGGCATTGAACGGGAAGGACTCACAAACGTACGCGCCGTCCATCTCGTTGAATTGCTTGTAGAAGCTGTAGAAGCGACAAAAGAAGCGACCGATCAGGTGAAACGAACAGGCTAAGGGGCAGCCCTTAGCCGTTTTTCTAATGCCCTTCTTTTTTGTTCGAGCTCGGCTTCACTGCAAGCTTTTCGTTCATATTGTGAATAATCGATATGTAACCACTCTGGAATCAATTCCGTTCGCACCGCTCGTTTTTCTTTTTTTATGCGACCATGCTTCTTCCAATTGCGCAAAATTCCCTCGGCATACTTCCACGTTTTCACTCCGTTTTTTAACGTGATCGTTAACGCTTCGAGCACCCATTCCGCTGACGTTTCGTTGATCCATAGCGCCATCTGTTCACCGACATAGCTACTGATCGTCCCAAAACCGTTTTGTTCATAAAATTGTATTATGTTTTGTAATGTATCATCTGTCGTTATATTTGTTTGTCTGTTCATATTGCGCTGTCCGTCTTGGCAAGTTGACGCGTGCGATGCGTCATGTTGCATCGTCCGCTCGTCATGTTGACCGTTCGTTTTTTCGATACACATGTTCTCGCCATCTTCCGTCACTTGCTCGTCATGTACAACGTTTGTGTCAAGCACTTCGGCAAGCACATCGTAGTCAATGCGATACCATTTCGTTTTATCCAGTTTCGAACGATACCTTGACACAACGATCCCTTTTTTCTCAAGCCGGACGATCGTGCGCCGAATCGTGCTTTCTGACCAAAACGGAAACTGTTTTTGCCATCCTTCGTACGTATTATATACCCACGTATATCCATCGTACGTATGCGTACTTTTCGTGAGCCAATAATGAAGCTGTTGTAAAAAAATACTTTCATTCAATCCGAGCTTTACCGCCACCGTCGGCAATACGAACAACGGATCATCATCGACTAGCCATTTCATTTCCATCCCTCCTATATCCAACTATCGCTTGATGCGCGATCGTTGGTTAGGCGGAAAGAAAAAGAGAATGCCGATGCATTCCCTTTATGGTTCTGGTGTAAATGTACGTTGTGCAAGTTCGTTGTCGAGCATAAATAGCGAGTTGCTGTCGCCTTCGATGCGCTTGAGCTTTTGAATGAGCGTGTCAAATAGCGATTCCTCTTCCACTTGTTCGTCGATAAACCATTTCAAAAAGTTCATCGTCGCGTGTTCACGCTCATCTAACGCTAAGTCAGATAGTTTGTAAATGCGGCGCGTCACTTCTTTTTCATGAGCGAGCGCTTTTTCGAAGCAGTCACGAACGGACGTAAATTCGTTGTTCGGTGAAGGAAAACCTGTCATAATCGCCCGTTCGCCAAGCGCATTAATAAAGTTGTAAAACTTCATCGCATGGAATCGCTCTTCTTCCGCTTGCACTAAAAAGAAATTTGCGAAACCATCCAATCCTTCCGCTGAGCAATATGCCGCCATCGCCATATACGCATGTGCGGAATAAAATTCAAAATTCATTTGTTCATTCAGTCCGTTTAACAATTTTTCACTTAACATAAATCTCACTCCTCCTCTTCTCATTATAACAAAAAAAGGAGGAACGTGCCTCCTTTTACTCGTTTTGCGCTTTTTTCAACGTTTGAATCGCTTCTTTCTGTTGTTGTGTTTCTTTTCCTGAGAAAAACCAGCCGCCAGCTGCGATCGCTAAAAGAACGATCCAGAAAATCGCTTTCCATAACGCCGAATGCGCGAAATGTTCGGAAACGACTGCTAAGCTTGGATGTGCAAGCGTATATACTGCCAATTTCACCCCAACCCAACCGACGATTAAAAATGCGGCCGATTCTAGGCTTGGGCGTTTATGCAACAATTTCACGAACGCATTTGCCGCAAAACGCATAATGATGACGCCAATTAATCCACCGGCGAAGATGACTAAAAACTTTCCGCCGTCCATGCCGCCGATCGCTGGTAAATTTGTATCCGGCAACGTCATCGCTAAAGCGACAGCCGCTAAAATCGAATCGATCGCAAACGCTAAATCAGCAAGCTCGACTTTTAATACCGTCATCCAAAAACCTGACTGCTTTTTCTCTGTTTTATGCGAACCATCGCGATTTTTATTGATAAAATGATGCACCGCAATAAACATTAAATACAACGCACCGAGCGCTTGAATTTGCCAAATGTTCACTAAATACGAAATAACAAATAACGCCGCAAAGCGAAGAATAAACGCCCCAGCAAGCCCGTAAAAGAGCGCCCGTTTTTGTTCTTTCTCTGGCAAATGCTTCACCATGACCGCCATCACGACAGCGTTATCGGCAGCGAGAATACCTTCTAAACCGATTAAAACGAGAAGCACCCAACCGTACTCTAACAATAATGATACATCCATCGATAATCCCTCCTGTAATATGTAGTTTTCCCTCGTCCGCCGGCAAAAATCATGAGAACGCAAAAAAGACCTTTGCCGAACGGCAAAGGTCTCGCTAGACACGTAATTGTGCCAACAAAGCCGATGGACAAGGTCCATGAATTGACGACTTTGTTTTCAGGCAACGCCTGAACGCTACTCCCCTTTGTGAAGGAAAACGATGTTATTGTATTTTCATTATAAAAGTGGCTGTTCATTTTGTCAATCGTTAACTCACTTGTTTTTGTGCGGCATTTGCCTCATTTAATTTGCTATGTTTGCGACCGTACAAGAAGTAAATGACAAGACCAATCGCTAACCAGCCGCCAAAGCTTAACCATGTTGTTGCTGGAAGCTGAAGGGCTAAATACGTACAAAACGCGACCGCAAGAAGCGGAATGACCGGTACAAACGGCACCATAAAGCTTCGTTTTAAGTTCGGCTCTGTTTTGCGTAAAATTAAAATGCCGATCGCAACAGTCGTAAATGCAAACAACGTTCCGATATTTGTTAAATGCGCTAATTTATTTAACGGGATGACCCCTGCGAAAACGGAAACCGCAATGCCTGTTACCCATGAATTGACAAGGGGCACTTGTTTCCGTTCGCTCACTTTCGCAAACAATGACGGAAGCAAGCCGTCGCGGCTAATCGCATAAAAGAGGCGCGTTTGTGCATAAAGCATGACAAGAAGCACCGTCGTAATGCCTGTAATCGCACCGAGCGAAATAAATCCCGCCACCCAATCTTGTTGAATATAGTTTAACGCAAAAGCAACTGGATTTTTTACTCCCAACTGATCATACGGCACAATGCCTGTCAAAATAAGCGACACCGCAATGTAAAGAAGCGTACAAATCGCAAGCGATGCGATAATCCCGATCGGCATATTGCGCTGCGGATTGCGCACTTCTTCTGCCGCTGTCGATACCGCATCAAACCCTAAGTAAGCGAAAAACACCGTCGCCGCTCCTGCCGCAACACCGGAAAATCCAAACGGCATAAACGGCGTCCAGTTTTCTGGCTTCACATACCATACGCCAACCGCAATAAACAATAAAATAACCGCAACTTTAATAACGACCATCACCGCATTAAAACGAGCGGATTTTCTCACCCCTTGCGTCAATAAAAACGTAATAAGCAAGACGATGACAATGGCGGGCACATCAATAAACGTCCCGTTTGCTGGATCGTAAGCGCTCGTTAATGCTTTCGGCAACTCAATGCCAAATCCGGCAAGCAATCCTTGGAAATAACCAGACCAGCCTGCCGCAACAGCCGAAGCTGCCACACCATACTCTAAAATTAAATCCCAACCGAGCATCCAAGCGATTAATTCCCCAAATGTCGCATAGCTGTACGTATACGCGCTCCCTGACACCGGAACGCTCGATGCAAACTCCGCATAACAAAGCGCCGCAAAAACGCACGCCAATCCAGATAAAATAAACGAAAGAACAAGCGCTGGTCCCGCATGTTCAGCAGCCGCTACCCCCGTTAAAACGAAAATGCCTGTTCCAATAATCGCACCGATGCCAAGCATCGTTAAATCAAATGCGCCTAATTCCTTTTTGAGCGTTGCCCCATTTTTTCCTGATTCGCTCATCAGCGCTTCAATCGACTTTTTCCTAAACAAACTCATCGATGTAAACTCCCCTTACTCGTTATGTTCATTTTATACTTTAACGCCCAAAATCGTTAAAGACAATACTTTTTCGCTATTTCGCAATATTTTTATTTTTCTAATAACGAGAAGCTGACTGTCATCGTCGTTCCACGCCCTTTTTCACTTTGAATGCGCCATGTTCCGTTCATCATTTCAATGATGCGAATCGACACCATCGCCCCGAGCCCTGTTCCTTTTTCTTTCGTGCTGAAATACGGCTCACCAAAACGAGCAAGTTGCTCTTTCGTCATCCCTTCCCCTTCATCGCGCACAACGATCGTAACCGTTTTTTCATCGGCGTGGGCATCGACATATACCTTACCGCCATTTTCAGTTGCTTCAATGCCATTTTTTATTATATTTAAAAAACATTGCCGAAAATATTGTGCGTTTCCTTCCATCGTGGCAGGCATGAGTGTTGCGACAATTTGTACGCCATACATGTTCGCAAACGGACGCAACATGTCGATCACTTTTTCTAACTCTCGCTCCACATGAAGCGTCTCAATTTTTTCAGGAAACGGCTTCGCAAACGTTAAATAATCGTCAATGATCATGCAGGCGCGGTTTAACTCCTCGAGGGCGATATTCATATATTGCTCTTTTGTTTCCGCTGATATGTCTTTTGCTTTCATCAGTTGCATAAAACCTTTGACGACTGTAAGGGGATTGCGAATTTCATGGGAAATGCTGGCGGCAAGCTGACTGACGACTTCCATTTTCTCCAACTTGATCGCTTTTGAACGAATAAGCAGCGCCTCTCGCAACGTTTCAATGATAAATACAACGAACAACACCGCAACAGGAGGAACGAGAATAAAATCGACAACGTACGATTCCGTCACTTGAAAATCGGAAATGGCGACCGCCAACACCGTTGCCGCAATCGCCAAAAGAAACGTCATCGCCGCCGAAGCAACGAGCCGCTGCTTTCTTGTAAGCTGCTGAAACAACGGAGAAAACAAGCTGCCGCATAGGCACATCATCACATATACCGCAACGGTAATAAACTGATATCCATACATCATAAAGCGCGCCACAAGCAAAATAAGCAATAGCGGTACGCTCACCGCCCAACCGCCGTAAAACGTGCCGATCAAAAACGGCACTTGTCGCAAATCGTGCACGCAATCTGGTGCGATATAAATTGGATATTTCATACATAAAATAAGGGGGACACTTAAACATGCGATGAGCAACACATGTTGATGCGCCTTTTTTTGTTGAAAAAAGCGGACGTGATCGTACAAAAAGTAAAAGAAAAAAATGCTTACTAAAATGTAAAATAAGTTGTTTAACACATGTTGATTGATATATGTCATCTTTCTCAACTCTCCCACATCGTTCATCCAATCTCAGTTTCGCGAAAACTTTTTCCGTTGTCAATGCAGCGACATCTTTGAAAAATGGTCACATTTCCATTATGATAAAGATGCAAACTACATAGTGGAGATGGTCATATGAACGATCGGCGTTATTTGCCGCTTTTATTTATTGTCATGTTTTTCGTCATGATGGGATTCGGAATTATTATTCCTGTCCTTCCGTTTTACGCTGAAAACATCGGTGCCACCCCAACACAGCTCGGCTGGTTAATGGCGGTATATTCGTTTATGCAATTTTTATTTGCGCCGATGTGGGGACGGCTGTCTGATCGTTACGGACGCAAGCCGTTTTTACTGCTCGGCATTTTTGGTCTAGCGCTTTCGTTTTTCTTATTCGCCTTAGCAACAAAACTTTGGATGTTGTTTGCAGCGCGCATCATCGGCGGCTTTTTATCGGCCGCAACGATGCCGACAGCGATGGCGTACGTTGCCGATGTGACGACCGAAGAAAATCGCGGAAAAGGCATGGGCATCATCGGGGCAGCGGTCGGGCTCGGCTTTATTTTCGGACCAGCCATCGGCGGCGTGTTTTCGAAACATAGCTTAACCGTTCCGTTTTGGATCGCAGGCAGTTTAGCTTTTGTGACGGCGGTATTCGTTTTCTTTTTCTTAAACGAGTCGCTGCCGAAAGAAAAACGCGCAAACGGCGAAACGAAACGTCCATCACTGATGACGGCGCTACGAAGCGACGTATCGCGTCTATACGTATTGCAGTTGATCGTCACGTTTTCGCTTGCGGGGCTGGAAGCGACGTTTGCGTATTTCGCGGCTCAACGTGCTGGACTTGCTTCTACTGAACTCGGTTATATTTTTATGATTATGGGACTTGCTGGGGCGGTCATTCAAGGAGGACTGCTTGGCAAACTTATTCAGTCGTTCGGCGAAGGGACGGTCATTCGCGCTGGACTATTTCTTTCGGCACTCGGATTTTCGCTCATTTTATTTATCCATAACTTTTGGACAGCTGCCCTTTATTTAACGATTTTCGGCATCGGTAACGGCGTCATTCGCCCATGTGTATCCGCCTTATTAACGAAACATACGACGGACGGACAAGGAAGCGCAACAGGGCTGTTATCATCATTCGATTCGCTCGGGCGCATCGGCGGACCGGCGATTGCAGGCTGGCTATTTACATTGAAGCCGAGCTTGCCGTATATGACAGGGATTGTGCTTACGTTCGTTTCATTCGTCCTGTTTCAATCATTTCAACGCACCATGATGCAAAAAGGCTCCGCATAATCGGAGCCTTAACTAATTTCCTCAGCTAGTTTTTCCCGCTCGTGCCTTGCGATCATCGGTCCATTTAACAAATCGACATCGACAATGTAGCGTGGACGTTGTTTGGCTTCTTGATATACTTTTCCGATATACTCCCCGACTAAACCGATCGCCATGAGCTGCAATCCTCCGACAAGCCAAATGGACATGATCAGCGACGTCCAGCCCGTCTGCGTATGACCTGTCATTTTTAAAAATAGCACATATAACGCAAATAATACGCTCACAACAAACGAACAAAAACCGAGAAGGGAGACGAAACGAATCGGCATCATACTAAACGATGTTAACCCATCGAACGCAAAGCGAATCATTTTCATGAGCGGATATTTCGTCACTCCTGCTTTCCGCTCTTTTCGGTCATAATATACGGTCGTCGACGGAAAGCCAAGAAGCGGGACAACGCCACGCAAAAACAGATTCACTTCACGAAATTGCGCTAACGCTTCGACAGCACGCCGGCTCATAAGGCGATAGTCGGCATGATTATAAATCAACTTCACCCCGATGCGATTCATGAAGCGATAAAACGTCTCAGCCGTCCACCGTTTCATATATGAGTCAACGTCGCGCTTTTTTCTTACCCCGTAGACGATGTCGTACCCTTCTTGAAATTTGCGCACAAACTCGCGAACGACGTATATGTCGTCTTGTAAATCAGCATCCATCGTCACAACGCAATGCGCCATTTGTTTAGCGGCAATCATCCCCGCTAACAGCGCGTGTTGATGTCCTGCGTTTCCCGCTAGTTTAATGCCTTTTATTTCTTCGTAGCGCAAACACGCTTTATAAATGATCGTCCACGTCTTGTCGCGGCTCCCATCATCGACAAACACAATTTTACTTTCCGAAGAAATGAGCTGTTCATCGATAAGTTGTTGCCGCAATGCCCGCAACTGTTCGATCGTCTCCGGCAACATCTCCTCCTCGTTATAACAAGGCACAACGATCGCTAAAACGGTCATGTCGTTTTCCCTCCTTCTACTTCGTATAAATAAATCGTCCATGCTGATTCTTTATGGTGAAACGTGCGCAATAGCATTAAACGATTTTCTTTCGCATTGTCAATCGGCACAGCTGACAAGACGTATCGCCCACCCATGTCGTATAACACGTTCGTATGGAGTTGCATATGGCGAATGCGTTTGTTTGATCGTTTCGTAAACATATATTTTTTCCCAAGTTCCGCAACAAAAATATAACAACGTCCGCCCCACTCATCGAAATATTCCTTTAGCTTTTTATTTTTATTTAGCTCGCTTGCAATGATTTGACGAAATTGATGTTTATACGAAAGCGGATAAAAATTGTTGTACGTATCTAACGTATAAAAGCCGTTATATTGTGCAATCGCTGGATGTATGCCGATGCTGACGACGCGATACGTATGAACGGGCTTTCCGATATATTGTTTGATGTCTTGAAATTGCTTTTCCGCATAAAAGGAACGAAACGTTGGCTTGTCGCGATAGACGATTTGTTCATGAAACAACAGCGCCACCACAAGTTGCGCAAAAAGCGCAAATGAAACGATGCGCCGATCCCATGCGCACCAAATGATGCGAAGCGACAAAGCAAACAAGACGTAAATGATCATCGGGCGTAAAAAATGATAGCGTGCAAAATTAAAGCGATCTAAAAACGGAAACGCTTCTGTCGCAGGAAACCATCCTTTGTAAAACCAAAACGCATACCAAAGCGACAAAATGAAATTGAGCACATGAAGCTGCCAAAATAGCCGTTCATTCCGCCACCATTTTCGTTTCCATACGATATATAAGGCGATGAACGTGATCGGTAAAATAATAAGCGTATGAATCGTCATCACATGCGTATGACCGAAGATGTAGTTTTTGAATGTTAAACGAAGCGACCGCCATAACGATAGACGGGCATGGAAATATTCATCCCGACTTGTCGGTTCGGTCGCAAATAAAAATGAATGAACGAGCCGATATTCAATTGCGAAATAAAGGGCGGTCATATATACGAGCGCCAGCAATAACGGCATATTCGGTCGGCGACGCCACGCATCAACGATCCAAAACAAAAACATTGCGCTTAAAAAAAAGAAAAAACCGAGCACGAAGCTGGAATAGAGAGGAAGAAGCGTGAGTACGACATAATTTTTCCACGAACGATCGCCCGCTCGAATGTTAAGTAGCGCCCATAACGCAAGCGGCATGCCGAGCGTGCTAAGCATCCCTGATGGCCAAAACGGCGTCAAGGCAAACGTAAGAGCCACACCAACGCGAATCCATTCTGCCGTCGCTTCTCGCTCTTTCAATACGTGCGTTTTCAACAACATATACATGCCGATAAACGCAAATACGCGCGTCAACAGCTGGCTAAGCCCGTAAGCATAAACGGAAGGAAAAAGCGCATGAAGCCAGACGATGCCGCTAAATTCTGTTCCGTACGCGTTGCGTGGCAATCCGTTAATGACTTGTGGAATCGTCGCATGGACGGAACCGAACAACTCACCGCTTCGTGCAAGCACACGATACCAAGCGATATTTGAATCTAAATTATCGTGCACGCGCATATGGGCATCTTCACCAAGAAGAAAATACGGCAATGCGTGCAAACAAACGATCATCATGCCAAATGCGAACAGTTTCATAGCGTCCCCCCATTCGCCATTATTTTTTAACAATGAATGAAAAATATGCATATCCCTTGAATAAACGAACGGATAAAAAAATAGCCATCGACAATTCGATGACTACTTTTTCACTACGATACCATATACGCTCGGATGGACTTCGTTTTTCGATGGCTGTCATCCGTTTAAAAAAGTTTTTTACTTTACAAAAGTAAGTAATATACTTTAATATAGTTACAGATATTTTTTCACTTAAAATACCGAGGAGGAATCGTCATGGCAAAAGTACTTTATATTACTGCAAATCCAAAACAAGAACAACAATCATTTAGTTTATCAGTCGGGCGTGCGTTTTTAGAAACTTACAAACAACATCATCCAGAAGATGAAATCGTTGAACTACATGTATATGATACGGACATTCCGTACATTGACGCCGATGTATTTAACGGCTGGGGCAAACTGCAACAAGGACAAGCGTTCGAGCAATTAAGCAAAGATGAACAACAAAAAGTGGCGCGCATCAATGAGTTATGCGAACAATTTATGAAAGCTGACAAATATGTATTCGTCACACCGATGTGGAACTTTAGCTTCCCTCCAAAACTAAAAGCATATATTGATACGCTTTGTCTTGCAGGAAAAACGTTCAAATATACGGAACAAGGTCCTGTTGGGTTATTGAAAGGGAAAAAAGCGCTTCACATTCAAGCGCGCGGAGGCATGTACTCCGAAGGCCCAGCAAAAGAAATGGAATTTGGCGATCGCTATTTGCGTGCGGTCCTCTCTTTCATCGGCATTACAGACGTCGAAACGATTGCTGTGGAAGGTATGAACGCATTTCCAAACGAAGCAGAAGCCATTAAACAACAAGCGATCGAACGCGCGAAAGACATGGCAAAACGGTTTTAGGTGAAATAGAGGTGTCTTGAAATTTCAAGGCGCCTCCATCTCTTGTTGTCCTTTTTACAACTTTAACTATAACAAAAATTCCTACTGTAAACTACTGTCATTTTACGTCACTAAACGTTTCCAGTCACCTATCGAAAAAATGTTCCTTTCTCATCGAAAATTGATTTTTCAGTCCACAAAATTTTCTTCTTACCGTTTTTTTTCGCCGATTTTCACAAAAAATGTGCCTCAATATTCAATTTTCCCTTTTTGCATTTCCCGTATTTCCCGAGTGTAATAAAAGTGTATCTATTATGAAAGGATGAGGTGTATGCAGTATCTTGATTTAAAAATGGATTTTATGTTTAAACAGCTGTTCGGTCACCCGAGCCGCAAGTCCATTACGATGGCGTTTTTAAACGCGCTTTTGCATCGGACAGGCGATGACCGCATCGTTGATGTGCAGTTTGAAAACACCGAACTGACGAAAGAAACAGAAGACGGAAAAACAGGGCGGTTAGACGTCATTGTCCGCACGAATCGTGGCGAGCGCATTCATGTCGAAATTCAAATCATCCCGCAATACGGCATGCCCGAACGGCTGTTGTATTACTGGGCGCGGTTGTTTTCCTCTTCGTTATCAAAAGGAGAACGGTACGACACCCTTCCTCCGACCATCATGATCGCCATCTTAAATTACCCACTTTTCCCACATGAAACTGATCGCTTCCATACCGTCTTTCATATCCGTGAAGATGAAGAACAATTTCTTTGGAGCGAGCACCTTGAATTTCATGTACTCGATTTGTCACAATTTATGGTAAAATGGAAGAAATATCGGAGAGAAGTGAAGCAATCGCCGGAATGGCCATGGCTGACGATGTTATCGGCTGTGGATAGCCGAACAAAACGAATGGATGAAGACATGTTTCGCGAATTGGAGGGAATCGCGATGACCGAACAAGACATTTTAGAAGCGTTAGAAGAATGGCAAAGTTTAAGCGTTGACCCAGAAAACCGCTACGCCTACGAAATGCGGCTCAAATGGCTCCTTGACCAACTTTCAAACATTCGCAGCAGTCGGGAAGAAGGGTTGAAAGAAGGATTGAAAAAAGGACGAGAAGAAGGAATCAAAGAAACGATCCGAAAAATGAGCGAAAAAGGAATGAGCGTGGCAGAGATTGCACATATACTCGATATGACGGAAGAAGATGTGCACGAACGGTTGAACGAGTAGTCTTAAATGCCCTTGCGAATAAGCAAGGGCATGTGCTATTGCCTCATACTTTCCACGCTTTTTTCTTGCCCCACGGTCGTATACTTGAAAAACGGATCTATAAACAAAAAAGTCGGCGCACTTAGCGCTGACTTTTTATTTCGCATAATAGGCGCGATACAAACATTCTTAATGATGGTACTATTAACGGATGTGGATAGTTTCAATTCCTCATAGGTACGATACGAACATATTCGCAGGGGATTTGCAAAGAAAACAGGAACAGAGGTTTCAATTCCTCATAGGTACGATACGAACTCTATAAGGTGTTTCCTTGCTTGGAGAAGAAAAACTCCAGGGTTTCAATTCCTCATAGGTACGATACGAACAAAGAGCAAACCGACTTCATACGCATTACAGCGTTTGGGTTTCAATTCCTCATAGGTACGATACGAACAGTTGGCTGGCGTTGCACCACAGCAAGCTCATGTGTTGTTTCAATTCCTCATAGGTACGATACGAACCCCAAAAAGTGTTGATAAATCAACACATGGAAAAGGTATACAATATCATTATACATACATCCGAAAATTCTGTCAATGGTCTTGATGCGTTGATACGTCTGAAAAAGTTGCAAAAAACAAATTGTCGTCGATCCCCCGGGGTTTTTGCAAGATTGGAGGTCGACGACGGTTGTGAAGTTATGCACAAACTAACTATTCCTTTTCTAACAACTCCCTCACTTCTTCTTCAGAGAGATCCGTGACGTTCGCAATGTCTTTTGCACTCATTCCTTTTCTCGCCATCGTTTGTACAATATGCTTCATCCCTTGTTTCATTCCTTGTTTCATCCCTTCTTCTCTTCCCTTTTCTAACGCCTTTTGTTCATACGAAATAATGAGTTCTAACACTTGTTCTTTTTCTTTCGTCTCCATCTCATTCACCTCGTTTCGCAGTCTTCGTTCTTCTTCGTCTGATAGTTTCACATATGTTTCAAAAAAGCCAAACAATAACCGTTGTTTCGCTTCGTCTAATTCCATTCGCACAAGCATGCGTAAAAATTGTTTTTTCAATTCTACCCGTTCACTTTCAGTATAACCCATCTTGCTTAACAATGCAGCGGCGATCGGGTTGTCCTGTCGGATGTAGTTGCGCCAGTTTTGTTTCCGAAGTTCCACAGTGAAAAAATGAAAATCGAGGACTTTGCCAAAAGGAAAGTGGATCGTAAATGTAGATCGTTCATCACGGATCGGATCGTAGCTAAATACAGCAATCGGTACAATATGTTTGCGGTATTTTTCAAACAAGCGGCTAAAATAAATAAACATGCGTTCGGGAAACGATGGTTGGACGTAGCTTTGGTTTTCGATATGGACAATAATCAGACTATCTTCCCCTTTCAATTTCGTTTCGACCAACAAATCAACGCGGTATTTCTCCCCTGCCGTTACATCGGTAAATAGCTCCTCCGATAAAAACGATACGTGACGAAAATCGATATGCTCATGCATCGTTGGAAAAAAGAGAACGATAAACTCCTCAAAAAACGTTTGGATCAACTCTTTAAACAAACGGTCGTGGTCAATCGACATACATTCACCTCGCATACAATAGTTTCGATGTTTTTATTCGACAATATCAATCATTTTCCTGCATACGATGTGCGGTTGAACTCTCAAACATTCACGGCAGTCGGAAAAAAGGGTTGAAAGAAAAAATCAAAGAAACGATCTGAAAAATGTGCGAAAAAGACATAAGTGTGACGGACTTTGCAAACATTTTCGACATGACCAAAAAAGAAATGAAACAACAATCGAGATGTTGAAAATATAAAAAGCCAGCGCCGAACACGCTAGCTTTTTACGCCGATGTTTTTGTCGGGAGACGACCGTTTTTTTCATCTGTTTGTACATACGTTTTTTGAACATATGGAGACGTCATAAGCGAAATCATCGCACTGTAATCGACCGCAAAGCGAATATGGTCGCCGACTTGAATGTCGGTACGTGTGGCATCAATAATCATATGATCGCTGCTTGAGCCGATGATATCAACGGGCGCAAGCGGCGTTAATCCGTTGACGTTTACATCTTGGCGGCCGATGCCAACGATGGCGCGTTTCATCATGCCGCGCTCTGGAAACGTCGGTGTTTCACCAAATGCATTGCGGCTTTGTACACCGTACGGAACAGACGGTTTCATTTTCACTTCAATGACTTCTGCCACTAAACAAAACGCATCTTGATATAGGCCGGGGATGGCTGCGCCACGAATCGTTTCACGCCCTAAAAAAATGGCTTCACCTAATCGTAAATGGTTAATGCAACCGACGTCTTTCGTTTGTTTTAACCAATAATAGTTCGCGGAATTGCCACCGGATACGTACGGTAAAAATAACGCATACTCTTTTTGAATATGTTTCGCAAGTGACGAAAGCTCACGCATTTTTTGCTCTGTCGGAATAATGCCGCCAAAGCAAGCAAAATTCGCCCCAATCCCAGCAAGTTGAATGTTCGGCAACTGACGTACTTGTTCAATAAACGCCGGCACATCTTCAGGCATAATCCCCTCGCGCAAGTCGCCCATTTCAACCATGACGATAATCGCATGCGTCTTGTTTTGCTTCACCGCTTCTGCAGAGATGGCACGCACGACGTCGATTTCCGATTGTGCGCTCACATCGACATGTCGAACGACTTCGCTTACTTCGCTTAACGCAGGCGTGCGAATAAGCATATATGTGGCTGGAATGTGCGCTAATTTTAATTTTGCGATGCGCTCAATTTTTGTGTCTGCTAAGCTTGTCACGCCACTATCGACAAGGGTGCGGGCAATTTCCACATCTCCGTTTACCCCTTTCACGACAGCGGTCATTTGAATTCCTTTTTCTTCGCACCATTTTTTCAACGTTTTAGCATTATGACGAATTTTCCGCAAGTCAATTTCGACTCTCGGCGTCATGATACGGCCACCTCATGTTTTTGCAGAGATGGGAAATAGTCAATGAGACGATCAACGACCTTGTCGGCTCCGTATTTTAATACATCGGTCACAGGCATACGGAATTTTCGTTCGTACTCATCAATTGTTCGTTTTAATTCGCCATCCGTCATGCCTTCATGGTTTAACGTAATCGCAACAACTTTTGTTTTTCCAAAATGTTCAATTAACGCAATTTCACTTTCAACTGTTGGCATTTCAACAAACGGGAAATCACCAAGCACTTTTCGCTTCGGTGGGTGTTGTAAAATAACGGCTTGTGGCCGCGCCCCTTTTAAAATGCCAGCAGAGCTGACGTACGCTGGATGGCTAAGCGCCCCTTGTCCTTCTACGATAATAATGTCCGGTCGTTCTGTTTCATATGCGCGCACAACTTCTCGTTCAAGTTCGCCGATCATATATTGAAGCGGAAACGCATCCATCGCAAATCCGTACGAAGCGCCTTGAATTAAGCCTGTTTGCCCTGTCGCAACGAATGCCACTTTGTAGCCGCGCTTTTGCATTTCTTTTGCGACGATCATCGCTGTCGTCCGCTTTCCGCACGAGCCGTCTGTCCCAAGCACCGCCACAATGGGCGTTTTCACTTGCAAAATACGTCCTGTAAACAACGTCCATTCTTTTTTCGGACGCGGTTTGCGAATGTCACGAATCGTGACTCCGTAGCGCTTCGCTAGCGCCATCATTTCTTCATCTTCTGTCAAAAACTCTTGAAGTGGATTAATAATATGCATGCCTGCTTCCATTGCTTCGATGATCACTTGACGTTCCTCTTTTTGAAGAAAAGCGTTCGCTGGAGCAATTCCTAAGATGAAGTAGTTCGGTTTTTCTTTTGCGGAGGCCATTGCATCTTGAAGGTTTTTACAAATTGGAATGCCATTTTTCTTTTGATCAAGCACTTCCCCAGCATCTTGACCAGCTTTTGTTGAATCAATAACTGCCACGATTTCATACAATCCCGAATCGCGCACAAGCCCATTCGCTGTTTTTCCATCCATGGAACCGAATTGATGTTCACAATACACAATGGCGTATTTCTTCACAAGAAATCCCTCCATTTCGTTGTGAAATCAATATCTCCATGAAAAAAACATCTTACTTTACCATAATCGGAAAGAAAGATGTCTTCTACCTCATATTATAACGAATTTTGAAGAAAAAGTAAAACGGTACCTGTCAAACCTATACGAAAAAAGCCAGCACATAAAAGCTGGCGTTTCAATTCCTCATAGGTACGATACAAATATACGATTGCTCGATGAGTGCGACAGTTGCGAGTAGTTTCAATTCCTCATAGGTACGATACAAATCCCAAAAAGTGTTGATAAATCAACACATGGAAAAGCTATACAACATTATTATACATCCGAAAATTCTGTCAATCGTCTTGATGCGTTGATACGTCTAAAAAATTTGCAAAAAACAAATTGTCGTCGATCCCCCGGGGTTTTTGCAAGATTGGAGGTCGACGACGGTTGTGAAATTATGCACAAATTATTTATTCCTTTTCTAACAACTCCCGTACTTCTTCTTCAGAGAGATCCGTGACGTTCGCAATGTCTTTTGCACTCATCCCTTTTTTGGCCATCGTTTGTACAATATGCTTCATCCCTTGTTTCATTCCTTCTTCTCTTCCTTTTTCCAACGCCTTTTGTTCATACGAAATAATGAGTTCCAACACTTGTTCTTTTTCCTTCGTCTCCATTTCATTCACCTCGCTTCGCAGTCTTCGTTCTTCTTCGTCTGATAGTTTCACATACGTTTCAAAAAAGCCAAACAGCAACCGTTGTTTCGCTTCGTCTAATTCCATCCGAACAAGCATGCGTAAAAATTGCTTTTTCAATTCTACCCGTTCACTTTCAGTATAACCCATTTTACTCAGCAGTGCAGCGGCGATCGGGTTGTCTTGGCGAATGTAGTTGCGCCAGTTTTGTTTACGAAGTTCCACAGTGAAAAAATGAAAGTCGAGGACTTTGCCAAAAGGAAATTGGAGCGTAAATGCGGATGGTTCATCACGAATCGGATCGTAGCTAAAGACGGCAATCGGTACAATGTGTTTGCGGTATTTTTCAAACAAACGGCTAAAGTAAATAAACATTCGTTCGGGAAACGATGGTTGGACGTAGCTTTGGTTTTCGATATGGACAATAATTAGGCTATCCTCCCCTTTCAATTTCGTTTCGACCAACAAATCAACGCGATACTTCTCCCCTGCCGTTACATCGGTAAACAGCTCCTCCGACAAAAACGATACATGTTGAAAGTCAATATGCTCATGCATCGTTGGAAAAAAGAGAATGATAAACTCCTCAAAAAACGTTTGAATTAACTCTTTAAACAGACGATCGTGGTCAATGGACATACATTCACCTCGCATACTTTTTTGACGTTTTTATTCGACAATATCATCTCTTTTCCTGCATGTCATAATAAAAAGCCAACTCCTAGCGAGCTGGCTTTTTATCGCCTAATCGGCAAGCGGATGACAAACGTCGTTCCTTTCTCTGAACTGTCGTGAAGCGCAATCGTTCCGCCATGGTTTTCAATAATTCGTTTGACGATCGTTAATCCTAATCCGGTCCCTGATGACTTCGTTGTGATAAATGGTTCAAAAATCATCTCCTGCATATGTGTCGGAATGCCGCTTCCAGAGTCGTACATGTACATGTTGTACGTTTCATCGACATCGGAATATATGCAAATCGTTCCGCCTTCTCCCATCGCTTCGATGCTGTTGTGAAGCAAATTGTATAACACTTGCATCATTTGTTTCGAATCAAGCTGTAACGGCACGTGATCAAGGCGCACGTGCACGCGTATATTTTTCGCCTCTAACGTTTGTTGAAAAAGAGAAAGAACATCTTGAACGATTGTTTCGATATACGCCTCTTTCATCACCGGAGCGCTCGGTTTTGCGATAAGAAGCATATCTTCCACAATCGCGTTGATGCGATCAATTTCTTGTAATAAAAGCGGAATATGATATTGTTCGCGATCGCGTTCATGTAAATTTTCGTTCATAAACGCTAAAAAGCCATGAATGACCGCAAGCGGATTGCGAATTTCATGCGCCGCTTTCGCTGCCATTTCCCCCATTAACGCAAGCTTTTCTGACTGATGCATACGTTTTGTTAGTTCTTCAATTTCGGTGATGTCGAGAAAATAAGTAATTTCCCCAATACGTTCATCATACCTATTTTTTAACTCTACTTTAGAAATCAAAAAAGTCTTCGTCTCTAATGTTTTATAAACGATCTTCTTGTTTGTCACAGGAGCATTCGCTAAAAGAAGCTCCCAGAACGCTTTATTTTCTTTCGGCTTCTGCCTTTCATTCAGCATGTGCTCTATATCTTTTTTTTCTAAAGAAAGTAACGTTGTTGCGGATTCGTTAATAAAATAACTCCCTTTCAACTTATCATTCATAATAATTCCGCTCGGTAAAGCATTCAGCAATTGTTCAATAAATACTTTATCTTTCAATACTTCTTCATACAAATATGAATACTTTCTAAAAATGATCGACAAAACAACAAGGATGGAAGTAAACATCGTTAATGCGAACATCGGATAGAAAGGGAGAGAGAGCGTCAAAATGACGGCTCCACCTAGTATGATCATATACTCAAAAAACGTTTCTTTAACAATATTCGTTACGATCACATGCATTCGTTGCGATGAGTTAAGGAAGAAATAAAAAGTCATAACAAACGCATTGACTGTGTAATACGCGCCAAAAGAAGCAATATACGCCAAGGCATATGCAAAATTGAACGCCCCAATCTTCCCGCCGAAAAAAAGGAACGCACAATAAGCACTAGAAATCATAAGGACATACATTGAGAAATTAAATATATGCTTCCACCAAACCATTTTTTTATATTGAAAAATAAAAATAAATATCGTACTCAATAATAAACTGAATAAAACATATTTCATTCCAAATACAACGAGCACTGCTAAATGTAGCGAGGAATCAAATGATGTTCCGTTTCCGTTTGGTGGAAGTTTAATGTCATAATAATTAAGAAGAATAACTCCAATCGTTAACAACATCGTAAAAAAGAATCGTCCTTGATCGAAGGAAAAAGAATAGAAAAAAATGATCAATCCACTTAAACAAACGCCCGAGGTATATAATGATACGAGCCGATTCCTCCATGTTGCACCCAATGATAAAACCTCTTTTCACATCCGTTCTAAAGTTTCACTCTATCATTCTATTTCAAACACAACGAAGAAGCAACGGGAGCTTATGCCTTAAACTTGCAACAAAAAAAACATGGCGCAATCACGCCATGTTTTTATCGAAACATCATATCGTCTTTTCGGGCGACGCCTGTTTTGTATGCGGCTTTCATGACGGCTTCGCGAACGCGTTCAGCCACTTTGTTGTTAAAGACGCTTGGGATAATGTACGTTTCGCTTAATTCTTCTTCGGTGACGACAGAAGCGATCGCTTCGGCTGCGGCGAGCTTCATTTCTTCGTTAATTTCGATAGCGCGGCAGTCTAACGCCCCGCGGAAAATGCCAGGAAAGCAAAGGACGTTGTTGATTTGGTTCGGATAGTCGGAACGTCCTGTCGCCATGACGCGCACATACGGTTCGGCAAGCTCTGGATCAATTTCTGGAACAGGGTTTGCCATCGCAAACACGATCGGGTCTTTCGCCATTTTTTTCACATCTTCTACCGTTAAAATACCTGGTGCCGATACGCCGATAAAGACGTCCGCTCCAGCGATCACATCTGAAAGTGAACCGCTTATATTTTCTGGATTTGTGAGTTGCGCATATTCGTTCCAATACGGATTGTCGTATTGTACGCCACGATGAATCGCCCCTTGGCGATCAACACCGATAATGTTTTTCACACCCGCTGCTAACAATATTTTTGTGCAGGCGATGCCTGCCGCGCCGATGCCTGTTAAAACAACTTTAATATCTTCAATCTTTTTATCTACAATTTTTAACGCATTTAATAAACCGGCAAGCAAGACAACAGCTGTACCGTGCTGGTCATCATGAAAAACAGGAATATCGAGCTCTTGTTTCAACCGCTCTTCAATTTCAAAACAACGTGGGGCGGCGATATCTTCTAAATTAATGCCGCCAAACGCCGGGGCGATCGCTTTGACGATTTGCACAATTTCATCTGTATCTTTCGTATCTAAACAAATCGGAAACGCATCGACGCCCGCGAGTTGTTTAAACAACATCGCTTTTCCTTCCATGACCGGCATCGCCGCATACGGTCCAATGTCACCAAGTCCTAATACTGCCGTTCCGTCTGAAATGACCGCCACCGTATTTCGTTTAATCGTTAACGAATACGCTTTTGTTGGATCTTCGGCAATCGCCGTACATATGCGCGCCACTCCCGGCGTATATACGCGCGCCAAATCGTCACGCGTTTTAATCGGAATTTTCGATTTCACTTCAATTTTTCCGCCGATATGCATTAAAAACGTGCGGTCAGAAACGTGAATAACTTTCACGCCCGCTGTTTTTCGCAACGTATCGACGACAACGTCCGCGTGCTTCGAATCAAGAACGCTCACCGTAATATCGCGCACTGTATGCGTTTTGCTTGAGGAAATGACGTCAATGCCGACAATATCTCCACCAGCTTGTCCAATTGCGGTGGCAATGTCGCTAAAAGAGACGACGTTTTTCGCAAATTGTAATCGAATCGTAATGTGCATGTTTGCTCCGCTTGACATGTTGTACCCTTCCTTTTCTCTATCGCTTCATGTTATTTCCCTGTAATGCCCGGACTTGTCATGGCATACGGGTCTAAAATATCATGTAATTGCTTTTCATTCAACAAATCGTACTCCAAGCATAGCTCGCGCACCGATTTTCCCGTGTGAAGCGCTTCTTTTGCGATGCGCGATGCCGCTTCGTAACCGATGTACGGATTGACAGCTGTAATGACGCCGATGCTATTTTCGACGTGTTGCTTCATTCGCTCTTCGTTCGCTTCAATGCCAGCTAAACAATAGTCTGTAAACACACGAAAGACGTTGTCCATCATATGGAGCGACTGAAGTAAGTTAAACACAAGCACCGGCTCCATGACGTTTAGCTCGAGCTGTCCTGCTTCTGACGCTAAACAAATCGTTTGGTCATTACCGATCACTTGAAACGCCACTTGGTTGACGACTTCCGCCATAACCGGATTCACTTTCCCCGGCATAATCGACGATCCCGGCTGACGAGCAGGCAACGTAATTTCTCCAAGCCCTGCCCGCGGACCAGACGCCATGAGACGAAGATCGTTTGCGATTTTTGACATATTAATCATACATATTTTTAAAGCGGCTGACACTTCCGTATAGGCGTCTGTATTTTGCGTCGCATCAACAAGATGTTCCGCCCGCACAAGCGGCAAGTCGGTCAAACGAACGAGATGAAAAATGACGCGCTCAATATAGGCGGGATCGGCATTTAATCCCGTTCCGACCGCCGTTGCACCAATATTGACTTCGTACAAATGTTGGCGCGAATGGGCAATGCGCTCCATATCGCGCTTTACGACGCGACGATACGCTTCAAATTCTTGTCCGAGCCGAATCGGAACAGCATCTTGTAAATGCGTCCGCCCCATTTTAATGACATGATCAAACTGTTTCGCTTTATCGGCAAACACATCGTGCATATGTTCCATCGTCTGAAGCAATTGGTTCATCATCTTTAACACTGCAATATGAATGGCCGTCGGGAAAACGTCGTTTGTCGATTGCGACATGTTGACGTGGGTATTTGGACTAATGATATGGTAACTTCCTTTTCGCTCTCCTAACCATTCGAGTGCGCGATTCGCGATCACTTCGTTCGTGTTCATATTAATCGACGTTCCTGCGCCACCTTGAATCGGATCGACGATAAATTGATCGTGCCATTGTCCTGCGATCACTTCATCTGCCGCTTTTACGATCGCTTCACCAATGCGACGATCAAGTTGCCCCGTTTCCATGTTCGCGAGCGCCGCCGCTTTTTTCACGATCGCCATCGCTTGAATGAGTTCGCGATGGAGACGATACCCGGTAATCGGGAAGTTTTCTGCGGCGCGCATCGTTTGAATGCCGTAATACGCATCGTATGGAATTTCTTTTTCGCCAAGCAAATCTCGTTCCAGTCGTACTGCTTTCGTTTGCAACATCTATGCATCCCAACTTTCTTCATGTTTTTCTGTTATGTCGTTTGCGATTGGCGTTTCCATCATGTTTTTAATTTCCATCAAATTGGTCGTTTTTCCTAACGCCCACATCAGTTTCGGTACGATCGCTTCCGTATTCATATCCCCCGATAAAATAACTGTGTTTTGCGCCACTTTCCGCCCAACTTCATATAATGTTAAATCTTCCCCTTCTTCTAAACATTGCGTCGTAATGACGACCGCTTTTCCATCGTCGATCAATTCTTTGATTTTCGGCAGCAAGTTGCGCCCTTGAAACGGCACGCCCCCGCTTCCGAAACTTTCGATAATCACACCGCGGTATAAGTGGCGAATGTAATCGAATATTTCTGGTTTTGTCCCTGGATGAAGCTTCAATAAAAACACGTCTGGGCAAAGCGACGAATCAAACTGCACGTGCCCATTTGGCTTTTGTAGCTCGTATTGATAATGAATCGTTTCCCCGTGAATATAGGCGACGTACGGATGGTTAATGCTTTCAAATGCGTCATAACTTTTCGTCCGCATTTTGACTGCTCTCGTTCCTAAAATGACGCGCCCATCGAAGACGACAAACACCCCTCCGACGTCTTCACACGCAAAACGGAGCGCATCGCGTATATTTTTTTTCGCATCCGTCTTCGGAAAACCGATCGGCACTTGTGAGCCAGTTAACACAATCGGTTTTTGGCTGTTTTGAAGCATATATGACAACGCGGCCGCCGTATACGCCATCGTATCTGTCCCATGTGTGACGACGAACCCATCGTATTGGTCGTAATGTGTATAAATCGCCTCCGCAATGTCTCGCCAATGTTCTGGCTGCATATTCGTGCTATCGATGTTCATTAAAATTTGACTATGTAACCGATACGGCTGATTTTCGATCGTAATGTAGCTTGTTAATTCCTCTGCCGACAGCTTCGGCGTCAATCCCTCTTCACTTGGCACCGAAGCAATTGTGCCGCCTGTCGCAAGCAACAAAATTTTTTTCATCATCGTCACCTCAAATATGGCGATTTTAAGTCATCTATTGTATTCTTTGTGTCATGTAGTGTAAACTATAAATAAAATCGTTCGCGATTCGCGTACCTTCATTTCAATTATATTCAGAAAAACAAAAAATAACAAGCATTTTTATTCGTTTCGCGAACGAAGCGAGAAGAACGATAAGGGAGAGACATGCGATGATTTCTAAACGATTATCGGAATTGCGAAAAAAGAGGCAATGGTCGTTGCAATATATTGCCGACCGGCTAAATATTGCTAAAAGTACATATGCTGGCTATGAATCAGGGTATCGCCAACCGTCGTTAGAAGCAGTGAAAGAACTTGCGCTATTATTTGAAACGACGACCGACTATTTACTCGGAGTAACAAATGAAGAACAACCGACAGTGGAACTGACGCATCCAACCGCTTACATAACGGTAGACGGAAAACGAGTGACGGAAGATGAAATGATGCAACTTATCGCTTTTATTCGCGTAAAAAGAGATCTATCCACACAAAAAGAAAAATGAAATGTTGGTGATGATTATGTTTAAGCGTTTCATGAAAGGACCGCTCATCGGGGGAAGAGTGCTGAAAACAGGGATCGCTGTATTTGTGACAGTCATCATTTGCGACTTACTTCATCTCCCAACGATTTTTTCTGTTATGACAGCAATCGTCACAATTGAACCGACCGCTCATGATTCAATAAAAAAGGGGATGATTCGCTTTCCTGCTTCTACGATCGGTTCGGCTTATGCGATGACTCTTACATATATGTTTGGTCACTCAGCAATTGCTTATGCACTATCTGCCATGTTTACTATTGTGACATGTCAAAAGCTTCGCCTACATGCAGGAACGCTTGTCGCAACGATTACAGCCGTTGCCATGATTCCATTGACCGACCATCATTATTTTCACGCATTCGTCATGCGAATTGTGACAACGTCCATCGGCATTTTTGTTTCTACGCTTGTCAACTTTTTTATTTTGCCACCAAACTACATTCCTTTTATTTCAAAACGATTAGAAGTGTTGCTTCAAGAATTCGGAGACGTCCTCCAACTGTCGATCCAAGAAATGATCGAGAAAGAGGGTCAAATAAAAAGCGAAAAGCGCTTTGAACAACTAGCAAACGATTTACATCAAACGATGCAATTTGCACACTTTCAACAACAAGATTGGAAATACCATCGTCACTCAATGGCGGAAGCACGCCAGTTTTATTACGAGCGTAAAATGCTGAACATGTTGCAACATATGCATTTTCATGTCGGGAACTTCATCGGTATGTCTCACGCTCACTTTTCTTGGGACAACGAAGAAAAAGAACTGTTGCGCGAATTAGCTACTTCCATCGCCACCATCTTAAAATCGAAATGTACGGTATTTCCAGAACATCATACACAGCTATTCGATCAACTAGAACAACGTTTTTGGGAAACGAAAAAAACAGAGAACAAGCATACTCATTTTTCTCCAAAAGCTGTTGTTTTTTTTGAGTTGTTGTCGCTTCATGATTCCATCGAACAATTGAGACATATCCAGAATCGCATGAAGCTGTCTCATTCAACACTAAATGATCGCCGACACATCTCTCATTAATGAATCAACAGACGCATATGGTCTATCTAGCTGCAACATGCGTCGCAACACGTGGCGTGCTTTCTCCGATAGCAACAGTTCGTCTTCCCAGCTTTTTTCTTCGTCCGCTGTCGGCTCATAGGAAGAGTACAACAAAAACAATAAAAAATGGCCAAGAGCGTATATGTCACTCTTTACATGAATGCTTCGCCTTAGCCGCTGTTCAAGTGTAAACAACCGTTCGTTTTTTTCGTGTAAAAAGCGCGCAAGCCCGAAATCAAGGACATACACAACCCCATTACGAAAAACGATGTTCGGAATGCGCAAATCACGATGCACAATGCCGTGCGCGTGAATGTATTGCACGACACGTAACACATCCGCCAATAACGAAAACGCTTCTTTTTCGTCGTACGTTTTATTTTTTTGAAAAATAAGCGTCTCGATCGTATCTCCATCGATGTACTCCATCACTAAGTGCGGAATGCCGCGCACGTCAAACGAATTATATAACTTCGGAATTTGTGGATGATTGAGCTTTTTTAAGATATGCGCTTCTCGTTCAAACGATGCCCGCCGTTTCTTTGTTTTCGTCCGCTTCATTTGTTTTAAAACGACGAGCTCATTCGTTTGTTCATCACGTGCCACGTATGCTACCCCGTAACTTCCTTCGCCAATTTGTCTTTCAATAACATACCGTCCATTCACGACTGCGCCTTCCCGATACGGCTTTTGAAACAAATGAATCATTAGCTACTAAAAAAGCTTGAGAAGATGCTGTGGCTATGATGTTTTCTTTTATAATGCTTATAACCGTATTGCGATGGATGGCGATGCGGACGGTACGTATAACGATCACTACTGCTGTAACGGTGTTTATGCATGTTTTTGTGTAAAAGCAGTTCAAGCAATTTTTTTAACATTGTTATCATCTCCTTTAAATCAGATAGCTTACTATACGAGAAGCAAGAAAAAAAGTTTCACCGTTTACTACATATCCCTTGCGAAATAGAAAAAATTTTATGAAAATACAAAAGAAGGGGGAATACATATGTTTCGGCACGGTATGAAATCAGGAGTCGCCATCGCGATCGGATATGCGCCTGTAGCGCTCACGTTCGGTTTGTTAGCAAAGTCCACAGGGCTTTCCATCGTAGAAACGACGCTTATGAGCATGATTGTATTTGCAGGGGCAGCCCAATACATTTCGCTCAATTTACTATCTCTTGGCACCGGTTCATTTGAAATCATTTTAACGACGTTTATTTTAAACATTCGGCATTTTTTAATGTCCGCATCACTCAATGAAAAGGCAGAACACGATCCGCTTTGGAAAAAAGCGCTATATGCGTTCGGCATTACGGATGAAACGTTTTCTGTCGCTGCGATGAAAGAAGGAACAGTCTCTGCTTCGTATATGTTCGGGCTCATTTTCATTTCCTACAGCAGTTGGGTAATCAACTCTGCGATCGGGCATATCGTCGGCGCTTATTTACCTGAAAGTGTGCAAGTGAGCTTATCTGTCGCCTTGTATGCGATGTTTGTCGGGCTGTTAATTCCTGCTATTAAAACAGAGCGTAAAGCGCTTTGGCTTGCGGTTTGCGCAGGCGCCATCAACTGCATGCTTTTATTATGGCTTCATGTTCCAAAAGGATGGGCAATCGTCATCGCAACGATTGTGTCAGCGATATTCATTCAATGGATTGGAGAAAGAAGAAAGGAGCAGACAACATATGTACAGTGACATTTTTTTCATTATTCTCGGCATGGGCATCGTCACATACATTCCGCGCATGCTTCCGTTAACCGTTTTTCATCGCATCAACTTGCCACCGTTTTGGCGCGGTGTATTGCGCAACGTCCCGTACGCTACGCTTGGCGCTTTAATCATTCCGGGTATATTTCTTATTCAAGACGATCCGTGGTTCGGTATCTTTGGTTTTACAAGCGCTGTTCTCGCCTCTTGGCTCGGCGCAAACGTCATGGGTGTCGTCTTTATTTCTGTTCTTGCGTTAACGTTGTATACGATCGTGTAGGGGAGCCTCCCCCTACCTTTTCTTTTCATCCTCAACTCCCCTCATTTTTTTTCTACAGTCGTATTTTTTCACCTTTTTTTCACCATACTTGGATAAAGTAAAAATGTACTTACATCACACAAGGAGGATGAAACGATGAAAAAAACAAAATTATTCGGCTATGCGATGACTGGCGTCTTATCAATTGGAATCATCGGTGGAGGTGTTCACGCGTTCGCTGCAACAACATCTTCATCAACCCCAGTTTACGAGAAACATATGTTAGACGAAGCGACAAAACAAAAAGTACAGGGGATTATGGAAGAATTGAAAACAAACTTAGCAAGCTTAGGGGTCACGTTCCCTGAAAAAGGCGATAAATTCAGCCGACTGCTCGCTAACTTAGATGAAAATACAAAAGCAAAAGCGCAAGCCATTTTCGAAAAACAAAAAGCTGGAGAGATTACTCGTGAACAAGCAAGACAACAGCTTGAAGCACTCGGCATTTCCTTCCCTAAAAAAGGGGACAAACTCAACGAATTACTCGCTAACTTAGACGAAGATACAAAAGCAAAAGCACAAGCCATTTTCGAAAAACAAAAAGCTGGAGAGATTACTCGTGAACAAGCAAAACAACAGCTTGAAGCACTCGGCATTTCTTTCCCTAAAAAAGAGGACAAACTCAACGAATTACTCACTAACTTAGACGAAGATACAAAAGCAAAAGCGCAAGCCATTTTCGAAAAACAAAAAGCTGGAGAGATTACTCGTGAACAAGCAAGACAACAGCTTGAAGCACTCGGCATTTCCTTCCCTAAAAAAGGGGACAAACTCAACGAATTACTCACTAACTTAGATGAAAATACAAAAGCAAAAGCGCAAGAATTGATCGAGGAAGCAAAAGAAAAACTCGCTGAGCTTGGTGTAGACCATCTCCCACACCGCGGATTTTAGTTTGGGAAAGCCCTCAATTGGCGTGGGATCTTTCTAGCATGTTGCTACCAAAAGAAAAGATAGAACGCATGATACTGATGGCACCTAAAGCAACACCACTCCCGTCGATCCAAAAAAGAATCCTTTGCTTGTCGCAAAGGATTCCTTTTATTTTCCTTTCGTATGTTGATGGGCATCGCGTTTCCAAATGAATTGTAAAACAAGTAAAATCGCAAAACTACCGAGCCCGATGACATCTGACCAAAATGTCGGATTAATGAGCATAACCCCAGCTGTAACAGAGAGAATTCGTTCCACCCAATGTAAACTACGGAGCCAATATCCAATCATTCCTGCTCCAATCGCAATCATCCCTGTCACGGCCGTAAAAATGACCCAAAGCAACTCTGTTGTTGTTGTATTAATCATCAACAATTGTGGAGATAAAACGAACATATACGGAATGATAAAGGCTGCAATCGCCAATTTAGCAGACTGAATCCCCGTTCGAATCGGCTCTCCCCCCGATACTCCCGCTGCCGCAAACGCTGCAAGCGCAACTGGAGGAGTAATGTCCGCAATAATACCGAAGTAGAAGACGAATAGATGTGCTGATAAATCAGGAACACCGAGTAAAATAATTGCCGGTGCCGCAATAGTTGACGTAATGACATAGTTGGCAGTCGTCGGTGAACCCATTCCTAACACAATGGCCGCAATCATCGTTAAAAATAACGTCGGCAACAATTGTCCTCCCGCAATATCAAGCAAGCCGTTCGCTAGCTTTAACCCTAAACCTGTTTTTGTGACGATCCCAACAATAATTCCCGCTGAAGCTGTCGCTGCTGCTACACCTAAAGCTGTGCGCGCCCCGTCTACAAGCGCATAAATGAGATCTACAGGCTTCATTTTTGACGCCCGATTCAAAAACCCGACTACAATAGCAATGACAATTGAGTATAACGCAGCATGTGTGACAGTTACACCTGCCATCAATAACGCAATGACTGAAACGATAGGCACTAATAAATAAATTTTCTTAAGCACTTCTTTTCGGTCAGGCATTTCTTCTTTAGACAATCCACTTAATCCGATCCGTTTCGCTTCAAAATGTGTCATAATCCAAATGCCCGCAAAGTACAAAAGCGCAGGAATCGTCGCTGCTTTCGCAATATCCCAATACGTCAATCCCCCACCGATAAATTCAACCATAAGAAACGCTGCTGCTCCCATAATAGGTGGCATCAATTGTCCACCCGTGGACGCCGCCGCTTCTACCGCTCCAGCAAACTCTTTTTTGTATCCAAGTTTTTTCATCATCGGAATCGTAAATGATCCAGAGGTGACGACGTTCGCCACTGAACTTCCGCTAATCGTTCCTTGGAGAGCACTTGAAAAAATCGCTACTTTCGCCGGACCGCCTGTGCTTCGACCTGCAATGGCGACGGCTAAATCATTAAAATATTGCCCGACACCTGTTTTGACGAGAAACGAACCAAACAGTAAAAACAAGAAGATAAACGTCGATGATACCCCTAATGGTGTACCTAAAATACCTTCTGTCGTAAAAAACATCGTTTGAACTAAACGCTGCAAACTTAAACCACTATGACGCAAAAAGTTTGGCATCATTTCGCCAAAATAGCCGTACGACAAAAATAAAATGGCGATAATCATAATTGGCAATCCAACAGCCCGTCGCGTCGCTTCTAATACGAGTACGATTGCCATTACTCCCACATAGAAATCCCAGTCCGTCAACAAACCGGCACGCATAACGATCTCATCGATATGCATCGGCCAATATGCGCCGACGTAGATACTTAACAACGCCAGCACAATGTCATACCAAGCAATTTGCAGTTTTCCACGCTCCCTTTTTCCGCGGCGAGCAGGAAACAAAAGAAAGATTAAAGCTAAAGCAAAACCTAAATGAATGGAACGTTGAATTTGGGCTGTAAACACACCAAAAATCGCCGTGTACAATTGGAATAACGAGAAAGCGAGCAATCCGACAAACGTAACCTTTTGAAAAACACCCGTCAATTTACGTGTGTTCGATTCAGGATCGTATTTTTCTAATATTTGTTGTTGCTCTTCCGCCGACAACGTTTCAAACTTCTCTTTATCCATCGATGTTCACTCCTTTCATTTGTTGCCATACGCTCATTCGAATCGGAACAATGCGCACCCATACCCCTTGTCCAATTTTTTCACCGAGCATGATTTGCTTTCCTTCATAGACGAGGCGATGGTTCGCTCGCACTTGTCCGATACGAAGATGGATCGCTGGAAAATGACGGTTCATGTTCGTAATCACATATTTGCCATCTCTTTTTTCAAATACTTCATCTCCTTCGGCGTCTGCAGGCATCCCAATCCCGAAATTTTCATACGTTAATTCTGTTAACACAAATTCTTCATTAGTTATGTTGTACGTTTCAACAACGTCAGTTAAGTGGATGGAATGCGTATAAACGATTTGAAAGGATGGCGATTCATGTATTGGAAGAAAGGCGATGAGTTTATCAGAATCTTCCAAGTAAAAAGCAATGACCAGTTTATATGGAAAAAAGAACACGAAAGCGATCACGGTGAAAAGGGGCAAAAAAAAGAAACGTTTCCATGAAAGCACGTGAGACCCCACCTTTAAACAAACGAAACGATAGACCGAGCAACGTCGGTCTATCATGCATCCATCTGATCGTTATTTTACACCTTTTTCAGTAAAGTATTTTTCTGCTCCTGGGTGCAATGGCATATCGCCAATTCCATCAAGTGCTGTCTCTGCTTTAATTAATTTTCCTTTCGCATGTGTAATTTTATCTGTGTTTTCAAAAATCGCTTTTGTAATATTGTATACTGTTTCTTCGTCTAAATCTTTACGGACGACAAGCATCGCTTTTACCGCGACCGTTGTCACATCAGAATCGATGCCGTACGTCCCAGCCGGAATCGTATCTTCCGCATAGAACGGATATTTTGCGATTAATTCTTTTACTTTATCAGCAGCAATCGGAACAATTTTTACTTCTTTCTGAGCCGCTAATGCTTCTACTGCCCCAGTTGGCGTACCCGCTGTCACAAATGCAGCGTCAATGTTTCCAGCTTGAATACCGTCTACAGACTCATCGAAAGACAAGTTTTGTACTTTAATATCATCTAACGAAATACCGTGAATTTCTAAAATTTGTTGTGCATTCGCACTTACACCTGAGCCAGGTGCACCAATCGATACAGTTTTACCTTTTAAGTCTTCAACCGATTCAATGCCACTATCTTTTGTTGTGACGATTTGAACCGTTTCTGGATAAAGTGTACCGATAGCTTGCACGTTTTCTACTTTATTTCCTTCAAACATTAATTCTCCATTTAATGCGTAAGAGGCAATATCCGTTTGTGTAAACGCAATTTCTGCTTCACCTTGTTTTAATGTATTCATATTTTCTGCTGAAGCACCTGAAGATTGAGCATTCGCATTAATACCTGTCTCATCTTGAATAATGCTCGCCATCGCTCCACCGAGCGGGTAGTATGTACCACCTGTTCCCCCTGTTAAAATGCTAATGCTTGTAACTTTCTCTTTTTCTCCCTCGCTACCGCCTGTGTCATTGTTACCACATGCTGCAACAATCATTGTAATCGCTAACAACAAGGCGAATAAAACTCGACTGCGTAGTTTCTTCAATGATAACACCCCTTTTTCTTTTTTTATAAAAACACAATACTATAATAACATATACACCTAGAAAATTGTCAAACAATTATGAGATAATTCCCAATTTATTAATCATTCACCAAAAGTTACGTTTTTTATAACAAGCGTCGCTTGTATTCCTAAGAGAAATCTCATAAGCCGATCCGTTTTTGTACATCACGTTCAACGAAGAAGTGGTAAAATTTTTTATGTCACCAAAAAGAAAAAAAGCCAGCTAGACGCTGACTTTCGTAACTATTCAACCATTTTGTTTATTCATCATCTTCTTCGTGGTTTTCGTCATTCGTTTCGTTATACTGTTCACTTTCATCTTCCTGTTGCTCTTTTTTCGCTATGTTTTTTCGCTCTCTTTCCTTTATCTCTTCTTTACGCTCTTTCCATTTCTTTTTTCGTTCTTCTACTTTTTCTTTTATCTCTTCCTTACGTTCTTTCACCTTTTCTTTTATCTCTTCTTTACGCTCTTGCGCCTTTTCTCTTATCTCTTCCTTACGTTCTTGTGCTTTTTCTCTTATCTCTTTCTCAATCTGTTTTCGTCCCTTTTCTTGCGCTACTTGTTCGACTACATTTTCTTCATTTTGTTTGTTCGACTCCGAATCGACCACTTCCGTACTCAAAGATTCAACCGTTCCAACTTTCTTTTCAACACGAGCGATCATTTCTCCTGATTGTTTGACAAATGCTGTTTGTGTCGCTCGTTGTTTTTTCTCATATTTTTCTTCTAACTCTTTCAACTTTATCTCTGCTTCATCTGGTGTAATTTTTCCTTCTTTCAATTGCTTAGCTATTTCATTTTTCTTCTCTTCGTATTTTTGCTGTTTCTTCGCAAGTTTTTCTTCGAGTTTCATTGTCATTCTCGCAATATTTGCTGTAAGCGCTTCTTTCGCTTTTTCGTTTTTTATTTTTTCAACGAGTTGTTGAAGAACGAGAATATTTTTTGTTACTTTTTCATCCATTCCATCTACTTTCTCTTCCATTTCTTCATTTTCAACCGCTTGATCTTCTGTTGATTTTCCTACTTCGATCGCAAGCTCCTGCTGCTCAAACGCTTTTTCTAACGTTTCTTTCGCAAGTTGTTCATTCCCATTTTCCAACAAAACTTTAGCTTCTAATATTCTTTCCTTCGCCAAATCTGTTAATAGTTTCGCTTTCTCCACTTCATCAAATGTAAGTGCTAACTGAATCCGTTCAACAAATGTTTTGAAAAAGTAAAGGAATTCACCAGGGACTATCGTTGGCTTTTCCGATTCGTCCATTACATCTGCTACCTGTACTTCTGTCCAATCTCCCTTCTCTTCCGAAGGTGCTGATTCCCCTTCGAATGATTGTTCAACTTCTTGTTCTATTTGTGTTTCTTCTCCTTCAGCTTGTACATCAATACTGTTTAATTGGATAAAAGCGAGAGAAAATACGACTGCAAATAAAACACGAAAAAACGGCTTCATTTTCCTCACCTCGCATCATTTTATGTGATAAGTCTCTTACTTTAAGTATCGAAAAAATATCTCAGCTTTTCAAATCCCTTTTTTCCTAAAAAAATTAGAAATTTGCCCCAAAACCATTTAGTACACAGGACCTATCTTGCCACTCACCTCATAATACGCAAAAAGAGAGGAAACTCCTCTCATTCACGCTGTCTTTCTTTACTTTTTCTCAAACACAGCAACAATAACTCCGACAATAATAAGCGCCCCACCAATCCAAAATGAAACATGTAATTGCTCATGTAAAAACAGCCAACCGAACAAAGAACCGACAAGCGGCTGGAAAAAGAAAAAGAGCGAACCGATACTAGCATCCATCATTTCCATCCCTTTATTCCAAAGAAAAAACGCCCCTGCGGTTGACACAACGCCGAGATAAATGACCCCAAGCACAACAGGAAACGAAAAAGTTACAGACGCCACTTGCCACCATTCCCATACCATCATCGGTGTTGTACCAATCCATGCGACAAAAATCGCATAAGTCGTCATGACTAATACCGACAGACGATCCGATGCGATTTTGACAAGCACCGATAAAAGCGCCCACGTTACTGCCGCTCCAACGAGTAGCACGTTTCCAAAAAACGAGGTCGTCTCCCCTTTACCAAATCCAACAACGACAACAACCCCTGCCGTCGCAAGCAAAAGCGCACTTAGTTTTCGTAACGTTAGCGCTTCATTTAACATCCAACGAGCAAAAATGACAATGAAGGCAGGCGTGGCTGACGTAATGAGCGAAGCCGTATGCGCATCCGACCATTTCGTCCCGACAAACTGTAATGAAATAGAAACGACATACCCGACGATCCCAATCGATATGATATGCTTCCAATCTTCTTTTTCTTTTGGCACCGGAACACGTTGCACCTGTAAAATTGCCCATAATACAAAAAAAGCAACCGCATAGCGAAGCCATACGAGCGTAAATGGCGGAACATAATCGAGCACATATTTACTTACGACATACATGCCACCCCAAATGCTCGCCGCAAGCGACAAATACAACGAACCGAAAAACGTTTTTCTCATCTAGCTTCCCTCCGTCTTTTTTCTTTTTTCTACAAGACGGAACGTGCGCTTGCCCCGTCTTAGAAGCAAGCAACTGGTTGATCGTTCTCAAACAAGTACATATACATGTTCTTCACCCCTATACGATGGTTATTTTTCATTGTATCAAATTTTTCTATTTTTCATAATAATAATTTTAAAATGTCCTTAGTCATCTCGCCATTCCACAAACAAAAAACCCGAGCTCTTTTACAGAACTCGGGTTTTCCGATGATTCCGACTGGGCTCGAACCAGCGACCTCCACCCTGTCAAGGTGGCGCTCTCCCAGCTGAGCTACGGAATCGTATGTTGTTGTCCTATCGAACACATTTTTTATTATACTGATGTCCCCCCACATTGTCAAATATTTTTTTTGAAAAATTTTTTAGCCATTGCCTAGGCAATGGCTAATGACGGATAAAGTCGATATGCGTGCCTTGGAAAAGACCGTCTTTATATTCGTATGTGACGATTAAACTGCCGATGTATTCCCCTTTTTTTCGTTCGAGAAGTAATACGGCCTTCAGTTTTTGTTTATCGAGCGCGTATTTTAAAAAGCGATCGAACGTCACTTTGACGCCTTTCTCGCCTTGACGGTTATACGGAATGAGCGCGTGCACATGATCGATAATCAGCTCTGTTCCTTCGTCTGTTTCCCTCATCTTCACGCTCTTCAAAACAACGGTGCGCGGATCTTCGACGATCATTTCTTCTATCCCGTTTTCGTGATGGGCAAATACGTGCACTTCGTTTTTATACGTGCCGTTGCCGCGCGCTTTCACGAGAAAAACGACAATATCTTCTTTTCCATCTTTTGTGACATCTACCGAATGCAATTGCGGAATCGCCTTCGGATCATTGACATGCTCCCATTCCGGAAACGCATACGTCTGTTGACCGACGTGAAGCGTAAAATGACGCACCCAATCTCCATCTTCTTTGCCACATAGTTGTACGTTTGCTTCCTCTAATTTTTTTGTGCAAGTATCCCCATTGAACAAAAGCGCTGTCATAACCGATAATAATAATGATAAAAACATACGCATCCTCCATACTTTTTCATTTAGTGTCAACTACCCAACGACTAAAGTCGTGGGCTTGCAACTCCCCAGAAGTGCAAGCGGATGTTATCCTCCTTC